>NZ_JABRVS010000001.1:607497-911245 GCF_013248905.1 Shewanella sp. VB17
TGTAGCGCTGCTTGATGCTTGGTCAGATGTTGAAGTGGTCATGCAATGGCAAAAAATCTTTAAAGGTGATGATTTAAACAGTGACTTTATTGCAGACAAAATCATTGAAAAATATCAAGAAAAAATCTTACAGAAACGTATTAAAGAATACCGCAGTCGCTTAAGTGATATCAGTTGGTTTATGCGAGCATTGAATGAACCCATTGCTAGGATGGCCAATAAAGAAGACAAGTGTACAGGCAGATTTTGGGAGGGACGATTTAAGTCTCAAGCGCTATTGGATGATGCAGCGGTGCTGGCTTGCATGGCTTATGTCGACCTCAATCCCATTCGTGCCAAAATGGCACAAGCACCTGAAAAATCTGACTTTACTAGTATTCAACTCAGAATCAAGTCGGCGTTAAATGGTGAGCAGCCAAGCACTTTACTGCCTTTTGTAGGCAACGAACGCAAGAATATGCCCAAAGGCTTAATGTTTAACGCTCAAGATTATCTGCAATTGGTTGATGATACAGGTAGGATTATTCGAGATGATAAGCGCGGTGCAATAAGCCAGTCTTCGATGCAACTGCTTGAAAGGTTAAATATTCCCCAAGATAATTGGCTGAAAATCACCAGTGATTTTAGTCGATTATTTAAAGGGCCAGTAGGCACACTTCAAGAACTCGATGCCTATTGCGAACATTTAGACCGTAAACGGCGGCAAGGCGCGGCTAATTGTCGGCGATGGTTGGATAGCGCTTAAATCGGAGAAATGATGCTTTGCTTTTGATAGAGGTGCAAATGCGGCAGTGAGCTTCGATGACAAGGATGTCATCGTAGAGACTACAAGGAGTGTAATTAATGCAGCTTTAAGGCCAAATAACACAATGGATATACTTACGGGCATTTCGAAGCTAACAGGTAATTTATGATTTTATCTAAACCATTTGATAAAGGTGAGCTGGTAGATTTTGACAGCTCAACATGCACTTTTAATAAACCTGTTACTGATATAGATGAAAAATCGAAAGGAAATTTTCATCTATTAGAGCAAAACATCGTAGCAATATTTAGTCTCAATAGTTTATTAATCTTGCAGATTGGAGATAAAAAGTGGGATTTATCTTCTGAGGATACTCTTCTTCGATATTCACATGATTTTATAAAGAAAACGACAATTTTTGAGGTGGAATTGAATGAGCTAAATGTATCAATAGAATATGAAGCATGGTGGGCTGGCATTCCTAACTTTGAACCTATTAAGCCTGAAATAGATGAGGATGAAGATTTTATGGGATATATTTATGCTGTATGGATGAATAAAGGGTTGCAGCAACACTTGATTTCTATTTGGAGTTAAATCAAAATAATTACGACACATATTGCCAGTTAGTCGAGGTCATAAACTGTTGCTCGTATGAAGAAAAAGCTATCTGATAATGATAAAAGTCAGATAGTGATGAAAGTAACTTCAACTTAAGCATCATTCTTTAGATAAAAGACCTTATAATGCAGCTAAAGAAGGTTAGTTATGAAACAAAGTGATATTCACTTTGATGTTAATTCTTGGGAACGCTTTGCCAAGTTATTTGAAAAAAAATGGTTATATTTTGGTAATAAAGAAAAAATATTAAGCCTTACTAAAAATGATTCATTGATGGCTATGGTGATATCTCAAGTAGGGAGGTCACCTGAAACTTGGCTGTCAACTAAAGTTGCAGCATTAGATAATAAAACACCGCTTTGGTGTATCAATAATGGTAGAGATAAAAAACTTAAAATGATATTAATGAATATGTCTTGGTAGGTTAATCAGATTATCAAAATATCCATAATTGTGTCGTGGGATTCATCAAAACATTTTGAGGTACCCTTAGATATTTTAGCATTTTTTTTACTATAGCTATTACCTAGATGGTTTGAATTTTAACCATTAACTCAAGGTTTTGAATGGATAATGACTAGGTATTTTTTTAGTAAAATAGGATAAATCACGATTTGGAATGGTTTTTTAAAATTACAAGTGGAGTCACACTCTTATTTGGTTGTTTTACTTGGTATTGCCTTATGTTTGCCATATTACCAGGACATGAAAAATGGAATAAAAGTATCGGTGCTAAGATCGTTCAGGGGCTGTTCATCACTCATCCAGTGTCGGTTGGCGTTGCAATATATTTCATACGTTTTGATCTCGACTCTGTACCCATAGCCTTGCTTTTAGCCTTAGTTCCGCTAGCCCCTATAGGACTAACAGCGCTAATACTTTTTATTTATGATCATAAATAACATGCAGGTGATGCCGAAAATGGTAAACAAGAATCTTAGATTCTAAGGATAACAGCTACACATTATTTGTTCGTGTAACACTAAATCGAAGCTGTATGCTTACTTGAAATAATAGAGAAAATGGGGGTGGTTTTTTGCATTATAAACCTATTTTTCGTAGTTTTTTGAAAAATTAAGCATTCCAAGTTGTAAGTGATTAATGCATAAAAATGCAATTAACCTTCATCTGAAGAACAACTAAGTTTTTATTGTTGGTAGTAATAGAGGTAATAGTACATTGATACGAACCAATCTAGGTTAAGCTGCAATAGTGTTTGTTTTTTGGTTCAAAGGTCAATGAGTACAGCACAATTACAGTTTGTAATAAAGTGACACTTTTACATTTGCGCTGATTAGACAATGTTTCGCATTGGCAGGCTATTTTCGGTTTTATGTAAACTTATGCTGATATTTTATGTGAGGTTATGGTGCAAACATTTTCCTAAGACGTTGATTTTATAATTCCACTATGCAGACTTATGCTTGAAACAACACTTGTGTGTCGCTGAACCTATACATTGACATAATATACTGTTCTGTCGCAAACTAAAAATTCGCCGCTATAAATTGAGGGAACGGACTTCCTCAGACACAATTAGTCTGCTAAAGAATAGAATTGTTCCCACGGAATCATGTTTGCAGTGGTGTCCATCTGCCCCAACTTAATCATGGACCAAAGCTCAACACCAGCTAATGTCGACTCAGCCCCTTCCCAGGACTTCCAACCTAAACATTGATGCACTTTCTCCTTCACTTTTCGATGACTTTGTTCGACAACATTATTGAGATATTTGACCGCTAAAACTTCAATCATAAAAAGCATATATCCAGACAACCAAAGGCGGATATTGATAGTATCTAAGGCCGCAGCATTAGCGCCACTTTTATCGATGACGACTTTATCTGGTACACCATTACTCTTTATCGCTTTATCGAAAAAAGCCCGAGCCGCTGGCTCATCGCGGGTTTCACTCAAATAAAAATCAATCACCGCGCCAAATTTATCAACGGCTCGATAATAGTAAACCCACTTGCCTTTTATTTTGATGTAGGTCTCGTCCATCCGCCAATAACCCGATACTTTCCGCTTTTTTCTTCTAAAAACGACTTCGTGTTGTGGCGCATATTTAATAACCCAACGGTTCAGGGTGAGTGATCAAAATGGATATTACGCTCAGCAAATATCTCTTCAATTTCTCGATAGCTGAGTTTATAGGCAAGGTAATAACGAAGAGCTTGCATGATAATATCTTGCGGAAAATGTCGGCCAGAAAAATTGATGAGCATAAATGTAAATATAAGAAATAAGGGAGATATTATAAACTATCCCATCTGTTTGCGACAGAACCGGGAATCGTTTAACTGGGTTTGGTATGCCTCAAAGTTGCCGATCTAACTAATCGGTATCAAAAAACCTGATTAGATAGCATTGCAACAAGGCCTCTTTTGAAGCATGTCCTTAAACCCGAAATGAGTTGTATAGATAAGTTTAATTTTCAACACTTAAACAAGCTTGTTGCAACTTTTGTAATAAGCGTTTTTTAGCTTCCTTATCTTTTGGTTTTACCCAATCCCAATCTATTATTTCCCAATCCTTATCTTTTGGATCTAACCCTAAATCCATAATGTATGGTGCCAGAGCTAAAAAGAAACTACTTTTAAATTGTAATAAATAGTAACCTTTATTAGCATCTAAATACTCTCTAGCTTCTTCGTAATTTCGGCACCAAACATTTAAATGGAACTCACTTACCCTAGGCTTATATAATCCTGTTTCTTCACTAAAACCAATTTCATCATCTTTTTTTATACTACTTTTCATTGAAGACCAATTTTCATAACCAGCCTCATAAGCAATAAGGTTAAGATATTTAACTAAGGGAAGTAAGCGAAGTTGTTTAATCTGGCTCAATTCACCTTTTATATGACTTAATTCTCCACTTTCCAGAAATCTTTGAAGAATTGACTGGATAACCTCCCCAGATTCATCCTCATTCTGATTTCTAACAATCTTTCTCAACTTATTTGCTGTGATTTTACATTTTTCAATATTGTTTATTGTTTTCATTACTTTATTTACCTTGATAGCGTTTTTCAGGATTATACTCTCCTCTTTCTAAAATTAACTCCAATAATTCATTTAAATCCTCTAATGGGTCATAATTAGAGGTATTCTTGGGGGGAGGTAATAATTCCACAACTTCAAAAGAAAATGCTTCATTCCCTAATCGATTCCAATCTGCTTGTAAAGCTTTGTTTCTATGTGTACCAAACTTTAGCTCAGTACGATGACGATTTAATGTAGCTCGAATATTTTTACTAGAGCCCATCAGGTATAGATGTTCTTCCTGATTCAATATTCTATACACTCCCATAGGTTCCAACATATCTTTATATTTTTTTTTCAACTCTTTTGTATTCATGAGAACACCTAATATATCCATTAATAAAATAATCACTGTATAGAAACTGTGAATTTAAAGCACGGCAATTGAAAATTCAGCATAGTGGTTACAATAGCATGAGTTATAGGATAGCTATAGTCGTTTCTGGTGTATGAGAAAAAGACATTGCGATGTAACCTGTTAATTGATCTTGATCTGATCAACAATTAAAGGGAGTTAATAACCCCTTCAGTTTGCCTGAAAGGAAGTTTGAAAATCACTCTGATTTGATGACAAATAAGAATAGCCTCATTGGGGGGGCACTTGGCTATAGCCTGTGCCATCGAATATTATTTTAGAGTGATACCAGATATTTTCTATACTATTATGTATCCAAAAATCAATACGACCACGTTGCTTTAAAGCATCACTAAGTACCTGAGTATAAAATTACCACTAATTAGAACATTATTTAAACACTGATTTTTTTACACTTTTAATCTTGCATCAAAATTACGATTTACGTATAAATACTTACTGAATTTACTCATTATTTTTTATATGAAACAAGTTAGATCACTGTTAGAACATGAGTTCACTACGCTGGAAGAAGCATTCAAAAATCATCCTAAACATCGCTGTAGAACGCGGGCTCATGCAATATTGAGTAGTTATCATGGATTCAGTCTCAAGCAAATTGCCCAAATATTATTGGTAAAACCCAGCACCGTATCTGGATGGATAGATCTATGGTTTGATTTGGGGATCAGCTTTCTTTATGACGGTAAGCGAACTGGACGACCAGAAATCTATAATGAAGCTGAAAACTTACAGTTAAAAGAGTCGGTCGATGATGAGCCTTATCAACTTAAACGAGCTCAGGCGATAATGGCATCAAAAACAGGAAAAAAGTCAGTAAATCAACGATAAAAAGAACATTAAAAAAAATTCAATTATAGCTATAAACGTGCCAGATATAGCCTGAAAAATCAACGTTCTGAATCAGACTTTTTAGATTGTCAGCAAACATTAGCTGGCCTCATTACAGCTGAAGAGGCTGGGGAAATTGAGCTCTTTTATTTTGATGAGTCTGGCTTTAGCCAGAAGTCAAACTTACCCAGCGCTTGGTCTCCAAAAGGAGAGCCGTTAGTGACGCCTTCATACTCTCATAGCAAGAGGCTTAATGTACTTGGTTTTTTAAGTAGAAAAGGAACACTTGTTTACCATGCCACTGAAAGTAAAGTGAACACCGAGGTTGTTATAGAAGCTTTTGAGCATTTCATATCAACTAAATGTCTTGATAAATTAACGATTGTCTACCTTGATAATGCTTCATTTCATCGCGCTAAGCGTTTTAAAGAAAAGTGCTATGAATGGTTACTAAAAGGGCTTGTCATTATGTATTTACCTGCTTATTCTCCCGAACTCAATATCATTGAAATACTCTGGAAAAAGATCAAATATGAATGGCTATCCTGCCATGCTTTTATCACGTTTGAGACGCTAAAAAATAGTGTGAAAGACATACTGAATAATTATCAGTCTAAATATTCGATAACTTTTAGTTAAGCTCTTATATTATTTATAATCACTCAGTTTATAGTATTGCTTGGGAATGTGGTTGCGCTTAGATGAATTAAATTTATTGGGCATGAGATGACTAAATTGACCTGAATGACACCATGATCATCATCTTACTGTGAAAGTGGTTGTAATGTGAGCATTGCAAAAAAGCCTTTCACCTTATGATCATTAACAGAATTTGAGATTTAGACGCATTTCATGTTAGAAATATATGATTACTTCAGATTCATTTTATATTGGTCAAGGCTAGATCTCAGCAATAAACGACACACGCTTGCCTGTTAAATATTCATACGGACTCAGATAGTCTAATGCCTTTCTGGGTCTCATGTTAATCAAAAACTCAGCTTGTTTGATCTCTTTGTGTGATAGTGAGCCAATCGCCATTCCTTTGGGGAAGAAACGCCTAAGCAAACCGTTGGTATTTTCATTTAATCCTCTCTCCCATGAGTGGTAAGGTTTTGCAAAATAAATGTCACAACTTAATGCTTTACTTACTTTTTTATGACCAGCAAACTCACCTCCATTATCAAATGTTATCGTTTTACACATTCCTTGAAATGGCTTAAGCAATTTATTAATCGCTCTGGTCACCACTTTTTTAGTTTTATTGGGAACACGGCAAGTTACCAGTAATTTTGATACACGTTCAACTAAGGTCACAAGATAACCATCTTGCCCATAAACCGTATCACCTTCCCAATGGCCAATCTCTATTTTTTCATCAACACAAGCAGGACGTTCACTGATATCGACTCGCTCTGGGATAAGCTTTGCCCCAGCTTCAACACCACTACGCTTCTTATAAGGTTTGCCTTTTCGAGGGAGTAATTGGTGCCATTTTTCTCTTTTTATGAGGTTGTAAATAGTATTGCATGACAAAGAGTTAGCACTCTTTTCTTTTTTCATTCGTCCTGCTATTTGTTCTGGACTGAAGCCTAATACTAACAACGACCTGACGTGCTCTTTTAAGCTTGCAGAGCATTTAGTGTATTTAGCGGCCTCACTACGGCGTATTTGCATTTGCTGCTGTGCAGTCTCCGCACAATACTCCTTCATGCAGGAGTCAATGAACTCATTTGAAATAGTTTTATTACTACGGCCAAGCTCTTTAGCCATTTTTCTCGCTGAAAAATCTAGTTTACAAAATGCTTCAATCTGATACCGTTCTTTGAGCGTCAGTTGCTTACGTTGGTTTCCCATTGTGGTTACCTTGGTGGATTGTGTGAGAGCCTGAAGCTTATAAGCAACTGACCTTCTTATCTATACCAAAGTGTGTCGGTTATCCTTGGAATCTAAGAAGGTTTTTAATGACAACTTTATATTGGGCTGGTTTTTCAATGGTAATAAAGTCACAATACATGTTAAAGTAAATTGTAAGCTAACTTAAATATAACTTTATTTCTTATTTCTCGTAGTTTTGTTGGTCTTTTGTTTAACTTTACCTAATAACGAGAGTGAGGGAGTACTAATTAATAATTTTTGTATTATTAGATGAAATCGTATAATTAACAAAATATGGAATTTCAATGTAGTAATAATTATGGATAAACTTATATGAGAAGAATAACAACAGATGTTTTAATTATTGGTGGTGGCTTGGCTGGATTGACGTTAGCGCGTCAGTTGCGGATGGAAATGCCAAAAATAAGTATTACCGTTCTTGAACGAGGTAGCCGGCCTGCGCCAGAAGCCAGTTATAAGGTGGGTGAGTCAAGTGTTGAGGTAGCAGCCTATTATTTTGCTGAAAAACTTAAACTAAAAGAACATATCGATACCTACCAGCTGCCCAAACTTGGTTTACGGTATTTTTTTCCTCAGGGCGACAATAGTGATGTGACAAAGCGCTTTGAAATTGGCCCCAGTGAATTCCCTACAACCCCAAGTTATCAGTTAGATCGCGGCCGCTTTGAAAATCATTTGCATGAATTAAATTTGGAAAATGATATTGAAGTCCACACAAAATGCCGGGTTCAGCAAGTGAATTTGTTACCGGGCGAACGTCACGAAGTTAAATATATTCAAGGCTCAGAAGTTAAATCGATTGATTGTCGATGGCTGATTGATGCAGCCGGGCGCAAGAACATTCTTAAGCGTAAATTAAAATTAGAAAAAGAAAATAAGCTTCATAATGGTGCTGTATGGTTCAGGCTGGATGCAGAAGTGGATATTAGCTGTTTAAGTGATGATCCCGAATGGCTCAAGCGCTCCGGTCCCTCGAAACGCTTAAGTACCAATCATTTTATGGGACCAGGCTATTGGTTATGGTTTATTCCTCTAGGCTCCGGCTCTACCAGTGTTGGCATTGTTTTCGATAACAAAATGCATAACATTAAAGAAATGAGTTCTTTTAATAAAGCTCTGGCCTGGTTATACAAACACGAACCTCAATGTGCGAAATTAATAGAAGGTTACCGGGATCAATTACAGGACTTCTTAGGTTATCCTGATTATTCCTACAGTTGTAAACAGGTCTTCTCTGCTGAACGCTGGTGTATTACTGGTGAAGCAGGGGTCTTTATTGATCCTTTCTATTCTCCTGGCAGTGATTTTATTGCTTACAGTAATGATTTTATTACCGATCTTATCGTAAGGGATTTTCGAGGGGAAGATATTAGCCAGTTAGCGGGTTCCCATAACAGTGTTTTTATGAAGCTTGCTGAAGTTGTATCTATGCTTTATGAAGATTTATATCCGAAATTTGGTAACGGATTAGTTATGAAGCAAAAAATTCTGTGGGATAGTGCTATTTATCTTGGTGTTACCTGTTTAATGTATTTTCATAATAAACTTTTTGATGCTGAGTTTTTGGCGCGAATTGATACCGATCTGGCCCGCTATAATCATTTACTGCGCTCTGTGGCTGAACACTTCAAACGCCAACCCATTACGCATGATGCAAAATTAGACGGTGAATATGTTGATTTAACTAAAACATTTTTGTTCGGAAGAAATCTAAATAAAGAATTACAAATTGATTATATTGATGACGAAACTCTGATCATGAGGTTGCGGGACAATATCAACTTACTGGAAAAAATTTCAGAAAGTATTTTTAACAATATTGATATCGCTTGGAATTTTCAACCTAAAGATGGTCAGGAAAAAAATGAAATGGAATCTTTATGTAGCGAAACATAAGACACTGCAGTTATCCATGTTTGCTTCAGCTTTTTGCTGGATGATTAATTACATATAAATAATTGGAGAATATTGTGTCGTCACCGTTCGAACAAAATTTAGAAATACGTAAAGCCGTATTAGAAGTAATGAAAGAAGGGGGGTACTACCAGAAGGTTATGGATGCTGGACCTGATCTGGATCGGGTCAAAGAGTTTTTACTGCGTATGGAGCAAGCTACGCACGTTGAGCCTTTACACAAGCAGCATCCAACTTTTTTGCCAATATTTCCTGGGCTTGATAATCAGCCCATACGCGATCCGGCAGGTGATCCGGTTGCCGACTATTTACGTGCAGCTACTCCAGAAATCAAAGCGGAGGCCTTACGTTTGAGAAAGCGCACTCTGTCGTTTTCCGGTGGCTTGGTTACAGATGGTTCCTGGCTGATCTATCCCTTGTGGTATATGGGGGTCAGCTTGCCTTTTATGACTATGCACGCACCCGTTCTTTCGCGTATTGCTGCAAACATTCCTCGTTGTGGTATGGCTCATCCTTTTTGTGAAGCGCTACTCTCTTGGCAGGACCCCCATACTCACTTGGCAGCACATTGTAGTGTTGATTCGCTAAGACTGCGTTACAGCGTTGGTATTATTGTTGAGTCTGATTGTTCACTTCGTGTGGGAGAAATAAAAAAACAGTGGCAAACAGGTGAGTCAATTATCTTTGAAGACTGCTTTGAACATGAAGCATGGAACGGTGACAAAAGCCGCCTGGTGTTTATTATTGATACTTGGCATCCTGATCTTACATCAGTGGAGCGTGAGGCATTACTTGCGGGCTTTCGCAAGAGCGAGGTACGTAGCATCTTGTATGAGTACCGCATGTCCGAAGCGATGAGACCCTTCTTGTTGAAGCGCTTTGCTGAGGAAGAGCAAGATCCTATATTGCAGGCTTATTGGGATCCTAAGGCGGATTTACGTATTCCGACAGTGAAAAACTGGGGAATATGGGGAACTACGCCTGTTTTCACATAAGGTCGTTAGCAGATAATATTGCTGTTCAAGACCAAGGGCGCATATGTTTGCTCTTATCCGTTGTTCATAACGGTAACCAGCTAAATACAATAGAATTTATCATCAAAGCTAAGCCACTTCGAGACTTCTGTTAATGAGGTCTTTTGAGTGCCTTATCAGTGAATAACGATCATCTCGTTAGGTTAGCTCTTTATTTTATTGTTGAGTTATTCACTGTTGAGTATTAGTTAAACAGAATTTTTGGAAATGGCATAATGATTGACGTTGATTTTAATAAATATTTCAGCTCTCAAATAGGGGAGCAAATACCACTAGATGCAGAAGCTAAATTGTTTTGTTTTCCTTATGCAGGTGCCGGTGTGTCGTCATATCACGCATTTTGTAAAAACTTACCTGCAGATGTTATTCCATATGTCGTGCGGCTTCCCGGTCGTGAAGGAACTCGAAAAGAAGCGGCACTGACTAATATCCATGAAATTATCGTGCATTTGGCAAGGGCAATAAAGCCAGCTCTGGGTCAGTCACCGGTGTTTTTTTGGGGGCATAGTATGGGGGCGTTGGTGGCTTTTGAAGTTGCTAGATTGTTGAGGAAAGAGTTTAAGATAACGGGATTGATTATTTCGGGCCATGCCGCCCCGCAACTCCCCGTTGCATTAAAGCCAACACCAGTCGTAGAAATGAGTGATGCTCAGTTTATTAATTTGTTACAAAGTTATGGCGGTATGCCACAAGTTATTTTTGACAATCCGGACCTGCTTCAATTAATGCTACCACAATTAAGAGCGGATTTGATTGCCTTGGAAAGTTATCGCTATGTCTCAGGAGCGCCGCTGGAAAATGATATTTTTTGTGTTAATGGCAAGTCTGATCACATGGTTAGCCTCGACAAAGTCATGGCCTGGAAGAAGCAAACTACAGGAGAGTTTTCCAGTCGGTGGTTGCCGGGCTCACATTTTTTCATTAATGAAGATCGTTTGGCTCTGGTGAAAACCATCAGAGATGTGATCACGAATAAACTCGTTCAACTAGACGTCATTTGATATAAGGATAGATCGTATGCTGGAAGTTGTTAATACCTATCTCCACGGATATACAGCAGTTCCTATGCTGGCCGTTTGCCAAGATATTGGAATTATTACTTCACTGGAGAAAGGACCTGTTAGTGTGCGGAAAATAACCAAAGAGCTGTCCGCCAACCTTGGCTACAGCCGTCTTATTTTCCGTACCTTACACGCATTAGGTTATGTAACATCGACCGATCGGGAGACCTATACACTCTGTCCGAAATTTCGAGATTCCTGTCAGCTTCCAGAGGCTATTTTAGATCTATATCACATTGACTTTTCTGCCTATCTTTTTGATGGTGTTGATGTGGAAAAGATGACATATTGGCTCGGTATCGCAGCACAAGGATGGGGAATGGCTGATGATGAAATGCAGCAGCTGATGGATGGTGCCATTATGGTTCCTCTGTTACTGGCATTAGCCGAAAAGGGATTTGATCAACAAGATACTGCATTAATGACTACTTTGTCTTCCCATATCCATGCGGATGTCCGACCAGCCTTACAGCACTTTTTGGCGCAGAAAGATCTGCTGGAATCTGATGGAGCATTCGTGTTCAATCAACAAGGGCAACATCTGTGCGAACGGGCATTGACAATGGCAAGTACAGCCTCGTATCGGCCCATGCTATTAGGTTTGGGTGAATTACTGTGTGGTGATCCGGCTAATGTTTTTGGACGTGACAATGATGGCCATGAAACACATGTAGACCGTAGTCTCAATGTGATTGGCAGTGGTTTTCAACATGGTAAGTATTTTAATGATCTCGCTGAATTTGTCGTCGAGATCTTCAATCAGGCACCAGTATCGGAACAGCCGAGTTATATTGTGGACATGGGGTGTGGTGACGGGGTGTTACTGAAAACACTCTATGAAGAAATTGTTAAAAACAGCCTGCGTGGCCAACATTTGGAAGAATATCCCTTGTTATTGGTTGGTGCAGATTTCAATGAGAAATCTTTGCAGGAAACAGGCCTTACGCTGGAAGGACTACCGCACTTGTTGCTACCTGCTGATATTGGCAAACCCGAGATATTAATTGCAGATCTGCGTGCTCACGGCATTACTGATGTCGATCAAATACTACATGTTCGTTCGTTTTTAGATCATGATCGTCCCATTGATGTTGAAGCTGTAGCTGAAGATACGCAACCTCGGGATGATCATGTTTTCATTAATGCAGCAGGTGAGTGGATAGACTCATTGACCATAGCCCGGGATTTAAGTGACTACTTGACTCGTTGGGCAAAAATACTGGGTAAGCACGGGTTGATTCTACTGGAAGTATTCTCTTTGCCTGTGACTTTGACACGAGAGTACTTTAGTCAAACTGAATGCTTTCATTTTGACTTTTATCATTCGCTGTCCAAGCAGGTGCTGGTCGATGCAGGTATGTTCCATCAGGCGCTAGCAAGCGCAGGTTTGTACCCAGATAGGGCAACGCTTGTTCGTTATCCCAAAACCACACCTTTCTCACGTATAGTGCTGCAACAAGTGCGTCCCAAAAACTTTATTGTCAGGCCAGTTCATCTGGATGATATTCCAGAGTTACTTGCTATTGATCAAGCGTGCTGGCCTGAAAATCTGCGTTTGTCCTTTGAAGATATTGAAGCACGTCATCATACTTTTGCTGAGGGGCAGTTAGTCGTTGAATATGAAGGACGGGTTGTTAGTGTGGTTTATAGCCAACGAATCAATGGCTTGCATAACATTTTGTCATCGCAGTACATAGATTATCTCAGTGCTCATAATGATGACGGCTGTTATTGGCAATTGTTGGGGTTGAGTACGGATCCCGATTATCAATCACTGTCTTTGGGTGAGCATTTATTAGAGCATGTTTTAGACCTCGCAGCACTTACATCAAAAGTAGAAGCTGTTTATGGGGTTACCCGTTGTCTGGGCTATCAGGAACAGTCCAAGTCGATGGAAGAATATGTTTTTATGAAGGATGCACAAGGTTATCCGGTTGAGCCGTTATTACGTTTTCATTGTAGCCATGGGGCGACGATAGAACAGGTTGTTCCTGGTACGCGACCTGAAGATGTGGACAATGAAGGCGCAGGTATCTTGATCCGCTATGATTTGGCCTCGCGATTACAAGGACCCGGCCGGGGGAAAATTATTATTCATGACAGCAAAGATCGAATTGCTGACACTGTGGCAGAATGTATGCGCCGTATCATGAAAAACCCGGAAACAATCAAAGAAGATCGCCCTTTGAAAGAGCTCGGTTTTGACTCCATGGGCCTTATGGAATTTCGTCTTCTTTTAAATCAGGCATTTGGTATTGAATTTGAACCCGCTTACTTTTTTAATTATACCACGGTTAAAGCCATCGCAGAATATATTGCACAGCAAGATAAGCCGGAGGCCATGGCCGATAAGGTTGTCAGTCGTGATACGGTCAAACCTGCTTCTGCTGCATTAGCAAGTTCGATGCATACCTTTACAGATATCGCGATTGTGGGGATGTCGATGCGTTTTCCTGGGGGAATCGATACGCCTGAACAATTTTGGTCGGTATTAGAGCAAGGCGGCTGTGTTATTAGTAGATGTCCCGATGACCGATGGCATGAATATAAAGCTGAGTTAGAAGCACTGGATCCGCAGTGGCAGCACATTCAACAAGGCGGATTCTTACAGGATATCGATAAATTTGATGCGAACTTTTTCCATATCACACCTGCGGAGGCGAGAGCACTAGACCCCCAACAACGTATTCTATTGGAGTTAGCATGGCAAGCTTTTGAGCATGCGGGAATTGATGCTGAAAAATTGGAGGGAGAACCGGTCGGCATTTTCTTAGGAGCTTATACTCATGATTATGAAGCTCTGACTCTACGCCAGCAAGAGTTTGAGGGAGTAGATGCCTATTACGGGGGAAGTAATGCTTTATCGACTGCTGCTGGTCGATTGGCATATTTTTTTGATTTTCATGGGCCTACAGCCACAATAGATACCGCCTGTTCATCAGCGAGCACGGCTATTTTTTCCGCCTGTCAAAACCTCGCCGATGGCGGCGCTGAGTTGGCGGTTGCCGGCTCGATTAATACTATGATAACACCAACCTTGAGCATGGCTTATGCCAAGGCGGGCATGCTATCTATTGATGGGCTTTGTAAAACCTTCGATAGTAGTGCTAATGGCTATGTTCGCAGTGAAGGTGGAGCTGTTCTGCTGCTTAAGCGAAAAGAGGATGCGATCCGTGATGGTGATAAAATCCATGCGGTTATTAAGTCCGCGGCACTGATGCAAGATGGCCGCACCAATGGACTCACAGCACCTAATGGTCAGGCGCAAGAGGCTGTTATTCACCGTGCTCTGGCATTGTCTGGTCATAACGCGGCGGATGTTAGTTATGTAGAAGCTCATGGTACCGGTACTTATCTGGGAGATCCGGTAGAGATGCAGGCGTTGAAAAATGTCTATTGTGACGGGGTTGAACGTCCATCAGCACTTAAGGTCGGTTCGGTAAAAACTAATCTGGGCCATACTGAAGCAGCATCGGGCATGGCGGGGATTATTAAAGTGGCTCTGGCAATGAAGAACAAATGGATCCCCCCTCATTTACATGTTAAGCAGATAAATGAGTTACTACGTACTAAGCGTGCCAATGTCGATATCCCGTTGTGGGGACAGCGCTGGGAAACCTCGGACAATCAGCCAAGGTTGGCAGGAATAAGTTCCTTCGGCTTCAGTGGCAGCAATACTCATATTATCATCGAAGAATTTATTGAAACAACTGTGAGCCAGTGGAGTGGTCGTTGTATGCTTCCTGCTGTGATCTCGGCAAAATCACAGACATCTTTGCGAAATAATCTCCTGGCGTTGAACCGCTACGTGGATGAGTGTGGTGAATCACTTGACCTTGCGGCATTGTCCAAAACTTTGACCCAAGGTCGGACTTTACATGAATTTAGATGCACATTTTCATTTAATTCATTGGAGACATTGCGGGAATCATTACAAAAGCAATTGCAAAACCTTACTTTAAATACTCCAGTTTCAGCAACGACTCAGGTAAAACCACGTATTGCCTTTATGTTTACCGGTCAAGGCTCACAATACTCTGGTATGGCTCGCTCGCTGGCACAGCTCAGTCCAAGATATCGTGAACATCTGGAATCTTGTGCTGCTCTGGTGCGTCAGTATGGTGAGTTTGAACTGTTAGAAGTGATCTGGGGAGAGGATCAAACACGTATTCATCAACCCCGTTATACACAGGTCGCTCTCTTTTGTATTGAATACAGTTTGGCAGAGTTGCTGCGCGAGGCAGGTATAGAGGCTGATGCTGTGTTAGGTCACAGTGTCGGAGAGTATGCAGCTGCTTGTTATGGCGGTGTGATGAGTTTGGCATCCGCCATTCGTTTGCTTTGTCATCGCGGTCTATTAATGGATGAACAAACGCGTAAGGGCAGTATGGTGGCATTGTTAGCACCATTGAGAGATGTTGAGCCTTTGCTGCATGATTATGATCTTGTCTCTATTGCTGCGTTCAATGGTCCTTCGAATCAAGTCATTGCCGGAGATCCCAAGCAGGTGGCTGCGATTGTGGCAAATGCCGAGCAAAAAGGAATAAGAGCATTTACTCTGCCAGTTGAACGCGCTTTTCACTCCCCACTTATGACGCCAATCTTGGCACCATTCCAGGATTTAGCTGATACATTGACCTATAACCTGCCGAAATTGGCGCTGTTTTCCAATCTTATTGGAGATAAATATAGCGAACAGATGACGGGCCAGTATTGGGCCGATCATATAAGTTCGCCGGTATGTTTTGAGCAATCGGTACGTAGTCTGCTGGCACATGGTGTCGATATGGTGGTGGAAATTGGTCCTCGGCCGGTACTGACGAATATGGCCGCTTTGGTGGACACCCAGAAGAGTGTCATCTGGCTCTCCAGTATTCTTGATCCTGATAGCCATACGCTGGCCGAGGTTTTTATCCGTACAGCGCAGGCTGGTCTTGGTATCGACTGGCGTAACTACCCCCATGAAAGTTCCAGACAACTAGCGGATGTTCCGCATTATCAATTTGATCGAAGCTCTTATTGGATAAAGGAAAAACCTGCTGCGGCGCAATTGCCTTCATCCGGAGAATTCACAGAACTCGCGGTAAACAATGTAGGGGATGCAACTGTTTTAGGTCTTTTTCCCAGCAGGATTGATCCAAAAAGAGATCAGGCAGTATGGGCTCATATGATTGGAAGTGACAGTATTTTCCCTGCCAGTGGTTACATCTCATTGCTGCTTGAAGCCGGAATGAGGTGTTTGAAGCGAGAGCGGGCTGTCGTGCTTCGTGATTTGCATTTGGAACAAATGCTCAAGCTAGGTAATGAACAGAGCTATGGTGTCGAAATCACGGCTTCAGAGTTACCATCAGCAGTCTTATCCCTGGCATTGTCTGCGTGGCAAGAAGGCGACAATGACCATTCCCTTTATGCTAAAGCCAATGTCGAAACGCTAAGCACTGATGTGAGTGCCGATGATGGTTATGCCAGTGTCGCATTGCCGGCCATAAGTGTTGCTGTGATGCGTGGTGAAGAATTCTATCAACGTATTGTGGCATTGGGGTACACCTACCAAGCTCCATTTCAAGGAATTAAAAATATTCGCCGTGCTGACGATACCTTTGTTGTTGAATTAAGCTTTTCTGATATGGAGCTGGCTCCTGGATACGCAGTGACCCCCTGGAGTTTGGATGGGTGTTTTCAAACGGTACTGGCGGTAATGCTTGATGAACTGGAAGCCAATGCTGATCATCTGCTACTCCCCGTTATTATTGAAGAATTTACTTGGCTGGCGCCATTGCCCTCTGAAGTACGTGTTGCTTGTAAATGTCAAAGCTCTGTCGGGGGGGGGGTAACCGACATGTCCATATATGATGTGCGAGGGGAGCTACTGGTCAAGATCACCGGCCTGAATTGCTTGTGGGTAAAGCGAGAAAGTTTAGGAGTTACGCCGACACGTGCTCATATTCCTGCTATCTACACACCCGATTGGCATGTGAATGAGCAGCCTGTTGAACTTATTCCTTTAGCGACAGTTAAGAATGACGCGAACTCTTGGTTAATTCTCAGTGATGATCAGGGGCAGGGCGCGGCTCTGGCTGCGCTGTTAACGGAAGCTGATATTAAGGTTGAGCAGCTTCACTTTGCTGATTTTCCTGCTGATGGTTCTGCTCAAGTGGCGCTGGCTGAACGATTGAGACATTATGCGGATGTCCAGGGGACACCTTTCGGTTTTGTTTATGCCTGGCCGATAGATCGAGCTAGTCGCAGTTCAGATATGCAGCAGCAAAGAGTGCTTGATCTTGTGGTGTTGCAGTTTTTAGCAAAACTTCCGGCAGAGTGCTTACATCGGGCTATTTTTCTGACGCAGTTGTCCCAGCCAGTGCAGCAAGCTGATGTTATGACATTGGCAAATAGTGCGGGTGTTTGGGGACTCGTCAACACCTTAAAGGCGGAAGTCGCCACACATTCGCTGACTTTGGTAGATGTGGACAATGCTCAGAGCGAGACAGAGAGACAGCACCAAGCTAAGCAAATTTTATTGACATCGGCAGTTGCATTGCCAAGTGAAACTTTGGCTTGGCCGGAGCATTTTGCACTACGTGGTAGTAACTGGTATCAGCGTAAATTAACATCCGTGAATCCTGCTGCGGCTGTAACGGTTGCTGACAGCGGTAGCTACATAGTTAGCGGTGGTCTTGGCGGACTCGGACGCCTGGTGGTTGAGTTCTTGCACAAGCAAAATGCTGGTCAGGTTGTGCTACTTGGCCGCACCGTACCAGATGAAGTACCCGCATGGGTACAGGCGCTTAACCGACAGCGGGATTGTGTAACTCTGCATTGTTGTGATGTTACCGTTTCGGCTGAAGTTAGCACAATTATTGAACTCATATCTAAAGAGATGTCGATACGCGGGATTATTCATACTGCGGGCATTGTCGAAGATGCCTTACTGGCGGGTCAATCTCCTGCTTCTTTGCAGGCGGTTTATGCACCCAAAGTGGCTGGAGCCCGAAACCTGTTAAATGCTGTGCCTGAAGGGACGCTGGATTTTGTATGGTTGTTTTCTTCAGTGGTGGGCTTACTGGGGGCAGTGGGTCAAGCTAGCTATGCTCTGGCGAATGCAGAACTTGATTATTATGCGTTTTGGTTACGGAAGCAGGGGATTTCTGCCACCTCTATTAACTGGGGACTTTGGCAAGACACGGGTATGGTCGCTCATTTGTCACAGCCGGAGCTGGTGCAGGCAGCCCATTATATGGATGCCTTGAATCCTGAACACAGCAGTGAATTGTTTACTGCCCTACTGGAAGTGGATGAAGCACAATGTTGTGTAGCACGTTGGCGGACTGATCTGATCAATGAGGCAGCACACTTGCCCACTTTGCTCAGTTCTTTGCGTACGGCCCAAGCGCAAGAGGCCTCGGTGATCACTTTAGCGGACACGCTAGAAGGAGCACTGGGTGATGAACGTTTGCAACGTACTCGTCGTTTTGTGGCTGAAAAAGTTGCCGATATAACCGGGTTATCTCCCGCTATGATTGAGCCTCTAAAACCATTTTCTGACTATGGTGTGACTTCCATTGTCAGTATAGAGCTGAGTGCGTCGCTAACTAAAAGTGTTGGTTCACCGTTTGCAACCACCTTGATGTTTGATCATCCCAGTCTTGAAGCATTGGCGAAACATGTTCTGGCATGCAGTGGTTTAGTAACTCCCGAAGGGGTTGTGGCCCAAGTTGTCGATGATGTAGCAAACAGGCAGCCAATACTGATAGACAGCGACTTGGATGAAATTGAAAATTTATGTGATGAGGATTTGCAAGCTTTATTGGCGATGGAGTTGACTGATGAGTGATTTCGGACCTTGGCAAAGTGATTACCTCAAACGACTGGCAAAGCTGTCGAAAAACCAGCTTTTAGCGCTAGCATTAAAACAGAAAAAACAGTTGGTTAACTTGGATGAGCAACCAAGCCAAGCTGATGAGCCAATAGCGATTGTTGGTGTTGGCTGTAGGTTTCCGGGTGGGGTGACAGATCCTGATCGTTTTTGGGAGTTATTGCAGTCATCAAACAGTGCTATTAGTGAAATGAGTGATGAACGCTGGAATATGTCGGCGTTCTACGATCCCGATCCTGAGGCTGGTGGCAAGATCCACACTCGAGCAATGGGGTTGTTGGATCAGGTGGATCAGTTTGATACTGACTTTTTCTCTATTTCTCCTCGGGAAGCCGAGTCCATGGATCCGCAACAACGGCTGTTGCTAGAAGTTTCTTGGGAAGCCATAGAAAGCAGTGGTCATTCCTGCGCTGAGCTGGACAGTCAGTCCGTAGGTGTCTTTATTGGTATGATGAACAAGGATTATCTTCATCTTAACGGCCCGGATATGATAGGGGATACTGCCAAACATTCCCCTTATTATGCATCAGGTGAGGCATTTAGTGTTGACGCTGGTCGGCTGGCTTACTTTCTTGGCTTGCGTGGCCCTTGCATGACAGTTGATACGGCTTGTTCATCCTCGTTGATCAGTGTGCATCTGGCCTGCCAGAGTTTGCTTAAGGGGGAATCTAAAGTGGCATTGGCGGGGGGAAGTTCTTTAATTCTTGCCCCGGAAGCCTCAATTGTCAGCTCTAATGCTCGTATGCTGTCGCCTACTGGCCAGTGCTGGAGCTTTGATGAACGTGCTGATGGATATGTGCGTAGTGAAGGTTGTGCAGTCTTAGTACTTAAGCGCTTATCTCAAGCCAAGGCGGATGGAGATCCTATTCTGGCTGCCATTTCTGCAACGTCTGTCAATCATAATGGCCGAAGTCAGGGATTAACTGCTCCAAGCTCTGCGGCACAAGTGCAACTAATGCAAACAGCGCTGGACCATGCCCGCTTAGACCCGGCACAAGTGCAGTTTATTGAGGCGCACGGCACAGGAACTCCGTTAGGAGATCCGATTGAAATGAATTCCATTCAGGCAACTTATGGTCGGGATCGTAATCCGAAAACGCCATTATGGATCGGTTCGGTTAAGGCATTGCTTGGTCATACCGAAGCCTGTGCGGGAATTGCTGGTTTACTCAAACTTGCTTTATGCGTGTCGAAGAACCATATCGTTCCTCAGCGTAATTTCTCCCGTCTTAATCCCCATATTAGCTTGCAAGATGGGGTAGAGATTGCGGTTGATGATCAGAGCTGGCAGGCAGGGGAAACTGATCAAGATAGTCAAAAATTACGCTATGGCGCAGTCAATTCGTTTGGATTTAGTGGTTCAAATGCCCACGCTATAGTGCGAAATGTGCCTCTTAAGTCAGTAGCGGTGACTTGGCGAGGGCCGAAAATACTTGTTATATCAGGGGCTACGCAGAAGGCGTTGCATGCATTGATGGTACGTTATCGAGAATATCTGTCGGACGAGTCTATTGATCTGCAGGCACTTACATATACCAGCCAGGTTGGGCGAAATCATTTTCGGGAGCGGGTGGCACTGGTTGCTGATAGTATTGCCGAAATGCGGGAGGCACTGGTAAATGCTTTGCCTGGGATTGCTGATGAGCAGGACAATGCCCGTTGTCAACTGGAATCTTCGCAAGGAGTATTACTGGTACTCGCTGATCTGGGTAACAAGGCGCAGTCACTAATACAACAACTGTTAACATCGAGTTCGACGTTTACACAATATTTCAAGGAAATGAGTGCTCAAGCCCCTGACTATATGCAGCTCAGCGATAACGGGGAGACTGGCAATAATGATCAGGATAGTGCTTCTTTATCTTATTTAATTCATTGTGCAGCATACAAGACTATTTTGGCGGCTGGGGTGCATCTTACCGCAGTTACGGGCACTGATTTAGTAGGTAAATTAGCTGCGGCCAGTGCCGCTGGTATCTTGAGTATTTCGCAAGGACTGGCTTTTTTACGACAGTCATCAAAGCGTAAAGCTTTGCTTGAAAGCTGGCATTTGTTGCCACCGACAATTGCCGTGATAGATGCCGAAAGTGGTGCGAGTCGTATTGAGACTTGCCAAGATCATATAGCGCTTGATACCTGGTTACAGGCGAGCCCGCTGGAGCCGTTACTGGTGACAGATGAGTCAAGACAGTGGTTGTGTTTGGCTATCGGTGGTTCACCTCGAGTATCTGCTGCGGTTTCATCACTTATCTTATTGTTTGAAGGTTCACAAGACATAGGAACATGGGACAGTGCTCTGGCATTACTCTATGGGACCGGTCTGGATCTAAATTGGGCTTCGCTATACGGTACCGTCCGTCCCCAGCGTCTAGTATTACCTACTTATGCCTTTCAGCGCCGTCGCTATTGGCCAAATAATGAAAAAGTAAAGCAATTGCAGCATGTCAGTGCTGATGACTGCTGTCGTTATGTAATGGAGTGGCAAGAGCAGGCTGAACTATCGACCTTACCCATTTTGTCACGTCCTTTTCTGGTATTAGTTGAGCAGGCGGTATTGTCTGACGATGCAGGGATGGAGTTACCTAACCAATGGCAATCTCTGGCTGAAGGCTGGTGGCAAAAAGCATCAGTTGTTGAAGTGCTTGCTGGCTTGGATATTCATCGTTTTAACAAGCCGCTGGATTTGTTGATTTGGTTGGCACCGGTGACGAGCTTTTCTATGGGCTGGACCGATGACGCTAAGCAGCAAATAGCCATAGTGAAAGCTGCGGAGCAGCGTGCCCAGGTGTTATTGAATATAAGTCAGGCTCTTCTTGAACTTGGCTATATTGCAGAGCTGAGACTGGGTTTTATTACTGAAGGTGTTGAAAGCATTACCGGTCATACTGTCGTCAATATGGTTGATGGTATGGTTAATGGTTTCGTGCAAACTCTGTGTATGGAACAACCGCAGTGGCGGCCATGGAATATTGATCTGGATCCTCATAGCAGTTTGAAAGATAAAATGGCACAGGTTAATTTGCTACTGCGTGCTGATGATAATGAGAATCACCTGGCTTTTCGCCAGGGGCGTCGATATATCCGTCGGTTACTGCAGGCCGATAGAGTCATTTCGAAGTCGGTTGCTGTGCGTAGCGATCGTGCTTATTTAATCTCCGGTGGTCTGGGGGGGCTGGGGCTGGCCGTTGCTCGTTGGCTGGCACGAGCCGGTGCTGGTCAGATATTGTTAGTATCTCGCCGGGGACCAGAAGATGCCGATGTGTTAAGTACCATGAAGTTACTTGAAAAAGAGGGTGTACCCTCGACATTAGTTTGTGCGGATATTGCTGATTTTGACCAGCTGCAAACTAGGGTGTCAGCCTCCATTCGTCTGCCGTTGGCCGGAGTTTTTCACGGGGCAGGACAATTGGCAGATGCCCCATTGCAGAATCTTAGTTTGATGCATTTTCAACAAGTGATGCAAACCAAAGTCACAGGTACTATCAATCTGCATCGGTTGTCGCAGGGTAAAGATATAGAGTTATTTGTTTTGTTTTCTTCCATTGCTAACCTAGTGGGCTCCGCTGGTCAGGCAAGTTATACCAGTGCAAATGGTTTTACAGCCGCTTTGGGACGGGCCCGTTATGCTGCGGGATTACCTGCAACAGTGATTCATTGGGGACCATGGGCGAAAGTTGGTATGGCCAGTGACCCGCGTTTGCGCAGGAAAATAGAAAGTTCCGGTTTGAGAATGCTTGAGCCTTCTATTGCTCTTGCCGCTATGATTGATGCCTTGGCCAGTGGTCAAACGGAAGCTATTATTGCACGCTTTGACTGGCAGCGTATCCGCGCTTATTTAGTTGAACGTGTTCCTTTACCTTTGTTGACTTATTTTACTGCTGAGACGACTGAAAATTTACCAGATATTGATGACGATACGGCTCAATCATCAAGGGAACACAGGGATCTGACAAAGGAGCTGAAGCGTCAATCTGATACTGTTGCAATTAAACATTTGTCTAGTTATGTGGAAGAAACGGTACGTCAGGTGCTAGCTATTAATGCCACTGATGTTATTGATCATAAGCGTTCACTGCAAGATATGGGAATGGATTCGTTGCTGTCGGTAGAGCTGCGCAACAGGTTTGCGGCACAGTTGAAATTAAAGTTGCCGGTGTCGCTGATGTTTGACGAGCCAAGTATTTATGCTGTATCGCGCTTGTTGCTGACAGAGTTGCGCAAGCATAGCAGTACTTTTGATGCGACAGTACAAACAGAAGCAGTTGTTAGTTCAACTCTTAGTCTTGGCAATGCCGAAAGCAATAATACTGAAAATAACAGTGTTGACAGCAAGAGTCTCGAAACTAAAGGCGCGACACGGGTTAAAGAAAAGGCGGTATCTGGCCATTTTTCTGAATCGGATCTTTCAAGTAACGACGATATTGCCATCATTGGTTTGGGTTGTCGTTTGCCCGCTGGAGCCGATGGTATCGACGCTTTCTGGGATAAGTTAGTTGAAGGTGTTGATCTCGTACGACCTTTTGACGGCACACGCTGGGAGGTTAAGCGCTTTTTCTCTGAAGACGGTACTGAAAATGGTAAAATGTGCACTAATGATGGTGGTCAGATCACCAATGTGCACGGGTTTGATAATCGTTTTTTTGGTCTTAGCGATCGCGAGGCCGAATACATGGATCCGCAACAGCGGATGGCACTGGAAGTTGCATGGGAAACAATTGAGTCTGCAGCCTATACACCAGAGGCTTTGGCAGAGCAGGGCGGTGTATTTATCGGCCCTGGACCATCAGACTTTGCAGATCTGTCACAGCGTCAAGCGAAAGCAATTACGGGATTAATGAGTCAGGGGCATCACATTAGTGCTATTCCTGGTCGTATTGCTTATCAGCTGAATTGGAAAGGGCCGTGCATGGCGATAGACACTGCCTGTTCGTCCTCTCTTGTCGCGGTTTTAATGGCTGCACAGCAATTACGTGAGGGGGAGTGCAACGTGGCGCTGGCTGGGGGGATAAACTTAATCCTTTCGCCAGCGAATAATATTGTTCAGTCCAAAGCCGGTATGTTGTCACCTAGTGGGCGTTGCCGGACATTTGATAGTGGTGCCGATGGTTATATTCGTTCTGAAGGTTGTGCCATGGTGCTGCTGAAACGTTTGTCTGAAGCTGAGGCTGATGGTGATGAGATTTGGGGGGTTATCAGGGGAGGTGCTGTTAATCAAAACGGTCAGGGGCAGAGTATGACTGCGCCAAGTGCACGCCAACAAGTCGTGCTAATTGAAAAAGCTTTGGCTAAGGCCAATTTATCCGCATCAAAAATTAGTTATGTCGAAGCTCATGGCACCGGGACTCAACTTGGAGACCCCATCGAAATGTCAGCCCTCAAGCAAACCTATGGTGTCGGTCATGATGCTGATAATCCGCTTTATATCGGTGCCGTAAAGAGTAATTTAGGGCATACAGAAAGTGCTGCCGGTGCGGTTGGTTTACTGAAAGTTTTATTGATGATTAAGCACCGACGGATCCCTCCAAATTTACATTTATCAGAACTAAATCCACTATTAGAAATCGACTCTCAGGCCATTCGTATTCCAACTTCGCCAATACCGCTGGAGTCATCATCAGAGGATGAACTTGTCTGTGCAGTGAGTTCTTTTGGCTTTAGTGGCACCAATGCACATGTGATTGTTGCTGCACATGACAATATTGACAGTAATGTCAGTGAGCCATTTTCTGATGGCCATATTTTTTGTTTATCGGCACGAACCTTGTCTGCCCTGACAAGGTTAAATCAACGCTACCTCGATGATTTACAAGGCCCATCAGGTAAAGAAAATGGAGACTCTGTTTTAGGCGATATTTGTTATTCCACCCTGGTTGGCCGTTGCCGCCATGAATATGCTTTGTGTCTTTATCCGCAAAGTTATAACGATCTGATTTCTCAGTTACGTGACTTGGCACTGGCTTTAAATAACAAGCAAGCTTCGTTATCTCAGCCGATTGAGCAAGTTGTTTTCTGCTTGAAACTGACTGATAAGTTGCCGTCGTTGGACAGTATTGCCTGGCGTGGTCAACATCGATTTGTTGAAGCTTTGCAAGAGGCACAAAAAGCGATACATGATCACACGGGTCATGAAGTTGTGGTGCAGGATCAAGATAGCAGGGTGGCACAGGGCACACTGGCCTGGTTTTGTGTGCACTATGCCACCATACGATACCTGATGTTACTGGGCGTACAACCAGACAAAGTCTTGTATCAAGGTGATATGTGGTTGGTGGCTGCGGTACTTTGGCGCGAAGTTAGCTGGGGAAATGCCATCGATCAGCTGTTACATGGCACAGAGCAAGCGCCGCAACAACTGGGACGAATACCTCTTGAAGCCACCGAGTTATCCGGGGGGGTTTTGTCTTTGCAAAGCGCAGATTGCCAGAGTCACACTTGGCTCGACGCCTCTGTCGGCTTGAATGAAATGAGCTGGCGAAATGCTCTGGGGTCGCTTTGGGCTGGGGGGCGGGAAGTTGACTGGTCGGTATATTTCGAGCAGAACAACTATCGACGTCGAGTTTTACCAACCTATCCATTTGAACGCCGTGATTGTTCGAGACCGCATGGTCTGGTTAGTGGTGAACGGACCGTTAGCCAGTTGCTTGAGGAATTATTCACCGAATAATTTATTAACGGAATAAGATGTTGGCCCGACAGGGTCAGCGAAGGAGATGGAAGTGCCTTATTTTCGCGATCAAATACATAATCTGACTAAGTCTCAATTGTGTGAATTAGCGGTTACCCTGCGTGAAGAAATTTTGCAGTTAAGACCGGATGAAAGCGTCGATGTACCGGTATACCAAGCGCATTGGCAAACAGAGTCTTTACGGAGTAAAGAGCAGATGTTGGTCCCTTTGCGAGTGTTATTGCTGACCGATAACGAAGCGCCACCGGAAATTGATCCGGGCGGAGCTTTTCAATTACAGCACATGGTGCTTGACCCTTGTTGGGGCTGGGCGCCGGAGAGAATGGCTGAGCATTTGCAAAATCATATGCGCGAGTGTGATGTTATTGCTTACTTTGCCCCCGCTGGTTCAGCGCTTATGTCGGTTACGGATACCACATTAGAGATGTTGGGTAGATGGTGTACTGCTATGGCATTGGCTGCGGCCTTGGCTGAAATTGAACGACCACCTAAGTTGTGGCTGATTACGCGCTATGGTCAGTCCCTGCCGGACGATGAGGTGGATGTCGATGTTGGACAGTCTCCGTTGATTGGTTTGGGGAAAACTTTGTCATTGGAGTTGCCACTTGTTTGGGGCGGATGTATTGATATCGATCATTCGCGAACATCATTGGCACAGGCACTGATGGAAATTGTTAGCGAAAATGCAGATGAGGAGGTGGCGTACCGAGAGGGACTTCGTTATGTTCCTGTGCTGCAGCGTGTTCGAACATCAGCACTTTCCCCTTCTGTTCCTGTGCGTTTACGACCTGATGCGTCTTATTTGGTCACAGGGGGGATGGGGGGAATTGGTCGTCTGGTGGTAGAGCATTTATTGGTACATGGAGTGTCCCGGGTTGTGGTGTTTGGGCGTAGGGGGGTTGAAGTACCTGAATATGCTCAGATCCTGGCGCACTGGCGGCAAAGTTATCCCCACGCTAAGGTTGAGCTGTTACAGGTTGATCTTGGTGACATGGCGGCTGTAAAGCAGGCTATGACTGAATTGCGCCTGCGAGGTCCAGCCCTAAAAGGTCTTTTTCATGTTGCAGGCAGCAGTCAGCAGGTGCCATTAACTAAGCTTAATCGTGAACATATTGACAGTATGATGCGTGCCAAGGCATTCGGAGCCTTGTTTCTGGATGCTTTAACCCAGGAAGATGCATTGGACTTTCAAGTTTATTTTTCCTCTATCTCCGGTTGTTGGGGGGCTGCCTCGCTGGCTCCTTATGCTATGGCGAATCGCTTCCTTGACGCTTTAAGTGCACGCCGTAATCGTTGTGGGCAGGTAACACGTAGCATTGCCTGGGGTCCTTGGGCTAGTGTAGGTATGGTCGTCGACCAGCAACAGGAATCTTTTGCCGATTTAGGGTTTTTTTTGCTTGATCCGGCGGTGGCCATAGGAATGCTCAATCAATTGATTAATACCGATTGTGCCCAGGTACAGGTTGTCGATGTGAACTGGCAACATTATGCTCAGCACTTAGCTATTGATAAACACCTCCATTGGTTTAGAGATTTGATTGGTGCTCCATCCTCGGCCGCGACGAATACCTTGGTGAAACAAGCTACTGAAGATTTTTCGAATCAGCAGCAGGCACTTGATGTGTTATTTGCCATGGTCAATGAATTATTGGGGGAGCAACTTCCAGAGGATGCAGCACTGCGGCCAACACGAGAGCTGGGATTAACCTCCATTGTCAGTGTGGAGCTGAGTCAGAAAGTCCGTCAGCGTTTGGGTATAACATGTCGCCCTACTTTGATTTACGACTACGCCAATTTGAGTGAGATGGCTCAGGATTTTAGCGAAAAATGGTCACAAGCTAATGTTATTGAGGCAGAGCAGGTTTTAGCTAATGATATTACCGTCACTGACAATGCCCAGGAAGAGCATAGTATTGCCATTATTGCTATGGCCTGTCAGTTGCCCGGTGCTGATACACCAGAAGCATTGTGGGCTATGATGGATCAGGCTATCAGCACCGGAGAAGACGGCATAGACCATGCGCCAGCTCATCGCTTTGATCTGGAACGCTACAGTGCTGCGGGTGATGTGGCTGGAAAAGCTTACAGCTTGGCGGGCGGATTTCTTGATGACATCACAGGCTTTGATCATACACTCTTTCAGTTGTCCCATGGCGAAGCCAGCCTTATGGATCCTCAGCAGCGACTTGCATTGGAAACTACATGGCGAGCGTTAGAAGACGCCGGCATAGATCCCGCTGTCTTGTTGAAGGGGGGCTCTGCGGATATTCCAGACACAGGCGTATTTTTTGGTATCGGGCAAAATGAATATGGCCCGTTATGTCGTGCCTCGATTGACAGTAAATACGCAGGTCTGATGCCTACCGGACAATCCATGAACCTTATTGCGGGCAGGATTGCCCATCTATTTGGCTTACAGGGACCGGCGATAGCCTATGATACGGCTTGCTCATCCTCACTGGTGGCGCTGGATGCTGCGGTACATCACTTGCGTAGCGGAAAGAGCTCAATGGCGGTTGTCGGCGGGGCTAACGCATTGGTTTCGCCAGAAAGCTTTGTATTGCTCTCTAAGGCACAGGCACTGTCAAAGCAAGGGCGCGGTGCAGCATTTGATGCTCGTGCTGATGGTTATGTTCGCTCTGAAGGATGTGTTGTCTTGGTGCTTAAACGCTTATCTGAAGCTCGTGCTGACAAAGATACCATACATGGCATTATCCGAGGCAGTGCGGTCAATCATGATGGCCGAAGTAGTGGTTTAACTGCCCCTAATGGCCGATCGCAGGAGCAAGTGATACAAGCTGCTTTGAAAGATGCGGGTATCGCGGCGGCAGAGGTGGCGTTGGTAGAGGCTCATGGTACCGGTACTTCTCTTGGGGATCCTATTGAATATCATGCATTGCGTGCAGCGTATGCAGATGGTGTAGCGCGTACAACACCTTTGCAATTAGGTACTGTCAAATCTTTTATTGGTCATACTGAAGCAACTTCTGGTTTGGCCGGGCTATTGAAACTGGTGCTGAGCTTGCGTAAACGCATAATGCCTGGTCAACTTCACTATCACAACATCAATCCCTATATTGATGTTAGTGACGGAATAAATATTCCCCGAGAGACCAAGCCTTTAGCTGAAGTGGATAGACTGTATGGAGCCGTCAGTTCATTTGGTTTTAATGGCACCAACGCTCATGCCATTATTGAACGGGGAGATGGCAATAGCTCTTGTGCTTTGCCGCCTCACCCTTTTCAGCGCGTACGCTGTTGGTATAGTGAGCGTCCGCTGAGCGCCTGTAGCGGACTCGCTCAGGTATTTGCATCACTGCCGGTAAAGACAAGTCAACCCCTATGTTATAGCAAGCAGTGGCAACCAGCTATTGACGGGCCGAAGGTGAGTGCAGTTAAAATTTTGCTGCTATACCAGAAGGGGGCAGAGGCACTTTGCCGACAATGGCGAGAGGCACTCTCTGCTTATGGTGTGTTGTTAGTTGAGGCTTGTTGTGACCAGATAGCGACACTGGACGGATACTTTGACAGAACAATATTGTGTTTGGCTGAATTGCCGATATTGAAAGAAAGATCTCTTGATTCACAATGGCTTGAACCCTTGTCATTAGCTTGGCAGGATTTGGCCAGCCTTGTCCGCGCACCGTTTACAATTGGACATTTATTAGTATGCGACGGGAGTAATGGTGAGGTAAAAGCAAGCTCTTGCTGGTCTACTGTATTGTCATCTTGCATCAAGGAACGTCAGGGTTTTAGTGCGACTCTAATAAGTTGTGATGCTGAAGCATTGATACAATTACCAGGACATTTGAACGGATTACTTACTACACGGGAGCCAGAATACTTATTATCTGGTGAGCGGGCTAGTGTCGCGCGTTTGACTGAGCTTAGTTTATCTTGCGCTGTTGGAAAGTGGGCGCTGTCAGCCGAGCGCTGTTACTTGGTGACTGGCGGTTTGGGCGGGGTAGGAGCGCATGTTATTCACTGGTTACTGCGCTGTGGTGTCAGGCATATCATCAACCTCAATCGCCGTCCTCCTGATGCTGAACAGAGTGAAAAGCTACTGCGTTTGGAGCGTGAGTTTGGTGCAAAAATTCATGCTTTGACGGTTGAGCTTGCCTCGCTGGAAATGGTGCAAGAGGTGCTGGACAGTACTTTGGCTGATGTTCCGCCGTTGGATGGTGTTTTTCATTGTGCAGGTACCCTTGAACAAGGGAAGTTTGATCATCACGCCTGGTCGCAGGTGAGTGGGATGTTGCATGCTAAAGGCATGGGAACTTGGAATCTTCATTTAGCGACACGTCAGCAACGGCTAAGTTATTTTGTCGTATTTTCTTCATTAGTTGTATCACTGGGGCAAGTCGGGCAATCAGGTTATGGCTTGGCCAATGCCTTGGCAGAACGTTTGGTGTTGCATCGTCGTGCACAGGGGTTGCCTGGTCTGTCGGTGCAATGGGGGCCATGGTCCGGTGGCGGCATGGCGAGCCGGGGGGGAGAAGGGTTGGCAGCCCATTATCGTCATTTAGGGGTAGCAATGCATGGTGGCGATGAATATCTGGGTACCTTGGCGAAATTATTGTTGGCTAGTTCAGAAATAGCTGATTTTCCTGCTCAAGTGGCTGTGTGTGAAATTGATTGGGAAGGTTATATATCCACGACTACAGCGAGTCAACTTTGTGCCGATCTGGTGCCATCCAAAGCTGGAGTTTTGACAGAAAAGAACCTAGAGGAAGTTGAGCAAATATCGCTGAACTCTCATTTGGCTGCCGTAGCACCAGAGCGTCGGATGCGCCTGCTGCGCGAGCGTCTTAAATACATGGTAAGTGAGTGCTTGGGGCAAACAAGTACCCAAACGATCACCGATGCGAGTGGTTTTGCCGAGCTGGGTATAGATTCGCTGCATTCGATGATTTTGCATAAACAACTTGAAAAGGAATTGGCTAGCTCATTACCACAGACTATTGCTTTTGATCACCCCACCATAGCGGCATTGGCCGATTTTCTTGCCAATGGTTTGCTCAATTCATTATTTTCTTCGTTATCGTTACAAGCCCAAGTGAACCAAGACACAGACGATGAGGGGATGGGAGATTACAGCGAAGATGAGTTGGCGCAAATTTTAACCGAAGAGATTGAACGTCTGGAGGATATTTCGTGACGGCAACAAACAAAGATGTGTTATTACAATCGATTAAAACCATCAAGAATTTGAAGAAAAAACTGGCTTTTTATGAGCAAAAACAAAGCTCAGACATTGCTATTATAGGTGTTGGTTGTCGATTTCCGGGAGGAGTAACAGATCTCTCTTCATACTGGGACTTGTTGAGTGTCGGTCGAAGTGGTGTGGTTGAGGTGGGGGCAGATCGCTGGAGTAATCGACAGTTTGTTGATCCCGATTACGATGCGACCGGTAAGCTAGTCACCCCCTATGCAGGTCTACTGGACAGTATTTATGATTTTGATGCGGAGTTCTTTGGATTGTCTGCGATCGAGGCAGAAAATCTTGACCCGCAGCAGCGTATATTGTTGGAGCAGAGTTGGCTCGCCTTAGAAGATGCGGGTTATGATATACAGTCTTTACGGGGTAGTGATACCGGGGTTTTTGTCGGGATTGGCAGCCAGGATTATGGCATGGCATTATCGGCTGAGGTCAAGCATGCAAACGCGTATGTAGCGTCTGGTAACTCTCCCAGTATGGCTGCAGGGCGTTTATCGTATTTTTATGACTTTAGTGGCCCTACCTTATCGATTGATACGGCCTGCTCTTCATCATTGGTGGCTGTACACGAAGCTTGTCGTCGGCTGAACCAGCAAGATTGCGAACTGGCTCTGGCCGCTGGAGTTAATGCTATATTGACACCGCATGCCGGGGTGAATTTTTCCCGTGCGCGGATGTTGACCACAGAGCAAGATTGTCACGTATTTGATGCTCGGGCAAAAGGTTATGTGCGCGGTGAGGGTTGTGGTGTTGTGGTGTTGAAGCGATTAGCCGATGCACAACGTGACGGTGATCGTATACATGCAGTGATCAAAAGTGTTGCGATTAATCATGACGGTCACAGCAGTGGGTTAACAGTTCCCAATGGTTCGGCCCAAGAAGCTGTGATCCGCTCGGCTTTGCAACAAGCAGACTTAAGTCCGGGGGATATCAGCTATATAGAAGCTCATGGTACGGGAACGAGTTTGGGCGATCCTATTGAAGCTCGGGCGTTGGCGGCCGTGTTCACACCAGCGCGCAATAGTGAAACCCCGTTGCAGGTTGGTGGAGTTAAAGCCAATCTCGGCCATTTGGAGGCGGCTGCCGGTATTGCTAGCTTGATCAAAGCAGCATTAGTGGTTGGGCAGGCAAAAGCGCCACCTCAGCTAGGTTTTGAGCAACTTAATCCTAAAATAGATTGGGACAGCCAGATATTCAAGGTTGCCCGCAAGCCCTGCTTGTTGAAGGGGGAAGGGCATCAGTCTATTTGTGCTGGGATCAGTAATTTTGGTTTTAGCGGGACGAATGTACACGCTATTGTGGCTGCAGCGCCAGTCACTCCTGTCGTCGAATTTAATGAGGATATAAGGGATAGCTCTGAGCAGGAAGTCATATTGGCCCTCAGTGCGAAAACACCGCAGGCACTGAGTCAGCATGTAGCGAATGTAGTGAGCTACCTGGAAAATCAATCTCCGGATAGTTTACAGGCTCTGAGTTATACATCGACCCTACGTCGCATGGCTTTGACGGAGCGCATAGCGGTGAGTGGAAGCAGTGCCAGTGAGTTGTCACATAACCTGCAAGCGGCGTTGCACGACAGGGTTTCTCCTTATCGAAGCCGACTTGTTTTATCTGTGTCGCGACACGATGATCTGACGCAATTGCAAGATCTGATATCGTCAATGCCTTTGACAGAAATGTCTTTAACTGAGCTGAGCGATGAAAAGTCATCACAAGATGTCCGGTGTGCTCATTTACATCAACAACTGCTTGCATTGCTGGGATTGTATGGTGTGTACCCTGATCAGGTGTTAGTAGAAGGGATTGAACCTGCCTATATCCGTGCTTGGCTTGCCGGTACAGCAACTCCTACAACATTACCTTATTTTTCATCAGAGCATGGCGATAACGCTCTGGTATTGCTTGATGCGGATACTAGTCAAATCAGGGTTTCGTCAGCTGAGTTACCCGAAGTATTGGCACAAACGCTGGTGCTGACACAAAAGCAGATGTTGGCACAAGGAGCTGTTACTTTCTCAACATTGAAAAACAGCCAGTGTCAGATGTTGTCAGATAGAAAGTCGCTTTTTCCGGTACTGGCGGCATTGTTTACTGCGGGGGTCGATGTTGACTGGTCACCTGTGTACGCCGAGAAGCATCCACTGGTGGCGGATTTTCCCAAACGCTCGTTTGAGCAAAAGACCTTTAGATCGCCCTGTATCAACGAAATGTTGCAGCGAAATAGTAAAAGTGAAGGTTCACCTCTTCACCCTCTGGTTTACCATAAACTCATGCAGCCCAATGGTATGCATGCCTACGAGCTGGATGTCTCTGTTGCATGGCTCGATTTTATCGATCAGCATAGGGTGCAAGGTCGACGATTTTTACCTGCATCTTTGTTGATCGATCTGATGCGTCATGTCGGTGGCGATGCTTTAAATCTTAGGTTGGCACAATTGTCTAAGGTGCATTTTTACCAGCCAGTGGATATTGATCTGGCAGAGCGAGAGTACGTGTTGCAAGTACAGCAGATGCAAGGAACTGGCTTGGAACAAGAAGTTGAAGCGGTATTGTGGAGTCGTGTGACCGAGGCTGTAAGCGGGAGCTGGACACGGCATGCCAGTGCGAGATGTTTGCCTCCGAGTGCTTCTACTACATCTACTTTGTCACTGGGGGAAGCTGTGCAGAGTGATTTAGCTGACGGCACTTGTGTGGATGATAGCTGGCAAAAGCAGGATGTGGCAGTGCTGTACACACAGCATCGGGCTGGTGGTGTGGCATTGGGGGAAAACTTCCGTTGTGTGAAATCTCTGCGGGTTAAGGGGCAGTTTCTAACAGGGGAAATTTCTCTGGATGCCAGCCAGAAGTTAGATCCTATGACATCTATGACCATATTGCTGGATGCTTGTTTCCAGATCAGCGGGGGCTTACCCAATGCCGATACGCAAGTGCATTTGCTGGCCTCTTTAGGGCAGGTTTCATTGGTAGCAGAGTTACCGAATGTTTTGCGTGTACAGATGGAACATAAAAGCAGTCCCGAGGGGCGTTGTTTTGATGTGAAAATTTTTAATATTGAAGGGCGGGTCCTAGGGCACCTGACCGAGGTATTCTTTAAACGATTGCCAAACTCTCAAACTGAGTCCTCAAAAAGCAGTGGCTCGGTAGGGGGGGTTATTCCATTGAATTGTTTCTATAAACAGCAATGGCAAGCTGCCGAGTGGCAAAAGGCTGTAGCTGTTAAAGCTGAGCTTTTGCCTTTGACAAAATTGTTGCAACGTAGCGACTCTATGTTGGCTTGGGTAGATCGTTTCGATTTGGCCCGTTATAACAGCTACCGAGAACAGATAGAGCAGGCGTGCCTGAAGCTTATAGATGATACTTTGCGCGATTTAGGCAGGGGTCTTGATACGACAGCCCCTGAAGCCATGATTCAATGGGGCATTCATAGTACGCAGCATAAGTTGTTTGCACATTTATTTCGTACACTGGACAGCCACGAAGTGCAGAGGCAGGGTGAGTACTCTGTGCCGAATATGGATTTAGCGCAGCTACTGGAAAGCTATCCACAGTACCAATCTGAAACTCAATTTATGCAACGCTGTACTGCGGCCTTAAGTGATGTGTTGCTAGGAAAGCAGGACCCGCTTGATGTGTTATTTCGAGATACTTCAATGGCAGGCAGTAATGCGGTATATCTTGATTCGCCGATCTCCCGTGTACTCAATAGCCAACTGGCGCAGATAGCGGCAGTTTTGGCTGAAGGCCGATCTTTACGGATATTGGAAATTGGTGCCGGAACGGGTGGTACCACTGGCAGTGTACTTGAGAAGTTGCGTGACTTTCCCATTGAAGTCTACTGCTTTACCGACATTTCCCCAATGTTTCTTGATCGTGCGAAAGGCCTGTTTCAAGAACATGACTTTATGGAATATCGCATATTGGATATCGAGAGCTCGGTGGCCTCGCAATCTTTTGAGCCGGGAAGCTATGATCTTGTTATTGCCTCCAATGTACTGCATGCCACACGCTCAATTGAACAGACTTTACATCATGTCAGAGGGCTACTGGTGCCGCAGGGATATCTGCTTCTGCGTGAGTGTATTGCACCACAGCTGAGTGCGGATCTTAGTTTTGGTATGACCGAAGGATGGTGGCGTTTTAGTGATATTGAGCTACGACCTGATTATGCTGTTATTGGAACAGAGCAATGGCAACAGCAATTATTAAAGCAGGAATTTTCTGAAGTATGCTCTATGGTGCCTCACCCCTTAAGCGCTGAAGCACTCATTGTCGCACAGCTCTCAGAGCATAGTGTACATGAACGCTGGTTACTTATTCACGATGATCTGGAAAATGTCTGGGAAGAACAGCTTGAGCAGCGAGGAGTGATGTGTTGCAGCTTGTCCTGGTCTGAAGTGATTGAGGGAATGAAAATCCCGGGGGATCTAGTGTTTGATTACGTGATCTGTTTCCCGCAGTTACCCGAGGATGCTGTTGCTGACCCTGTGAGTGCGGCGACCCGGCAGTCAGAATCACTGATAATGCTTTGTCGGCATTTATTAGGCAAAGATGAAAATCGGCAGATGCGTTTGTGGTGCGTGACTACACAAGCCGAAAAAGTGCTGGCAACAGATGATTTGGCTGGATTAGCACAGTCGGTTATGACGGGGGTTGTTAAGTGTGCAGCATTGGAATATCCGGGACGTATTGGCGGTGTGGTTGATTTAGAAAGGCAGCAGGGTGCAGATCACATTGAGACTATTGATCGGCTGTTGACCCACATTCGTCAGCCGGGCGGTTTACGCTATTTATCTATCAGGAAAGGGCAACCTTACACACTTGAGTTATTACCCCAGAGGTCGAATCAATCGGCAGAGAATGCGGCAGGTGAGGAGCAGGTATTGCTATACGCTGGTACTGTACTTATTACCGGGGGCTTTGGCGGTATTGGCTCCGCGATAGCCAGAGTCCTGGCACCACAGGTGAAGACCCTAGTTTTGGTCAGTCGTACTATTGAAGGTGTATTTCAGCAAGCTCTATTACAGGAGCTGAAAAGCTCAGGGATAAAGATCATTACTATTGCTGCAGACCTTGCTATTCCTGCTCAGGTGGATGCTGTCTTTGAGCAGTTGGAAAAAGATCATATATATATTGAACACTTGATTCATACTGCGGGCATTGGAGGAGATCGACTGATCAGTGACAGTCAACCAGGTGATCTAACAGATGTGGTGTCATCTAAGTTGGCCAGTACCTGGTATCTGCATCAAGGGGCCCCCAAAGAGCTGAAGTCTTTTCAGGTATTATCGTCGATGGTGGGTTTATGGGGAGCGAAAGGTAAAACTCATTATGTCCTTGCCAATCACTTTGCTGATCGCGTTGTGCAGTTACGTCGAGGACAAGGACTGCCTGCTTCTGTAGTGCAGTTAGGGCCTGTAGACAGTGGTATGTTGAATGAGGCTGGCAAGGAAGCAGCGCAGCGTGTTGGCGTGCATAGTTTTGATGTCCACCAACTTGCTGAGCTGTTGACAACAGCTTTGCCAAGTCCAGAGTCTGCTTTGCTGGACATCAATTGGTCACACTTTAAGCCGATATATCGTGACACTTGGCTTGAGAGTTATTTTGCTCAGGTTGGCTCTGAGGAAGTTGATAGGCCGAAAGAGAGTCATCAGCACAATAAAGATATTTTTTTACAACAATACCATGCTTTGTCTAGTGCCCAGCGCGGAAAATTTATTGAGGCTCAATTATTTATCATTTTGCGCCAGGTGTTGGGCATGAGTGGCGAGTTGGACCGCTACCTGGACACAGGTTTTCATGATTTGGGGATGGACTCGCTTTTGACTATGTCATTTGCCGAGAAAGTGGCGGCTCTTACCAGTGTGGCTGTTTCGGCTGTTGATATTTTCGATAATGCAAATCTTGCCCGCTTAAGTCAGTGGTTATCCGTTCAGCTAACACAACATTTTCAGGCGACTTCGCTTGATGTGCCGGGTGTTACTTTGAAGAAGGACGAGGTACAGAATACACAACAGCAAGACAGAGAGGCTGGCAAAGTCAGTATCGAGCAAATTGAAGAAGAGTTAAAGGCCATGCAAACGGAATTGGAGGACGTATGACGGAACAAGCACATGAGGCGTTACTAGCTCGGCAAAATGCCCTAATAAAACAAAGCAGGGAAAAAATCCAAGCATTGTCCGCTCGTATTAATCAGCCTGTGGCAATCGTTGGCATGGGGTGTCGGGTACCCGGAGCAGATAACGTTGAGGCATTATGGGAATTACTTAAAAACGGGCGAGAAGCAGTATCTGAAGTACAAGAAGACCGTTGGGATATTGATGAACATTATGCTCCGGAGCCGGGAACACCCTTTAAAACCAATGCTCGTCGTGCTGGTTATCTTTCTGATGTGGATTTGTTCGATGCGAGATTTTTTGGTATTTCGCCGCGGGAAGCTCAACAAATGGATCCGCAACAGCGGTTGTTGTTGGAAGTCAGCTATCAGGCACTGGAACATGCACAAGTGCCCGCAGACAGCTTACGTGGTGAAGCCGTAGGGGTCTTTATGGGCATCAGCTCCAGTGAATATGGGGCAATGACCTTTGCAGAGGATCGTCCGGTTAGTCCGGATGCCTACTCAATAACCGGAACATCACTAAACTCAGCAGCAGGGCGCTTAGCCTATTATTACGGCTTTAATGGTCCTGCATTGGCGATGGATACCGCCTGCTCCTCCTCTTTGGTGTCCATCTATCAAGCCTGTCGCAGTTTGATTAATCAGGAATGTCATACCGCGCTGGCTGGAGGTGTGAATACGCTGCTTACCCCTGGTCCCAGTGTCGCTTTGGCACAAAACAAGGTGCTAAGCGCCAGTGGGCGTTGTAGTCCTTTTGGCAGTGAAGCTGATGGTCTGGTACGTGGTGAGGGCTGTGGTGTGCTGGTGCTTAAAAGACTGGAAGACGCGCTGGCAGAAAATTGTCAGGTGCTCGCAGTGATACGGGCAGGGCATATCAATCAGGATGGTGCCAGCAGTGGTTTGACGGTTCCTAACGGTTATGCTCAACAGTCGTTAATTACCCAGGCATTGCATAATGCGAGGTTGACGCCTGATGATATCCGTTATGTGGAGGCACATGGTACAGGCACTGTCTTGGGGGATCCAATTGAAGCTAAGGCGATACGACAGGCATTGTGTGAAGGGCTGGAGCGGAAATCGCCGCTTCTGATCGGTTCAATTAAAGCTAATATTGGTCACCTTGAGGCAGCCAGTGGTGTTGCCGGAGTGATGAAGGTGGTGTTGGCGATGCAACATCGCCAGTTGCCAGCACAAATTCATGTAAAAGAGCGAACCTCATTAATTGATTGGCAAAAAGATTTAGATGTGGTGCGTGACAGTGTATCTGTTGCTTATGGGCCGGATACCCCATATTTTTCCGGCGTGAGTAGTTTTGGTTTCAGTGGCACCAATGCTCATTTAATCATTCAGGACCCATGCAGTGCCGTACCAGAATCAACGGCTGTTGAAGTAAAGCCAGCGGGCACAGTTGTCCATTTCTTGGGTGTTTCTGCCAAAGACCCTGTGGCGCTTAAGACACTACTGCAGCGTTACAGTGAATACTTTGCACAGGAAGAAGCATGGACGCAAGCTTGTCAGGCATTAAACGCAGGGCGTAATCATTATCCCTATCGTGCGGCTTTTATGGCTAAGGATCGCAGTGCTTTGTTGGCGCAACTTATAACGGCGAGCCAAAAGCCCGACAATAAGGAGTTGCCAGAGATACCCTTAATGGCATGGTTGTTTACCGGGCAAGGGTCCCAGTATGTGCAGATGGGACGGATATTGTTTGATACGCAACCTGCCTTTCGTCAATGGCTGGAGCAAGCCGATAAGGCTATTAGTAAATATTTGGGGCGTTCGATATTACCCGTCATATGGCAAGAAGCTGCGACGCTTAATAACACCCAATATACCCAACCTGCGATTTTTTGCCTGCAGTATGCATTGGCTCAGTTTATGTCATCTCTGGTAGGGCTGCCGCAGTTTGTATTGGGACACAGTATTGGCGAATACGCTGCCGCTGTCGTGGCGGGGGGTGTTTGATCTGGATGATGCGGCACGTATGATTGTTGCTCGTGCTCGTCTGATGTTAGAACGCTGTGCCAGAGGTCGCATGTTGGTGCTGTTCGCTGATCGTCAGCAGGTGGATGCACTGTTGCGAGATTGCGGAACAGGGGCTGCCGTTGCTGTGGTTAACGGGCCGCGCAATCATGTACTTTCCGGTACGCCTGCCGCGATAGAGCATTTAGCTGAACTGGCAAAGACTTATGAGCTCCGTTGTGTGCCGCTAGCTGTGTCCCATGCTTTCCACTCACCTATGATGGAACCTATGCTGGCTGAATTTGAGCAAGTGGTGAAACAGACTTGTTTTACCCGCCCGCAATTAGGATTTATCTCTTCTGCACTGGGACGTTCTGCTGATCATGAGCTTATCGAGCCGGCTTATTGGGTTTCTCAGGTGCGTGATGCTGTTTTGTTTGAGCAGGCGATAGCTGCGCTTGCTGCTGAAGCTGATTGGGTTGATGCTGCTGCCCGTGTTTGCATAGAGTTAGGACCGCATAAACAACTGATTGATATGGCAAGAGGTTTGCCTGCGGCATCTAGTGCACGCTGGTTGAACGTTTTGCAAATGGGTAATGATTTCACCGCATTTGCTGAGACTATGCATTGCCTGTATTTATCTGGTCTACCGTTAAAATGGCCCCGTAGTCCTGATAATGCGGGGGCACGCTTGCCATTGCCGGGTTATCCCTTCTCTAAAGAGCGTTATTGGCTGGCTGGCGTAAACCGTAGCACTGCATCAAATCAAGCATCGGACTATGAGGTGAAATGGTGTGATATTTCGAAGAAAGGGGTAACAGGGGCATTACAGGGTCAGTGGCTGTTACTGGTTGATGATGATGAATTTTCCGATTTGCTTTCGAAAGCCATGATTCAGGCTGGTGCGAAAGTGCAGGTATGTACATTAGCGACTTTTAACGCGAATACCTTCTCTGATGTATTCTCATTGACCGAAATAGATGCCGTTCTTTATTACACTGCAGATATTGCTTGCAGACCAGGATCACAGCTGGTTGTTAATGTACTTAATGTGATCACTGCTCTTTGCCCGGATACTGATGCTGAGATGCCTGATCTTTTTTGTGTACTTGATAGTAATAGTGTCGGGTATCAACCGCTTGCATCCAGTATTGCAGGTTTATGCCGTTCGGTGCGTGAAGAAGAAAAGCTGGCAATAACTCTTATTGGTTTGGATGATAGCCTGCAAGTTAAGCAACGTGTTAGCTCGCTTGTAAATGAGATCAGTACAGATCGGGGTGGTGAGTGGGAAAGACGTATTATTGGTGCGAAAGTGTTGACACCGCGCCTGACGGTATTGCCTGCGAACGAAGCGGATGAAAAGCAAACTAGCACGCTACAAAGTGATCATTGTTACCTGATCACGGGTGGGACTGGGTCGCTGGGGCGTTTGTTTGCTAAAGAGCTGTTGGCACTCGGGGCTCGTGATTTGGTGTTGTTGGCGCGTCGGGTAGATAATGCTGTACTGGTCGATTTACATGAACAAGCAGTAATTTGCGGTGCTCGATTGAGTATTTATTCGGTGGATTTGGCTAATGGTGAAGCGATACAGGCTTGTTTTAAAAAGTTGCGGCAGGCTCATGCGCCTCTGGCGGGAATTATTCATGCTGCTGGTCAGTTAGCAGACGCACCCTTCCGTCAGCTGGATACTGCAGCATTTGCCCGCGCTTTTGATGTAAAAGCGATTGGGGCTTGGTGGCTGGATCAACTCAGTGCAGATATGGATCTGGACTTTTTTGTGATGATATCTTCTATCTCATCTGTTCTTGGCGCGGCTGGACAAGCTAACTACGCATCTGCCAATGCTTATCTGGATGGATTGATAGTACAGCGGCGTGAACAGGGTAAGACCGGTCTTAGTTTGCGGCTGGGGGCGGTTGCCGGGAGTGGCATGGCTGCAGAGCATCAAGTGGTCCGTCAGTTGCACCGTTTGGGTATAGTGCCACTGGCTCCATCGTTGTTACGCGTCCGTTGTGGGCCGTGGTTGAGGCAGTCTGCACCACTGGCCATGTTGGCTGATTTTGACTGGTTAAAGATCTGTGGGCGTCAGGAAAATACAGTACGTCCCCTGTTAGCTACCCTGATGCCTTCGCACACAGAGTCTGAGGTGACTGAGCCTGAAATGGCATCAGTAACCAAAGCTCAGTGTGAGCCGGCGGCGGTTGAGCAGATAGTGCTTGAGGCCATCGCGGCTATTCTTGATATGCCAGATCCGCAAAGCATTGTTGCTAATGATACCCTTAATGCATTGGGCATGGACTCAGTGACTTTGGTGGAACTGCGTGAGCAATTGCAGCGACAACTGGGATGTGATATCCCAACCCGGCTGTTATTCGACTTCCCACAAGTTGGCAAGCTGATTTCGCACTTGCAAACTGTGTTGCATGGTAAGCAAGATGAAGCTGTTGCAGTAAAGGACGGTAATGACAGGCTAGATCCCCGCACAGGAATTTCCGATAGCAAACGGGTAGATATTGCTATCGTCGGTATGGGATGCCGTTTCCCCGGTGGGGTTAATTCCCCTGAAACTTTTTGGTCTGGGCTACTGGAAGGGCGGGACTTGATTGGTCAAATCGATACATTACGCTGGGATGCATTATCTTTGGTACAAAAAGGAGAGCTAGCTACCGATCGTGCCGGTGTTATTGACAATATAGAGTACTTTGATTGCAATCTCTTTGGTATCACCCCCCGTGAAGCCCAGTGCATGGATCCTCAGCAACGCTTACTACTGGAAACCGGTTGGGAGGCACTGGAACGTGCTGGATATGACTTTTCTTCCAATGATACTTTGGGTGGGGTCTTTATTGGTCCTGGTCCTAATGATTATGTCCAACGTTTTCCAAAGGACACCTTGTCACTTTCCCATCATCACAGTACCGGTAATGCACTGAGTGTTACTGCCGGACGTTTAGCTTTTACCCTGGATTGGCAAGGACCGGCACTGGCGGTGGATACTGCCTGCTCATCTTCATTGATGGCTGTGCATCTTGCCGTTCAGTCTTTACGACAAGGGGAGTGTGATATTGCCCTAGCAGGTGGCGTAAATTTGTTATTGTCGCCAGAAACATCAGTGTTGCTATCTAAAGGGAGTATGCTGGCCCCCGACGGTCGTTGTAAAACCTTTGATGCCAAGGCTAATGGATATGTACGCAGTGAAGGCTGCGGCATGGTGGTGCTAAAACGGCTGGATGATGCCATCGCTGATGGTGACAAAGTGCTGGCTGTCTTGCGTGGCTCTGCGACGAATCAGGATGGTCATAGCCAGGGATTGACTGCGCCTAATGGACAGGCACAGCAACAAGTACTGAGACGAGCTCTGGCCGATGCGGCTGTGGATCCTGCACAGGTTGAATTACTGGAAGCTCATGGTACGGGAACCCCTTTGGGAGATCCTATTGAAATTGCAGCTGCACAAGCTGTGTATGTGGATGATGTTGTGCGTCAGTCTCCGTTGTGGGTTTCCTCGGTTAAAAGCAATATGGGACATGCTGAAGCCGCTGCGGGGATCGCTGGTATGATTAAAGCTGTTTTGTGCCTGACACAGCAAACGATAGCACCGCATCTGCACTTATCGCGATTGAATCCAGAAATTCAGCTTGATGCCTCCACCTTACGTATACCTGATGAACCACAGGAATGGCAGGATGATCATGTGCGATATGCAGCTGTCAGTTCGTTTGGTTTTAGTGGCACCAATGTGCACCTGATATTACAATCAGCACCTGAACATACCCCTTCTTCAGAGCAGGTGAAGCAAGCCATAGGCTTGCGTATCTCTGCCGCCAGTGATACTGCCTTGAATGAGATGATGCGCTGCTATCGAAACGTGCTGGTTAGTTTGCCAGAGCAGCAATATAAGGCGTTCTGTCAACAGACATGGCGCCGCGCCGTGCTGGGGCATACGCGAATATTTGAAGATGCTACCCAGAAGGAAATGTTAGCAGCTCTTGAGCTCGCTTTAGGGGAATTGGTACCAATGGCAGAAAGTTGTCATAAGCCGAGTTCTGTAGCCGGGATCTCGCTACCTTGTTACCCCTTCGAGCGACAACGTTTTTGGCAACAAAGTCCCGGCAGTCAACAAAGTGTACTCACTTTGCCTCATTCTGGGCTGCGGCTGTCATCTAAACAAGCATCTTTGGTGGTATATGTGGTGGATTATGTACAGCAGCCACCCTTTAATTTGCAGGACCATTTAGTTCACGGTGATCCTGTGGTTCCTGCTGCCGCTCACCTGGCGCTGATTATTGGTATGCTGGATGATTTACGCGGCCGACAGAATTGGGAAATTACGGATGTGCTCTGTGAAGAAGCCTTAGTGATCGATGCTGATACTGAAGTGGTTCACTATCAATTCACTGTACTGAGTGATGAAGAAGGTGGTGGGGTCAGTATTGAGGTCTTATCTGATGTGGGGTCGCGTACTCAACGGCACTTGCGAGCCAGAGCCTGTGCAGCACAAAACCTGCCACGATCAGTAGCTATTCCCTCATCTGCGCGGGCTTTAGCAAAAATAGATGGCATTACTTTCTACGAGAGATTGTCTTCGCCTGAAATCAGATTGTCTAACAGCTTTCGCAGTATTGTCTCGATTGAGCAATATCAGGGATACACGGTTTCTGAGATTGCCTGGACGGGTGGAGAGCATAGCGCGATAGTACCGGGAGAGCTGGATGCTTTGTTGCAGACTATTGCTTTAGCCACAATGGCAGAACAGCCTGAGCAGAGCCGCATGGGAGGAGCGACTATTCCCGTTGCCATAGACAGGTTAATCTTTGCTCCTAGGAAAAACACAGAAAGAGTACAAGCCCCAACCCTATGTCAAACACGTTTGCTAAAACAGGATGAAAATGGAGGCACTTTTGTACACGACCTGACGTTAGCGGAACAGGGAGAAAAACCTTTTCTTAGCGTTGAGGGATTGATTACACGTCGTGTAAGCGCACAGCAGATCAAACGGGTTACAGCTTCATCTTCTTATCTGGTGGAGAAATGGCAGGCTCAATCACTGGCAGATGATAGTGAGGTAAATAAATTAAGTGAGCACAATACTCTGGTTTTTGTGTTGCTTAATAATGAAGATGACTTCGTTGACTCAGGGTGGAGGAAAAGGTTAAGCGATGCTGGAACACTCTTTGATGTGGACAGTTGTGATCTTGATATGCTTAAACGTACGACCGAGGGACGCTTTGTTAGTTTGGTATATTGTCTGCCTGCTCTTGCCAGAATGAGTGAAAACAGTGAACAAACTCCCTGGATACAACAGGCAATGGCGCTGGTAGCAGCAGCCAGGCGAGCGCATCAATTAAGCGAGTTACTGGCTGGCTCGGGCATTGATGTCGGCTTTCGTGTGCTTTCATCAGGATATGTAGATCATACAGGAACAGGCGGTGGCTCTCCCTTATATGGTTTTGCGTTGGGGTTATGTAAATCACTGGATCTGGAGTGGCAAGAGTACTCGGTAGGCATGCTGGATATTGATGGTTCGACCTTTGATCAAAGGTCTGCTGTGATGGCTGATGAAGTCCGGAAATCCCGTGTTGATTGGGTTGCTTATCATCATGCTCAGCGTTATGTCTTGCGCATTGATGAATTGCAGGCATCGTCAATGAAAGTTGAACCGGATTTTCATTGCCATGATGACGGCCTCTATCTTTTGAGCGGTGGCTTAGGAGATCTTGCTGTGGCGACGTGCCATTGGTTGGTGCAACGAGGTGGAAAGCATTTTTTACTGCTTGGAAGGCGGGCTGAAGATGCGGATATTTCGCAGCAACTTGCACAATTGCGGGATGCGACAGGTGCTGACATTGATTACCAGACTTGTGATGTGGCCAATCGGCAAGTATTGGCGGCGTTGCTGGATCAGCTTAATCGACCACTGCGAGGTATTTTTCATTGTGCAGGAGTCTTGGCTGATGGTGCCTTTACGACTCTAACCGATGATGATTTTGAGCGTGTTATTTGTGCCAAGATGTTAGGCAGCTGGCATTTACACGAATTGACGCGAGATATGCGCTTGGATTGCTTCGTAATGTACTCTTCTTTGGCCTCGTTGTTGGGGGCCGCCGGACAAAGTAATTATGCGGCAGCCAATGGTTTTATGGATCAATTGGCTCATTATCGTCGTGGTCTTGGTTTGCCCGCTTTGGCGATTAATTGGGCTGGTTGGGATGAGATTGGCATGGCTGTGGGGCGTTCATCTTCTTTGGGCTTACGTTTATTGTCCCCCACTCGTGCCATTGCTGATCTTGAACGTGCGCTGGCCTCGGCCCAAAGCCAATTGGGTGTGATTGATGTTGATTGGCCAGTATTTGCCAAAGTGTGGCGCGACTCGCCCCCAGCGCTGGTTGAAGATTGGTTTACGGCTCATCAATCGGCCACTGAGCGCTTAACTGCAGAAGATAACAGCGATATTATCCTGCAAGATTTACTTGCATTACCGGCGCTGGCTAAGGTTGAAGCGGTCAGAGAACACTTACGGCTAATGGCCAGAGAGATTATGAAGCTCGATGATAGCCGGGCGCTGGATGATCACAAACCTTTCCTTGATCTTGGCTTCGACTCACTGATGTCGATAGAGCTTAAACAAAAATTGCAAAAAAGCTTTCAGATCAGAGTACCAGCGACTCTGGTCTTTGATTATCCCAATGTTGAAAGTTTGTCCGCTTATGTAATGCAGGCGCTAAGCCCGAAAGACACCGAGACTGGAACTGAATTACCGACACAGGCAGATAGCCTAGATGATCTCGATGAAGATCAGCTAGCGCAGATGCTGGAAACATTGTTGTAAAGGAGTACAGAGCTATGACATATCCTTGCTTGATAGCAATCCCGTCCCAGCTAAGGGACGATATGATAAAAATCCAAGGAAACCACTTCACTGGTGTTTATAAGCGCAATGAATCTGTGGTTATTTTCGCTATAACGCGCCTTATTCCTAGTGCACAGTATTCTAAGGAGCACTGAGTTGAACAATTCTGAGAAAAATAAGCAAGGTACAAATACTCACAAGGATTTGCTGAAAAGTTCGATTTTGAAAATCCAAGAAAAAGATCGACGCATCCGTGAGCTTGAAGGTGAGCGCGAAGAACCTATTGCAGTTATTGGTATGTCGTGCCGTTTTCCGGGAGCCCCGGATCCTGAAGCATTTTGGCAGCTGATCAAAAATGGCGATGATGCGGTTACCATCATGTCAGATCAGCGATGGGATATGAAAGAGTATTTTTCTGCAGTTGCTGCGGAGCCAGGAAAGATTAATACTCGGCATTTTGGCTTGCTTGACGCTGTTGATCAGTTTGATCCAGCGGCCTTCGGTATTTCTGAAGTAGAAGCGCCCTATATAGATCCTCAGCATCGACTGTTGCTTGAACAGGCATGGTTTTGTTTTGAGCGTGCAGGTTTGGATATTGCTGCTGTAAAAGGAACAGATGCGGGTGTTTTTATTGGGCAGATGAATAATGACTATACCCGCTTGCTTAAAAGCACTATGGATCTAAATGCCTATGTAGGGCAAGGCAACGCGCTGAGTGCGGCTGCCGGTCGCTTGTCCTATGCGTTTGGCTTAACGGGTCCGAGTATGTCAGTAGATACCGCCTGTTCATCGTCATTGGTGACTGTACATCTGGCATGCCAAAGTTTACGGATGGGGGAGTGCTCAATGGCGCTGGCGGGAGGAGTGAACCTGCTGTTGAGTCCGGAAGCTGCAATTGGCGCTTCTGTTGCCAACATGCTGTCGGCGACTGGGCGCTGTAATACTTTTGGTGATGGTGCCGATGGTTATGTACGCTCTGAAGGCTGTGGCATGGTATTACTGAAAACTTTAGCGCAGGCAGAAGCCGACGGGGACAGGATATTGGCTGTGATTCGTGGTTCGGCTGTCAATCAGGATGGGCGCAGTCACGGCCTAAATGCACCCAATGGACCTGCACAAATGGAAGTGATGCGCCGTGCGCTTGCCCATGCACGAGTGACGCCTGCCCAAGTTGCTTATTTGGAGACTCACGGCACCGGAACTTCGCTGGGTGATCCGGTGGAAGTGCAGGCGATAGATGCTGTTTACGGGCGGGCGAAAGACCGCTCTGAGACACTGACTTTGGGCGCTGTCAAAGCCAATATTGGTCATTGTGAATCTGCTGCTGGGGTTGCCGGCTTGATTAAACTCGTGCTGTTATTGCAGCATGATGTATTGCCGCCGATCACACACTTGGATAAGTTAAATCCGCACTTAGATGATCTGAGTGAGCATTTAGTCTTTCCCCGAAAGCAAGGGCAAAGCTGGAACAGTCAACAGCCCCGCATAGCGGCATTGAGCTCCTTTGGTTACACAGGTACCAATGCTCACTTGGTAATGGCTAGGCATGTAAGTACAGTGAAAACCGAAGTTGATGATTCATTTGTTATTGAGGATTATCCGTTTTATTTTTCCGCCCACAGCGCAGCTTCCCTGCGTGATCAGCTGCTCCTGCTTGCTGAACATCTCAAGTCTAGACCGGATATTTCACTGCGACATTTAGCCGCTACGGTGAATCGTACCCAGAATACTTTCGCCTATCGTTTTGGGATTGGGGTCCGTACTCATGATGAGTTGCTATCATATCTGTTATCAGGGGCTGAGAGTGAATTTATTGAGTTACCATTGAAACCGGCAGTGGTACTGTGTTTTGGTTGTTCGCCGCTAACCTCTTTTACATTTTCTGATGTGTTTGCCGATGCATCATGGTCTGCCCGCTATCTGAAATTACAGAAAGAGCTTGAGCAGATAACTGGGCTGTCTTTAGAAGCATTAAGTGGCTCTGAGGATTACCCAGTGTTAAGGCAGATGGTCACACAGCTACTGAGTGCTGAAAAGTTGATTGCCGAAGGGCTGCTTTCTCAGCAAGTTCAGGCGCAGGGGACGGGCATTGTCGCTGCGTTAGTTTTTGCCGGTGTACTAGGTTTTGAGCAAGCCGTGCGCCTGTGTTTTTCACTGGATCAGTCATCTGATGACGGTTTAGCAAAAGCTGAATGGCAAGCGTTGATGGATAGTTTAGATTTGGCCGAAGCTCTGCGTCAGGTGTCAGTTAGTGCTAATGGGGCTAAAGCCAGATTCTGGTTGGAATGGCCTAATAACCGCGTTGGTGATGCAAAAATCATCTTGGATGAAATGTTAACTAAGGTCGACGATAGGCCACTTATTGATTGGCCATTACAGCAGGGCGAATTGGCTATTGAACTGACGCAATTGAAGGTGCTTACTGAGACTTCAGTGATAGCAGGAACCATTGAAAGTGACGAAAAAAATGTTGATCCTTGGCTTGGTTTGGCTGTTGCATTATTTAACCTGGGCTGGTCACTGATCTCAAAAGCAGGCAATAAGGGGGTTAAAGATGATGTTTATCCTTTACCTGATTACGCCTTTGACCGCCGTAGTTATTGGTTACCCGAGCAAGTCACTGCACGAGTGTCCTCATTACCGTTGATGTTTTCGCCTGTACGTCATGGTGTTTTTACCACAGAATTAACTGAGCCCAATGGCAGCAGTCTTTTTGCCGGTGAATTGTCTTTGGCACGGCTTCCTTTTTTGCGGGATCACCTTGTTGCGGGAAAGATAATGGTACCTGCGAGTCTTTATTTTGACATGATCGCAGAGGTTTGCTCCGGACCAAGTGGTGCGCCTGCCCGGATAAAGGACATGCAAATTCTGCAAGCATGCATACTGGATATAAAGCCTGTGGCTGTGTATTGCCGGGTAAGCGGTACTGATACGGCGACGGCAACGGTGGACATTTACACGAAAGATGCTGACAAAGATACCTGGTGTAAACACGTTAGTGCTAGTGTCGAACTCTATGCCGAGCTGGCATTGCAAACATATACACTGACAGCTGATCGCAAAATGTGTCCACAATCTGTAGCGGTTGATAAGCACTTAGCTAAGGCCCTGCAAGCTGGTATTGAGTATGGTGAATCTTTTCAGGCTATCAGTAAGTTGTTTCGTGGAGTGGGAGTTGCCCTTGCTAAAATCGAATGGCCAGCTTCGCTGCCTTCTCAATGGTCTGGCCGCGGTTTGCATCCGGTAATATTAGATGCCTGTTTTCAAGTGATTAGTGCTGCTATTGCTGATACAGGTAATGAGGATGATATCCCGCCATTGTTTGTTCCTACAAAAATTCAGGGTTTAGAGGATACGGGTCATCGTCCTAGGGAATTGTGGTGTTTTGTACGTATTCAGGGGCCTAATCCCCATTGGGAGAGCGATGCGGAACTGCATGATTATTTACGTGAACGAGAACAGTTTGCGGTGTCTTTGCACGCCTACGATGAACAGGGACGAGAGGTCATTACCATTGAGCGCTTTGAGGCATCGCGTTATCAACCGAGTCTTGCCGCGCCAGTTTGGGCAGATTGGTTATTGGAAAAACATTGGCTTGTATTGCCCTCTTTAGTCAGTGCTTTAACCATAACCGCGGATGATTTATGGACACAGGCTCGGCCACATGTCGAGGCCGCGCAATATGTGATGGATGCTGCCGTGTTAGAGGATCTTGATGCACTGAGTGGGCATTATATTCGCGCAGCATTTTCGCAATTAGGGCTGGCACTCGAGGAAGGGTTAATCCTGGACGATGTGATGCAACACCAGGACGTTCAGCCGGGTTATCGTCGTCTGGTACAGCGACTACTTTTCCTCAATTGTCAGTTACCAGTTACAGAGCTCTCGGCCAGGACTCTTGAGTCCCGGCTGCGAATAAAGTTAGCTACACAAACGAGCGAGTTAGATTTACTGGTGCGCTGTGGTGAAGCATTAGCTGATGTGCTCTGTGGAAAAACCAAAGCAGTTGACTTGCTGTTTGTCGAAGATAAATCTAAGGACGCAGGAGCTGTCTACCAAGACAGCGCCGGTAGCTTGGCATTAAATGATCGAATTGCGGCAATGGTGGCACAGGCCGTTACTTCTCTGCCGCAAGGGCGTCGGTTACGTGTTCTTGAGGTCGGGGCGGGCACAGGTGCTACAACTCGACAGGTATTAAAACAGGTGGAGGGGCTAGCGGTTGACTATGTTTTTACCGACTTGTCGGAGCATTTTTTAACCCGGGCTAAGGATAAATTTCACCACAGCGAGGCAATAGATTACCAGATTTTCGATCTTCAGCTCGATCCGCATTCACAGGGATTCACCGCGGGACAGTTTGATCTTATTATTGCTGTGAATGTTCTCCATGCGACCTCTGATCTGGCGCGAACCCTAAATCATTTATCGCTATGCTTGGCTGACGGAGGCATCTTATTGCTGCGAGAATTGACGCAGCCATTGGCTTGGCTTGACTTGAGTTTTGGTCTGACCGCAGGCTGGTGGAATTTCACCGATCTGGATTTGCGTCAAGAGAGCCCGCTGCTGGAGAGCTCCGCATGGGAAAAGTTGTTAAAAGAATGCGGCTTCGAATCGGCTTTGGCGACTGATGAACCTGAGCGTACAGAGAGTATTTTTGTGGCTAAAAAAGTCGCTCAATGTAGAGCTCAGATACCCCCCGAGCCTAAAGGCTGCTATCTGGTGTTGGCTGATGAAGATATCGGTGTTGAAATGCAATGGCTTACGCCATTAAAGAAAGACCTTGAAATGCGTGGGCAGTCACTGGTGATGATCTCATCAGATGATGCACTTCATCATGGGCATTTACAGCACAGTGATGACTTTAGTGCGCTTTTTGCTGAAATTGAAAAAACGAATGGCGCTATCACAGGTATCGTTTATGCGTGGTCTTTGCGTCCGGCAGATCTGATCGCAGAGACACTCTTAGAAGCCGCAGAGCTGTATTTAAAATATCCATTGCTGCTTTGTCAGGCCCTTTTACATTCCCGTTGGCGGCATTTATGCCCGAGTTTTTTAACGGCTGGCGCACAGCCCTTGGCGGATAAGGTAACACAGCCAATGCAAGCCATGCTGTGGGGTCATGTCTTTGCTTATATTAATGAGAATGGCACCTTTGCACGCTTGATAGATCTTGACCCATCGACTGTGGTTGGTGATATTTTGTGTGAAGCACTGGCACAAACAGAAGAATGTCAGATCGTGATACGTGATGGACAGATGTGCGCCGCACGATTGCGACGTGCATCTTTGTCTGTGCTTGATACCGCGACGGCTCACTCACAGATAGTGGCTCACGGTAGTTATCTGATCACTGGCGGTTTTGGTGATCTGGGTTTACAGACCGCAAAAACGCTGGCAGCGCAGGGGGCTAAACACCTTATTTTAATTGGCCGTTTTGTGCGAAGAGACGCGGAGCCAATACTCAATGAATTACGGGATCAAGGTGTTCAGGTGTTACCTGTTTATGTTGATGTCAGTGATGAAGCGCTTTTACATGCAGCCTTAAAAGAAGTACTGGCTGAGTTACCCCCCTTACGTGGGGTCGTGCATTCAGTAGGAGTACTTGAAGATGGCGTGATTGAGCAGCAGAGCTGGGAACGGTATATGCGGGTTTTACAGCCAAAAGTATTTGGTGCAATACATTTGTATCGCTCGGTGATTGACTGCGACCTCGATTTCTTTGTTATTTATTCCTCTGCATCAGCGATAATGGGCAATCCGGGTCAAGCTAATCATGCTGCAGCTAATGCTTTTTTGGATGCTTTTTCCTGGTATTTGCGGGGATTGCAGCTCCCGGGTCTGTCGATTGGCTGGGGGGCATGGTCGGATATCGGGGCTGCAGCCGCACTTGATATGACGGCGCGCTTAAGTGAAAGCGATTCTGTAGCTGGTACCATAGATCCTAAACAGGGAATCGCTGTGATTGAACAGCAGTTTGCGTGCGAAAATGTGCAGTTTGCGGTATTGCCTTTGCAACATAGCCAATCTCTTGATGCCGATCATTTACCTCAGGTACAACGGTTATTGGTAGAGCTGCTGGATGAGGCCGGAACTGTTATTAAGTCCCCGTTGAAAGAGAGTAACAAAGTAGACAAACCAGCGGCTGAGGATTTTCTACAAGGTTTGCAGCAGGTGAGTGTTCCAGAGCGCAAACGCCAGATAGAAGCGTATTTGCAAACCACTCTGGTTAAATTGTTAAAATATTCAGGGACAATTGAAGCAAATGTCAGCCTGTTTGATCACGGCTTAGATTCTCTGTTGGTGATCGATCTGCGGGGATTGCTGGAACGGCGTTTTACGCAAAAATTTGAGTCGACCTTATTATACGATTATCCCAGTATTGCTGAACTGACTGGATTTCTGCTTAAGTGCTTACCTGCTAATCATAAGGCGGCAACATCTGCACCTGTTACTGCTCCTTTACCAACTCACAGCAGCGAAGAAGAAGCTGACTGTGCCATCGCTGTGGTAGGGATGTCATGTCGTTTCCCAGGAGGGGCCAATTCACCTCAGCAGTTTTGGGAGCTGTTGAAGGAAGGCGTGGATGCGGTGAAAGCTGTTCCTGCTGATCGTTGGGATCATGCAAAGTATTACGATCCGGATCGGACTAAATCAGGCAAGATTTATGTTGCTGAAGGCTGTTTTGTCGATCAGGTGGATCAGTTTTGTCCGGAGCGCTTTGCAATTTCGGGTATCGAAGCTGAATTAATGGATCCACAGCAACGAATGTTACTGGATGTTAGCTATGAGGCGTTAGAGAGCGCCGGGCTGGATCCTATGGCACTGACTGGCTCTGAAACCGGTGTTTTTGTTGGAGTTATGACGCAAGATTATCTGCAACTGACCCAACATGTTCGTGAGCATGCGTTTTATGTGGGGACAGGGTCGGCCAATAGCATTGTCGCCGGGCGTATTTCCCATGTGTTTGGTTTAATGGGGCCGTCAATGACCTTAGATACCGCGTGTTCCTCTTCGCTGGTGTCGGTGCAATTAGCTTGTACAAATCTTCGTACTGGCGCATGTGATATGGCGCTGGCTGGTGGTGTAAGTTTGCAGTTGTCTCCTGAGCCACTGATGATTGAATGTGCGGGCGGTATGCTTTCACCAAATGGTCGTTGTCGTACCTTTGACGCCAATGCGGATGGCTTTGTCCGTGGTGAAGGCTGTGGTGTAGTGGTACTGAAACGATTAGCTGATGCCGAGAAAGATGGCGATCCTATTATAGGTATTATACGTGGCGCTGCTGTCACACATGATGGCCGTGCAGGTGGTCTAACGGTTCCTAATGGTTTGTCGCAACAAAGGGTATTGGAAAAAGCATTACAGGATGCAGCGGTCTCTCCAGCGGAAATATCCTACATTGAGGCTCATGGGACAGGTACACACCTGGGGGACCCTATGGAGTTAAATGCTTTACAGGCTGTGTTTGGGGGGGCACACAGTGAAACCTCTCTTTATGTCGGTTCGGTGAAAACTAATATTGGTCATGCCGAAGCTGCGGCGGGGATTGCCGGATTGATCAAGGTTTTGCTATGTCTGCAGCACGGTAAATTGGTGCCCCATTTGCACTTTGAACTGCCTAATCCTAATTTTGACTGGCAGCAAAGTGGGATTGAGGTGATAGATAAATTACGTGAATGGGCATCAACTCAGCCCCGTCGGGCAGGGGTAAGTTCTTTTGGTTTGAGTGGTACTAATGCTCACTTGGTGGTGGAAGAGTATGAGGCAGTAGAATTACCTCAAGATATTGCCGATGATTTCGTGCCCCTGGCTGTATTATCGCATATCAATCGTGAGCAATTGCAGCATGATGCCAGTCGTTATTTACAGGCGTTAACTGAGGTTCCTATGCCGGTAGTTGATGTGGCTTATACCTTTTGTGCATCGCGTGCCGGACAGTCTGTTCAGGCTATTCTTCCCGCTGCGTCAATGTCTGAGTTGATCGAGGGGTTGCAGGCATTGGCAAAAGGCAAGATCCGGATCAGCGAGAAAAACGTGGTACAGCCTCAATTGGTCTGGCGCTTAGCCGTTGCACAAGTACCAGAGTGGCGAGAGCAAATAGCTGGTTATTATCAGCAATTTTCAGCATTTAGGCAGGTGATTGATGATTGCGCAGAGGCACTTGGTGCCCGCGGCTTTGACATTAGCTCGCCAGATGTTTTATGTGCTAGTGAGTGTCTTGATATACCTGAGTCCCTCCATTATGCCATATTAGGGCTGGCTTATGGTCGGTTGTTATTATCGCTGGGCGTAGCCCCTGAACAGCTTTATGCACAGGGACTTATGTTGTTACCTGCTGCAGCCTTAAGTGGCGCTGCGAGTATTGATAATATGTTGGCAGGTTTGCTTGCTACAAATGAAAGTGAATTGCAAGCGGCATTGTCGGCTGTGGACTTTTCCAATAGTGAACTGCCGATCGTCTTTATAGCTGATACTCATATCCCTGCGGGTTTTAATCAGGCTTGCAGTGTTGCATGTGACAAGCCCTATAGCAGGGACTCGCAAACGGATACGAATGCTGAAAGTGAAATGGTTTTGGAGCTGTTATTAGGTTTGGTAGATGTGCCGGGTGTGCGGCCTTGTAGTGCGCTTCATCAAGTATTGACCGCTCTATCTCATCAGGGGCAAAAAATTAACTGGCAGAATTATTTTGCTTTTTCCAAGCCTCGTAAAGTGCAGCTTCCCAGTAGTCTTTTCCCTGCCCGGCGTTATTGGGTGTCAGAGCAGGCGCTTAAGGTACAGACAATACCTTCGTTGATCACTCATGATATTACGTCGGCAGGAGATGGACGTCGTTATGTTGAGTTTGATTTAGATGTCGACCAACAATCTTTTCTGGGGGAGCATTGTCTGGACAGCACTAACATATTTCCTGCTGCGGGGAGCTTAGCTTTAGCGGTGCATGCTTTGGCGTCAACCCGTGGGATATCTATTAATGGTGTGAGATTTTTACGGCCTCTGAAATTTGAACAGCAGTTATTAGTGCAGCTGGAAGTCTTCGCCGATGGTCGTGCTCAGCTGTATTCCCGTGAGTCGGCGACACAAGCATGGCAAAGCTTTACTGCCATTGATTCGCTCACTGTGACTCAAGCTACAGCTGAAGGGGGAATCAATGTCGATGAGCTATTGGCAACACTGCGTATTATCCGCGATAAGGCCACTTTCACTGTGGATAAGGAGACTTTTTATAGCGATTACATCCCGAAAGAACTTGGTCTGCAGGACACTTATCGCCGTATTGAGGGGATGTGGCGTGAAGGTCAAAGTGCGGTGGCTAAAATACGTACCCTGTCGGCAGATTTTATTATTGCTCCCCAAGTCTTAGATGCGTGTTTACAATCGGTGAATGTGCTTGGTGATATTCTGGGGGGGGCAGGCGGACTTTTCCTTCCTTATGGCATAGGGCGGGTCACGCTTAATGCTTGGCCAGGAGGTTTATATTTCTGGTGTTTGGCACAATATCTCCCCGATGAGAGTAGTGCAGATGAACTGGTGTACGACATCTCTATTATCGATGAAAATGAACAGTTATGTGGACGCTTTGAGCAGGTTAGCTTCAGAAAAGTGACTCAGTCTTCATCGTTGCTATCTACTGAACTCGATCAGGTTTTATTGCGCCAGGTGAGCTGGCAAGCTTCGACATTACCGGGTGTTGAAGCGGTTAATGCTTTGTCAGATGTTTTGTTAGTTGGTCGTAAAAACCCTTCACAGCAACAGATACAAGCGAATTTTCAAGGCCGTATGCATCAGGTTTGGTGTGATGATATTGCTGAAAATGCTCAGCAGAAAATACAAGCGGTATTTGACAGCCATAGGGATGCGCAGGCTTTGATCTATACCGAACTTTTAGATGTGATGGATGCTGATACAGTGCTACCTGCCAATTGGAGCGAAGGTGCAGGTGATGTACTTTGGTGTCTGGCACAATGGTTGATTGCTGCCAGTGAGCAAAATTTACCTGTGATAGTGTTAACGCAATTTTCGCAAAATGTTGACAGTGAAAACGCCCCATCTTCGGGAGCGACCTTTGCTGCTGCAGCCTTGGTACAAACCGTGACTCAGGAGTTTCCATCATTACATGTGGTATTGGTAGATGTTGATGAATGTGTTACAGGCGTCTCGGGAGTGCCTGTCTGGTTGGCTGAAGCCGTCAGTGAAAAGGCAGAGTCTGTTGTGGCCTACCGTCAGGGCCAGCGTTACCTGAGAAAGCTTGAGATAGCCCTCCATTGGCAAGAAACTACCGAGAGTGATGTGATTTCTACAATTCGCACTGATCGCACTTATGTTATTTCTGGAGGTCTGGGGGAGCTTGGATTGCTTAGCGCCGAAAGGCTTGTCGCAGAGGGAGCAAAAGCACTAGCGTTATTGACTCGCTCAGCGCGTCCTGAGACCGATGCTCGGGTAGCTGCGTTACGGGCATTGGGCTGTCAGGTACAGGTGCTGTATGGCGATGTCAGTCATTTAGGCCACCTGCGTGAGCAGATGGATATTATTGCTCGCGAGATGCCACCAGTTGCTGGAATCCTCCATGCCGCAGGCACTTTATCTAATGCGCTGTTAAAGCAGCAAAGTGAAACAGGCTGGCAATCAGTATTATCAGCCAAGGTGCAGGGGGCGCTGAACTTGTACGAACTTAGCCAGCCAATGTCATTGGATTTCTTTGTGTTATTTTCATCCATTGCTTCGATTGGTGGCTCGGTGGGGCAGGCGAACTATGTTGTGGCGAATGCTTTGCTGGATTACCTTGCCCGACGTTGGGCCCATCAAGGTATTCCAGCAATGAGTATTAACTGGGGGGCGTGGGAAAATACGGGAATGGCAGGGCAGGCTGAGGCCAGGGGTGTTGCATTTCAGCAGCGGTTAACGTCTGAGCAGGCATTGACATCCTTGAGCCTGTTATTACGTCAGCCTATGGCGCAGGTTGTTTGCTATCGAGATGATGAGGAAGATGTCGTATCGAGTGAGATAGAGCAAGGAGGGACTGTACTGGACAGCGACTTTTATGAACTCACTGCAGATGAGCAAAGCGTCTTGGTTGTTCAAGTTATCCATAACGCTTTAATGGATTTTCTCAAGATTGAGGCGAGTCAGGTGTTAGACGAACGTCCATTCTTTGATTTTGGCATGGATTCAATCACGGCGGTGGATTTCAGCTATCGCATCAGCAAGGAGTTCGCACTGGAGCTTCATGTAGATACCATTTTTGACTATCCCAGTGTGATTACGCTGGCAGAGCATATTTTACAGTTGCTGCGTCTTGACGAGCAGGTTCAGCCACAGGAAGAGAGCATGTCTATCGATGATATTTCTAAAATGCTCGAACTGGAACTGGAAAATGACTAATTATAAGAATCAAGGGAATAGAACAATGCAAGACACCAAGCCATTACTGACAAAAAGTTTAAATGAAATAAAACGGTTAAAGGCTGCTAATCAGCAACTAGAACAAGCGCGTAGAGAGCCTATAGCCATTGTTGGGGTGGGTTGCCGTTATCCGGGAGGGATAGGGTCGCTGGAACAGCTCTGGCAGGCCTTAGAAGAAGGGCGTGACTGTATTTCACAAATGGATGATCAGCGCTGGCCAATGCGTCGATTTCTCACTGATGATCCGTACAAGAAAGGAGGGATATACAGTGATGCCATGGGCTTGCTTAAAGGGATTGATCGTTTTGACCCTACTCAGTTTGGTTTGACTCATGAGGAAGCCAAACATATCGATCCGCAGCACCGATTATTGATGGAACTGGTTTGGGAAACCATCGAGGATGCGGGTTATGCAGTGAATAGCTTTATTGGCAGCCGAACGGGTGTATATGTAGGGCTGATGAGCGATGATTATGGCCAGTTACAAGGCCCGCTGGAAGCTGCAAATTATTACATAGGTGCAGGAACTTCCCGTAGTTGTGCCGCTGGACGGCTGGCTTATACCTATGGTTTGGAAGGTCCGGCGATCACACTAGATACGGCGTGTTCATCTTCGCTGGTTAGCGTACATTTGGCTGTGCAGGCCTTGCGCCAAGGAGAGTGTGATAGTGCTATCGCCGGTGGCGCTAATCTTATTTTGTCTCCTCAGGGCAGTGTGGTGGCATGTCGCTCCCAGATGTTATCTCCTTCCGGTCATTGTCATACTTTTGATGCCAATGCTGACGGATATGTTCGTTCTGAAGGTTGTGGCACTGTGCTGTTAAAACGTCTTAGTAGTGCATTGGAAGATGGGGATCAGATTTACGCATTGATCCGCGGAACAGCGGTCAACCATGATGGCCGGAGCCAAGGATTAACCGCACCTAGTGGTCAAGCGCAACGGCGTGTGATCGCTGCTGCTTTAGCTGATGCTGGTGTGGCACCAGAGGCTGTTGATTTTGTAGAATGCCATGGCACAGGTACTGCTTTGGGGGATCCTATCGAAGTGCGCGCGATTGAGGCGAGTTATCTAAAAGGGGCTCACGCTAAAGGCACAAAAGCGGATGATGGACAAAAGAATAATATTAAGGCTCACAAGCCGCTTATTATCGGAGCCTTAAAATCCAATCTTGGCCATATGGAAGCTGCCGCTGGTATTGGTGGTTTGCATAAAGCGATACAGGTTGTGCGTCAACGAAAGGTCCCCCAAAATATTAATTTCAACACCCTGAATCCACAAATTAAAGTGGATTTGAATACCTTGTGCATTGCAGGCGAAACCATGCCGTTGGAGGATGAGGGATCGCTCTATGCGGGGGTGAGTTCATTTGGTTTCAGTGGTACAAATGCTCATGTCATTATCGAGTCTTATCAAGGGGAGTCTGACATTGAATCCGAAGGAGAAGGCGGGATTTTCCGCCTTGCCGCTCATTCAGGTGCTGCGCTGAGTGAGTATAGCCGACGTTATTTGGAATTACTGGATCGTGATACTTCAATAGATTTGCAAACTTTGTGTCGTACGGCCGCTATAGGTCGAGATGAAGGTGATTTTCGTTTTGCATTCTCGGTGAATGACAGAGAAGATCTACGTGCTTGTCTTGAAGAATATAATGATGTGATGGCGGGTGACGAAATATGTTCGGTGACGAAGTCTTTTCCTTGTCTCTGGGTGATCGGTGGTCAGCCAAATGTTGATTGGATGCTGGCACGTCATTTGTACAATAGCCGCAGTGTCTACCGTACGGCAATAGAGGATGCTTATGAGCATTTGCAGGCATCGGGACATCCACATAAGCTGAATGATTTCCAGCGTCTGCTTGATGGCATAGATCAAACTACAGCAGTGTTACCCCATGCGCTACATAGGTGGGCACTGGCTAAGTCACTTCTTCATATGGGATTATCCCCGAGCCGTATTGTTGGAGTTGGTGTTGGAGAATACATTGCAGCGAGTATCGCAGGTTTAGTTAACTGGAAAGACTTAATGACGATTCTCACCTCGGGTGAGGTGCGGCCAGATATCTCTCTTGGACGAAAACTGTATGAGTTTGTCAGTACAGCAGGAAAAGATGCGCTTTTACCTCAAGCATGGCTTGATCATCGCTCTATGCTCGATGAAGCGGAGATAGGCTCACTGACCGCTGACTTTAGTGAAGGTTGTGATGCGGATGAATTTTGTGAAATTGTTTTGACGCATGGCTTGTCGTTGCAAATGACGGATGCACCTGAGGAACGGGTATTCTTATGGGTGCATGGTCAAACTAATCGTGATCCAGCATTGCATTTTGAAAGCTTTTTGGCTCAGTGTTATATGGCAGGATACAAGCTCCGTTGGGAGCGGGTATTTGAAGATCAGCCAGTGCGGAGAATTAGTCTGCCAAGTTATCCTTTCCAGCGGCAAAGAGTATGGACACAGTGGGGCTATTCGTTTGATGAAAGTTTACCATCTACGGTTGGCAGGCCCGGCATTGAGACTCAACAACACCCGGCGCCAGTCATACATGGGGAGGAGAGTATTGCCCACCCAGTATTGCACCGGGTATTTGTTTGTCCATCCGGGATCCGTAATTTCTCAGGTGAGTTGTCGTTATTAACTATGCCGTATTTGTCTGCACATGTTGTGCTGGGTGAAATGGTATTGCCGGCCAGTTTGTTTGTCGACATGATTATGGCTGCGGGGCAATGGTGTTGGCCTGATCAAGCATTGTTAGTTGATGATCTTCAATTACTGCATAAACGAGTATTAACTGATGAGCCTATTGATATGTATTGCCATGTCAATCCAGCTGACGGGACTGTGGCTGTCTACAGTAAAACGCGCGAGTTGGATAAGTGGCAGCAGAATGTGCGTGCCCGCTTAAGCAGTTGCCCACAGAAATCTGAGTTACGACCTGAAATGGCATTAGAAGCTTATCAGGCGAAGTGTGATGAGGCGCTGTCAATACGTCATTTTTATCAGGGAATGGCATTGGCAGGCCTTAGTTATGGTGAGCATTTTCAGGGAGTCTTTCAAATATATCGTGGTCCAGATTGTGCTCTGGCCAAAATTGCACTACCGCCAACGATGGATCAGTCTCTGCAAGGCTTTTTAGCCCACCCCATACTATTGGATGCTTGTTTACAAACGATCTCAGCGGCATCCAGACCGAATGTTAGTCAGGGGGTCTTTGTGCCATCGCAGATAAGTGGTGTTCGACTCTATAAACCTTTACCTGAAATTATCTGGTGTTTGGTGGATGTTACGGCGCTGGATTCATCTACATCGAAGGGCAGCAGTTATGCTTCACTGACACTGTTAAATTCACAGGGTGAGTGTGTCATGAGTATTGATAGATTTGAGACCTCTCGTTATGAAGAGTCACCGGTAGCAGCGTCTGAGCCCCATAGCAAATGGATATATGAGAAGCATTGGCAGCTGGATGAAATAAAAATTAGTGAGAACAATGTACCACTAAGCAATCAACAAGGCTCGGATGATGCACAGCCGCACTGGCTACTGTTCTCTGATCAAGGGGCTGTGTGCGATGCGCTGGAAAGCGAATTAACCACTCGCGGAGATCGAGTATCTGTGGTGTGTCTGGATAATCCTATGCAGGTTCACCGTCATAAAGTGTCCTTGCATGGATTATTAGATCTAAATGAGATGTTCAATGCTGTTGAGGAAGGTGTACAAGCAGTGACTGGGGTCATCTATGGATGGTCCCTAGATGGTTTCGATCTACTCAGTGGTGAATCTTATAGCGACAAATTGGCACAGTACGCTAAATATCCGTTGTGGTTATGTCAGGCCGTGTTGACACCGCAGCGGCGGAAAATGGCGTTGAGCTTTCTAACTTGTGGCAGTCAACCTGTCGTCCAAGAGACTGTTACACAACCCCTTGCATCCTTGCTTTGGGGGCATGTTACCAGCTTCGTTAACGAAAATGGTGTCTATGCAATCCTGATTGATTTGGACTCTTCATCAGGCAATATCAATAATGAAGTGGGGCTGTTAGTGCAGACGCTTGAAGAGCGGAGCGAGTGCCAGTTTGGATTACGTGGCGGCTGTCGCTATGTGCCCCGTATGCAAACAAGTAATCTTGATGTACCACGTGAAGTTGGTATTGATGCATCGGGCTGTTATTTAATTTCAGGAGGTTTTGGAGCCCTAGGTCTGGAAACGGCTAAAACACTTGTGGAGCAGGGGGCTCGCCACCTTATTCTGGTAGGGAGACGGGCTGGAGCAGATGAAAACCGGACCGCTGTGCAGGCATTAGAAGATATGGGAGCACATATTTATCCTTTGGCTGGTGATATTGCCGATGAAGATGATTTTACCACCAGGTTGTCAGCGCGATTGCAGGGGTTACCACAGCTCAAAGGGATTGTTCATTCTGCAGGTGTTTTAGCCGATGGTGTTGTTGCCCAACAAGGTTGGGAGAGTTACTTGAAAGTATTTGCAGCTAAAGTTTCCGGGACTCTTACGTTATATCGTGCTGTACGCGAACAACCTTTAGACTTCTTTGTGCTTTATTCATCAGCAGCGTCGATATTGGGTAATCCCGGCCAGGCCAATTACGCCGCCGCCAATGCCTTTCTTGATAGTTTTGCCTGGTATTTAAAGGGGAAAGGACTACATGGAATATCGGTAAACTGGGCAGGATGGTCCCAGATTGGTGTGGCAGCCAGTCTTGAGCAAGCTTCCGTTGAAGGGAAAGCAAGGTTACTGGATTTCATCTCTCCAGAACAAGGGGCTAAGATCATTGCGCAGCAGTTTTCCAGCTCGCATAGCCAATTTGCAGTCTTGCCTCTTAATCGGGGAATCTCATTAGATGGAGATAAATCCCCCTATTTGAGGCAGCTGTTGTGTGAGGTGTTGGATAACCCGCATAGCGGAGCGCAAGCAAAACTTATGGTATCGCCTTCACCGACAGAGCAGGTGCCCGTTATCAGTGTGCTGGCAAATTTAGGGCAAGTTACAGGTGAGGAACGACGTGCACGATTGAAGCTATATATAAATAGTGTCCTGCGGGCAACCTTAAAGCGCGATGATACCCTTGATGATCGCGCCAGCCTGTTTGACCTTGGCTTAGATTCTTTGTTGGGAATCGATTTAAGGTTAGAGATGGAAAAGGATTTGGGCTGTGTGCTGGCATCTACTTTATTTCATGATTATTCCACCATTGAAACACTCACTGATTATTTTCTGGATAGTATTGTAGGTGGTGGTGAGGCGCTGGAAGAAAGTGATCTTAGCTTGCCAGAGAGCCCGTTAGCGCAGATAGATCAAGCCTCGTTGGATGATGTTGAAGCTGATATCGCTTCAACAGGTGATGTTATTCATCGGTTATCCGCTACTGAAAATCTGGCGGTAAAGTCTATAGCCTTGACTAATAAAGCAAGTCAACAAAGGGAAGTTAAGGATACTGATATTGCCATCATTGGTTTATCGGGTCGTTATCCTGATGCGCCTGATCTGCAAACATTTTGGGATAATTTGCGGGAAGGGCACGATGCCATTACTCAAATTCCAGCAGATCGTTGGCACCATGATGCTTATTTCGATCCCCGTAAACCTATGCCTGGTAAAAGTTACAGCGCATGGGGGGGGTTTATTGATGGTGTAGATCAGTTTGATCCTGAATTCTTTAATATTCCCCTACGTATGGCGGCTTACATGGATCCGAAAGAGCGTCTCTTTCTGGAAACCGTCTGGAATTTACTTGAAGAGTCTGCTTATACACGAGAAAAGTTGAAACAAGATCATGGCTCTAAGGTGGGCGTTTTCGTCGGTGCTATGTACCAGTTGTACGGAGCTTTTGCTGGCGATATTCATGAGCAGGCTGCGACGGCACTGTCTTCATATAATGCCATTGCTCACCGAGCGTCTTATTTTTTCAATCTGCAGGGGCCTAGTGTAGCGGTCGATACCATGTGTTCTTCGTCGTTGACCTCAATTCATCTCGCCTGTCAGAGTTTGTATAACGGTGATTGTGAGATGGCGATTGCTGGTGGTATTAATCTTTCCCTTCATCCTATTAAGTATGTGGGCTTAAGCCAGGCACAGATTGTTGGCAGTCATTCAGGTAGCCGCAGTTTCAGTGATGGTGATGGATTTCTTCCTTCTGAGGGGGTTGGTGCTGTGTTACTCAAGCCTTTACGAAGTGCACTGGAAGCGGGAGATAGGATCGAAGCGGTGATCAAAGCATCGACGATTAATCACGGAGGACGTTCAACCGGATTCTATGCACCGAATATAGAGGCTCAGGTACAGCTGATGGAGGATAATTTTAATCGGGCAAATATTGATCCTGCGAGCATTCAGTATGTGGAAGCAGCTGCCAATGGTACAAGTCTTGGCGATGCCGTTGAATTTAAAGCGTTGAACAAAGTGTTTAGCAATGCCGGTGTTGCAGGGGCAAGTTGCCCTATTGGCACTGTGAAATCCAATATTGGCCATGCTGAAGCTGCTTCTGGTATGGCACAGCTAGCTAAAGTGATCTTGCAGCTGAAACATCAAACGTTTGTGCCGACGATAAAAGCTGAGCCAGCTAATCCCAATGTGCAATTCGCGGGGTCGCCATTTTATCTGCTAGATAGCTGTCAGCCTTGGTTGCAGCCAGAGCAAGGGGCTAGACGTGCCACTGTTAGTTCGTTCGGTGCCGGCGGCGCTAATGCTCATCTTATTATTGAAGAGTTTGTTGGCGTTGATAGTGCTCTTGATAAAGCAAGTTCAGCAGTAATACCAGGAGATGACATCATCGTACTTTCTGCTCGTACGCAGCCACAGTTACAGGATGTAGTAAGCCGTTTGCTGACGTATCTGGATACCGATAATACCCGTACTGCTGCTGTTGATGTCCAGCGGATATGGTTATCGAATATTGCCCACACATTGCAAACTGGACGGGAAGAGATGGATTGCCGGTTGTCATTAGTGGTTAGCAGTATCGAAGAGTTACGTCAGGGGCTTTTACTGTATTTGAATATAGGAGCTGCTTCGGTCAGTGACAAGCAAGCTGTAGTGATGCAGACGGGCAATATACAGGAGCAACTTGAACTTAGAAACTTGCTGTCAGGAAAAGCTGGTGAAATGATGGCGCAGACATTGGTTGCTGAAAGACAGTTGGAAAAGCTGGCGTTGCATTGGGTTCAGGGTGGCCGGGTGGCGTGGAAAGCGCTACGTCAGGATCAACCTGTGCAATACGTTAGCCTGCCAACATACCCCTTTTCCCGCGCGCGTTACTGGCTTTCTGGCGGTGAGATTGCTAATGACTTGCAATTGGTAGCTAAAGAGTAACAAGAAGAGTGTGATGGTCACAAAGAGCTGAGTGGCGTTGATGTATAACCATCGCGGCAGGATCTCACTTTGATAAGTGTAAGTTTTTTCAGTAAGGAGTTTTAAAATGTCACTGTTTTCGCCATTTAAGCTTGGTAATGTCACCTTGCGTAATCGTATTGCGGTTTCACCTATGTGTATGTATTCCGCGAAAGATGGCATGCCTGATGATTGGCATTTGGTGCATTTGGGGAGTAGGGCCATAGGTGGAGCTGGCTTGATTTTCACAGAAGCTACGGCGGTATCACCAGAAGGGCGGATTACCCGTGGTTGTACTGGTTTGTGGAATGAGCAGCAACAATCAGCATGGTCGCGGATTGTTGATTTTCTACATGTTCAGGGGACGGTGTCGGGTATACAGCTGGCACATGCGGGACGTAAGGCCAGTACCGATTTGCCATGGTTGGGTGGACGCCCGGTTTCTGCAACGTCAGGAGGCTGGACGCCTTTTGCTCCCAGCCCACTGGCGTTTAACCAAGGATACAGCACTCCCATTGCCCTAGATGAGGCTGGGATAGAAAAAGTTATTGAAGATTTTGCCGGCGCAAGCCGACGTGCTCGAGCAGCGGGTTTTAAGGTTATTGAAATTCATGCTGCACACGGATACTTATTTCACGAGTTTCTTTCACCATTGTCGAATCAAAGGGAAGATAACTATGGCGGCTCACTGGAGAATCGTGCCCGTTTGTTACGTGCTGTGGTTAGCGTTATCCGTGAAGAGTGGCCGCGACCTTTACCTTTGGTTGTTCGTTTATCGGCCACAGATTGGGCGCCGGGTGGTTGGGACATTGATGAATGTGTTCAGTTGGCTCGCTGGCTAAAAGAAGATGGTGTTGACATGATAGATACCTCTACTGGGCTGAATATCGCTACAGCAAAAATACCTTTTGAGGCTGAATATCAAGTCCCGTTTGCTGCGCGTATACGGCGCGATGCCAATATTACCACGGGTGCCGTGGGCATGATCACTCCTGGAGAACAGGCCGAAAAGATTATTGAACGCGGTGATGCGGATATTGTGCTGTTTGCAAGGGAATCATTGCGTGACCCATACTTTCCGTTTCGCGCTGCGGCTGAGTGCGGTGCAGACATTGAGGTACCTGAGCAGTATTTACGAGCATGGTAGGCCACAGAAGGATGACTTCAATATGATAAATAACAATTTTTTAGCTTATTAAGAGTATATATTATGAATATCATTACCCAGCCTAAGCTGGCACTTGCTCATCTATCGGTCTTGGATGTGCCGCCATTGGAATTGGTCAGTCTGGCTGCCAATATTGGTTATTCTTCGATTGGTTTGCGGCTTTACCCTGCTTTTCATGGTTCTGTATTTTATGAATTACCAGTAGGGTCAAAGGTATGTCAACAGATGCAACAGCGTTTGAAAGATGAGGAGGTTACTGTCAATGACATAGAGTTTATTGGTATTGGTGAACATTTTAATGTCTCTCAATTACAAGGTTTGCTGGAGACTGCCAGTGCCCTGGGGGCACAACGTTTAAATGTCTGCGGGGATGATCCTGATCGTGCGCGGCTAACTGATAATTTTGCTCATCTGTGTGAGCTTGCTAAATCTTACGGACTGCGTGTTGAGTTGGAGTATATGGCTTGGCGAGCGGTAAAACATTTCGATGATGCACTCGAAGTGGTTGTGGCGGCAGATCAAACTAACGGGGGAGTGCTGATTGATGCACTCCATCTGTTTCGTACCGGTGGTTCACCTCAAGATGTTCATCGGGCGCCTCCTGGTGCTATCAGTTTTGTGCAGTTGTGTGATGCAGTCGCGCAGGTGCCGGATACGCCCGAAACTTTGTTGCTGGAGGCGCGCTCTGGTCGTCTTGCACCTGGCTGTGGCATGCTGCCACTCAATGAATTACTGGCGGAGCTGGATGATAAAGCAGTTCTGTCTCTTGAAGTCCCTACAAATGGTGATTTAAGTGCCGAAAAACACGCTGAAAACATTTTTAAAGCGACACAGAAAATGATGGCAGCTATTAAAGCCCCGGTGTGTCTATGAGTGAGCTTTGTTATGACTCGATTTTAACCGCTGAAAAGGATGATACCTCCCTCTGTCGCTTAGGGCTGATAGGTGCTGGCATCGCTAAATCCTTATCGCCGATGCTGTATCAGGCGGAAGCTGCTGCACAGAATATTCAATGCCAGTATAGCTTATTCGATCTCGATGACCCGATAACGGCTACTTTGGCTGAATTGCTCGATATGGCACAAGAGCAGCAGTTTAAAGGCCTTAATATCACCATTCCCTGTAAGCAGGAGGTTATACCTCTGCTACATGAGCTCAGTCCGGAGGCCAGAGCGATAGGGGCCGTCAATACTGTATGCTTTCATAATAATCGACGCATCGGTTATAACACCGATGCCAAGGGTTTTCGAGAATGCTTTGAAAGATATCTAAGCGGTGTTGGACTGAGTCGTGTGTTGCAATTTGGGGCTGGTGGCGTGGGAGCTGCAACAGCATTTACGCTGCTGCAGCTTGGTGTGCAGCAACTGACGATTGTTGATGTGGTGCAAAAGCAAGCTTTGCAGTTGGCAGACAGACTCCAGCATCATTTCCCTGATCGGAATATTCGCCTGAGTTTGACTCCTAAAGAGGATATGGCTCAGGCTGTGGGTATTGTTAATGCAACGCCTATCGGTACACTTAGGTATCCAGGAACAGTTATGCCATTGAGTTTCTTGCGCGCAGACATGTGGGTGGCGGATGTGGTGTATTCTCCGGCTGAAACGGCTTTATTGCATGCTGCACGGGCAATGGGATGTCAGACTTTGGATGGTGTTAATATGTTAGTCTATCAGGCGGTAAGGGCTTTTGAACTTTTTACGGGCAGCAGTGCCGATGTGACACGTATGCTGAGGAATTTTAAACAGTTATAAAGTGATTCAGTTTACAGTGTCATTTTTATGCGCTGCATGCAGCAAGCCATGCAGCACATAATGTTATACCAATTGCATTAAATATATGACCAATTCAGAGGCTCTCAAACTTTTCAATTCAAGGCGCATTGATGAAAGAATGGTTGTTCCCTTGTGAGTCAATGCAAAGCAGAAGTGGAATGTTTGAGAGTCTTCCATAGGACGGGTTTCAAAGCCCTGCATGCTGTGTTGAATGATGTTGATATACGACTGTATGGATACAGGAGGTAGGGCGAAGCAGGAAGCCAGAGCCGAGAATAACTATTAGCTTCAATCATCCGCAAGCCACATGGATGTGGCGAATGTCTGTATTGCAGGAGCAAATACAACCCTTGCCTTCAGGGCTTTGAACTCCCGCTGAATGAACAATTACTTAATGCAATTGGTATTATTCCTCTATTGTCATGATGGCAACTTCAGGAATGGCACTTTCCATGGTGACTACAACCTTTCCCATAGCAAGGCGTTTTTCCAGTCGAGATATGGCTTCATCGGCTTTAGCTAAAGGAAAACGCTCGGAGATAAACGGTTTAATTTTACCTTGCTGGCAAAGTGCTATTAGCTCGTGAACATTGTTGCGATTGGCTTGAGCCTCCTGGCTGGCAAATGCCCCCCAAAGTACCCCCATCACCTGACATGCTTTTAGTAAAACCAAGTTGAAAGGTATTTTGGGAATTCCTGCGGTAAACCCTATCACTAGGTAACGTCCATTATGGGCAATACTACGCAGTGCTGGCTCGGTATAATCACCGCCAACGGGATCAAATATGACATTGGGACCTGTATTACCACACACAGTTTTAAGCTGGTGTTTAAAATGTTTGGCTGCATTCTTGTCTAGCGGGTCACGCGAGCAGATGACACCCGCACTAGCACCATGGCGAAGCGCCAGGTCTAGCTTTTCCTGAGAAGATGCTACAGCCACAACCTGAGCGCCCATCACCTTTCCCAGCTCAACTGCCGCAAGCCCGACACCTCCGCCAGCTCCAAGCACAAGCAGTGTTTCTCCTCGATTTAATTGTGCCAGATTTTTTAGTGCGTAATATGTTGTGCCATAGGTTAGCAGTAGTGCTGATGCTTCTTCAAAAGGTAGCCCCGGGGGGATGATATAGCAGTCATTTTCAGGAATATTTACTTGCTCTGCCATACCTCCTTTATTGCCTGTTGCGCCGAATACTTGATCGCCAACTTTTAAACTTTTTACCTGAGATCCCACAGCATCTACAATGCCGGCCATTTCGGAACCAGGGATAAAGGGCCGTTGCGGCTTGTCCTGATAATGGTCTTTGATAATAAGAACATCAGGGTAATTGACTGCACAGGATCTGACTTTTACTCGCACTTCGTGAGGTGCGGGAGCCGGGGACGGAATATCACGCAGTTCTAGGGTATCCGGGCCACCGGGGATTGTGCTTAATAAGGCTTTCATTGTGTTCTCCTGTGATTTAAGTCTCGGTTGAGTAATATTTCATTAGAGCAGAAATTCTGCCACCGTATCGAAGAATGTATCGAGCAATGTCTGTTGTTCATCAGAGGTCAATTGCTTGTCATTTAACTCAAGGGACACTTGCAAAAAATCGCCGTAGTCCAGTAAGCGCAAGTAGATAGAGGGAAGTAAAATAGGCCATAATTCACCGGACGAACGCGTCACTTTTGGGGGCCATAAGGAGTCCGTTTGCTGGCTGGCTGCGCCGGGCTGACGAATAGAGAACATATTGATAGTTGTGGCTACGTGTCTCGGATCCTCTATCCCCTCTCCTTCTCCATGGAGTGGATGTCGAAGGAGCGTGGGTAACCTGAGTGTGAGTGAACTGTGGTACTCAACTTCATTAGATTTTAACATTGCATTAAAATTAATCTTCTCGGGTACGGATATCTCAACCAGATCACTGCATACCAGGTAGCCAATAATAGGAGCTAGGGCGGGTGTGATCCGCAGGTCACCAATACATCTGACCGGGAAACGGTCAATACCGGACCAGCGTGCCAGGGTAATACCAAAAGCGGTGAGTAGGACATTATAAAGAGATGTCTTTTGTTCAATAGCATAGGTGTTTATTTTACGCAGTACCTTGTTGTCGAATGAAAATTGGTAGTCAATCTTTACGCCTGGGCACCAGCTGAGTACCTGTTTACTCTCAGGAGCCACTAACGCTGATTGTTGCTGTAAACGTTGGGCCCAATAATCCAGTATTGGCTGGCGTTTTGCCTCGCTGAGGTATGTTCGCTCCCATGCCGCATAATCGGTGAATTGTACGGCGGGTGGCAGAGAAACCGGGGGCTCGCTTGATATCAGCTTATCTAGCTCGGCGATAATCAGCATTAATGAAGCTGCATCGACAATAATATGGTGAAAAACAAACAACAGCAGGAAATTATTTGCTGAAATGCTGATTATTTTGGCTCGAATGAGCCACTTTCCATCAAGTGGTAGCTGTTCCTCTGAAAAAGCTGCCGCGAGTTTCTTTAATTCACTATCATCTTCTATATTCGAGTTGACAGGTTTATAGCTTACCTGTTCAATTGGAAATGTTTCGGGTGGATTAAGGACAACTTGCAAGTGACCTTGTTGCTCTTTAAATGAGGTGCGTAGAGTGTCGTGCCGGGTAATAAGTTGTTGGATAGCGGCTTCAAGGCGATTATAGCTGGTGTTCTGATATAGTTTGACCATAGGCAATCTTTCCTGATTTAACTGCCTTTGCGGTAGGCCATACCAGTTCCACCAAATTTCCTGTAGAACGGACGGTATCAAACTCGTCGACTTTTCGAGTTTAACCGATTTTTTTAGCCCTGCTGCCTGAGCGGACAAGTAAGCCATAATAGCTTCACGGTGCGTACTCAAAATCTCCCGGTTTGTAGGTGTGAGTGCACCCTTAGGTGCACGATAAGTCAGTGCACCATCAGCCAGGCTAAGGGCTATGCCCTTGCTCTGAAAATCTGCAAGTAATAAGGGAATGGTTTGCATTAGTATGCGCTTCCTTCGCGTTAGGGGGTGTCACAATTAGTAGGGGCTTCGTATAAAACGCCATCTCTTATCATCTCATTAATCTCAGAGTCTGAGTAGCCGAGGTTAGAGGCGATTTCATTATTGTGTTGACCAAGATCAGGGGCTATGTCCAGAGGCTGTGATTCAACATGGGAAAAGTTGAATGGTACGTTTGGCATAAGAATGGGTCCTAATACCGGGTGATCTTGTTTTATAAGCATATTCCGTGACTGGATTTGAGGATCTGACAAGGCCTGAGCTATGGTTTGTACCGGAGCATTAGCAACGCCCGCCTGATCGAGTGCTTCTTGGCAGCTTTTGACGCTGCGCATTTTGGTCCATTCTTTAACTAAGGCAACCGCCTCTTGGCTGTGTGCATTGCGATTGGCGGCAGTCTGAAAGCGAGTGTCGTTGGCGAGTTGTTCTCCACCAATTAATTGAGCGAGTTTCCCCCATACGTCATTTACTTGTGCAGCGATAACCAAGGCGCCATCTGTTGCAGGAAATACGCCATATACAGTAGATTGCGGGAGATTATGACCACTGCGTTGTATTACGTCAGTGCCGTCACTGAGAGTATGAAATTGAACCGCAAAATCATGCATAGAGACCATGCAATCGTATAAAGCAATATCAATATGTTGACCTACACCTGTGTTATGGCGGCTAAAAAGGGCTGCACAAACGGCCGCAACACCATGAGCGCCCGCGTACATATCAGCTACGGGCATGCGCATCAGTGGTGGGATATCGTCTGGCTGACCTATCAAGTCCATAGCCCCACTCTTTGCCTCTGCGATCAAACCAAAGCCGGCACGATCTGAATCCGGGCCTGTTTGACCATAGGCTGAGACTGAGCAATACACCAATTTGGGATTTTCTTTGGCTAAATCTTCGTAGCCTAAACCTAGTCTATTCAAAGCACCTGGCCGATAGTTCTCTACAAATACATCGGCCTCACTTGCCAGTTTTTTCATCAATTCGAGACCTCGCGGGTCTTTTACATTGACACACAAACCTTTCTTCCCCATGTTTTGTTGCAGAAAATAGCCACTTTCTCCTTTGATGAAGTAGGGGTGACTTCGTCCTGCATCTCCGGTTATTGGCCGCTCAACTTTTATGACATCTGCACCAAGTGCTGCTAGGCAACGTGAAACGTAAGGACCCGCCAGAAAGTGGCTATAATCGATGACACGAATGCCTTTAAGTAATGGAGGTTGTTTTAACACTAGATATTTCCTTATAGGTTGGGGGGGATTAAAGGATGATGCCTTCTTCATATTCTTGATATGTAGAGGTATCATCTGTTGCTGACAGTGCCATCATGAACATGAGTTTTTCACTCATTTTAGCCACCGTCGGTGCTTCATAGAGGTAATTTAACGGCAGATCTATATCCATGGCGTCACGTAGCAGTGACATCATGTGCATGCCTAAATGTGAGTCACCACCTATTTCAAAAAAATTCTGGTGCCGACTAATTTGCGTTGAGCCGAGCAACTCTTTCCAGATATTGAGTAATATCGTTTCAATGGATTCTGTGGTCATGTGGTGTAAGGCTTGTTCCCCAAGCTCACCGTTTAAGCACTGAGCGTCAGTCGCTGTTGTTGGTTGTTGAGGCGGTTGATAAAATGGGTAGCCGGGCAAATTGACTCTGTTAGGAGACTTGCCCTGATACAGCGACTTCCAGGGAATAATTCCTCCTTGTGTCCAATACAATGCCAGATCGTTGAAATTCCCTTCTATCAATAAAGCCTTAATCATGGATTCTCCACTGCTTCCAGACAATAAGCTTTGTAATTGGGAATTGCTCTTAATATCACCGCGATGGAGAGAGATAGGCGTAATGGATTGTGCTAGTTTTAGAGTCTGTTGTGCCTGCGCAGTTGCGTGACCCTCGTTGAGGAGGTATTGGGCGAGACCAAGCGATAAATGTTCAAAATTATTTACCACCATGGCGAGACGATAGTTCATCTCTTCACGGCAAAATTGTAAAGTGTAAGCAAGATCTGTGAGGCTGTAATTGTGGTCGGATTTAACACTGCTGGTGTTATGTTCACTTGGCTTTTGGATATGGCTCAGCAATTGAGATGCAATGAGTAATAAGGCATCGGGAGAATTGGCTGATAACACAATTATTTCGTGAGATTTTTCTTGCGAAATATATTCTGAGTCAATTGTTGAGACCGGGGGAGAGGAAATTTCTAAAGCCGATATACAAGTCTTGTTTTTATCATCTTGATACGTTTTAAGAATAGCGAGAATATTATTTTTATGGCTAATGGCTTGTGGTAGCTTTTTTAAAAGCACAGCCCAAGGTTTATGAGCATAAGAATTTTTCAATGCTTGCTCTTGTTCATTTCCTTTTGTCGTTTTTATAATCGACGGTAAGGTTATCCCTATAACAATGGCTAACTGACAGTCATCATTTAGCAGACTTTGATAAGCAATAGGGCCAGCGTTTATCGAGACGGTAGATTTATTATCAGTGATGACTTTTGAAGGGGAGAGATCTAAAAAACGGATAATATGGTTTGTGATTTTATTTCCTTGTAGCTGATAACTATGATTATTGGTTAAGTTGTCATCAGAGTGCATTTCCAAAGAGAATTTTTGTGTAGGGCTTAAATATATCCCCACACGAATATCGTTATTATCTTTTAGATTTTTTCGTGTGAGCCCCGCTGCTTCTAATAAGTGCCAAGTTGTTTCTAGATACCTTCTTATATCATTGTCGATGAGTACCGGTGACTGACATTCACGAGCGAAAAAATTGGGGTCGATAGGATGAGTTGATAGGGTTTCATCGGATATAGTATAAATGTTAAGTGTCGAATTTGATAATGAATCACTTACAGTGGAGTTGATGTCAAGAGATAAATCACTTTTATTTATAAGTAATTGACCGTGGTGAACAGCTGAAACGATAGCAATATCGTCATAGTTAAATGTGGTGTTCTTCCTTGAGGTTGTCATATTTACTCTTCTTAATTTAAACCTTAGGTAATTATTAGAGCTACATTCATTTTACTTTAAATAATCTCGGGTTTGATTTAATAAATCAAAGGAATGAAGCTTACTAGGAAATATTTTTAGTATTTAATAATGAAACTTTGTTTTTGACTTTTATGTTGGTCAGTATTGTCATATTAAATCTCTTTACGTGAATCTCATAGGTTGGTTCTTAAGGAGCTGTAACCCTTTAAATATAATGGATTATCCATTATTAGTAATGCTTTTTCAGTCTGCGGTGCAAAAAGAGTCTGCTCACCTCTATCTGGATGGGCTCTACAAGGAAACTTACTGAAGTATCGACACCATTTCCTTAGCTGAGCTTTTATTTTATATTCACGTTCTGATTTCAGTACTTTTAGGAGCTCAAGTAACCATTCTTTAGTAGCCTGCTCGGTAAGTAGGCAAAGGAGTTGAGTCAATTCTGGTTTTCGTAGTTTATTATGAAATGACTTATAACTACTCCCTTTACCATGTTCAATGCATAAACTCTTATATATACCTGTTAAATTTATGTTTGACCTTGTTTCCAAGGTATTGAACAGTGTAAAGGCCTGCTCTATTGGTGAGATATTTCGCACGAGATTTTTGATCATAAAATGAGTGCAACTTCCTGTTTTTAATAAAAAACTATTTAATAATCTCTCAACTTACTCTAATCATGGCTTATTTTTAATTGTATCATGCCAAAATCTAATCGATGTGAATAGAGTCTTGATTTATCATGTTCTAAATTTGATATTTTTTGTAGCATTGCTACCTCTGATGAAGGGCCTTAAGCGCAGTACCACACATTTAAGTGTTGTAACAACGCTTAAATATCTTCGGTTTACATTTCCTTCGCTTCTTGAAACCCAATAAAGGATGTCATATTTCTACATAGTTTAATCCAGCGAAGATATAAGCAGATACATACAAGTGCAATAGTTATAATATGAGCAAGGGTAATTCCAATCAATCCACCGTTGTATGTAAATCCCATAAGGTATGCAAGTGGCACACCAATTGGCCAAGCGATAATGATACTAACCTTCATTGGGAATTTAGTGTCATGAAGTCCGCGTAATGCACCTGTTATTATGTTTTTTATTGAATCAAAAATTTGGCCAACAGCAACTAAAATCAATATAATTGATAATGTGTAATACATATTGGTGTTTTCTGATTTATTTTCTATAAATAGACTAATAAGTGTGTCAGGTATTGTTGTAAATACCACAAGTAAAAAAACAGAATATATTATTCCAATTTTTATATATGCTTGGCCAATACTTTGGATCTCACTGATGTTTTTTGCTCCAAATTGCTTGCTGATCGAAACAGTTATTGCTTGGGAAAGGCCATATATTGGAATGGCAAACATTAACAGGTAGCGTGTAACAATTTGTTGCATATTCAGTGCTTCTATACTAATCCAACCTACCATCGTAATGACAAATAAGAAAGAAAACATTTCATTACCTATATGGATTGAAACTGGTAGTCCGAGCTTAGTAATACTAGCCATTTGTTTACGGATGTTTTTATTCTTTAAATTTAATAATTTATTATCTCGATAATCTGGGTGGCGTAAAATAAAAGTACCTAATAAAATCACAGCTAACCACGATGAAATTGAGACAGCCCAAGCTAACCCTTCTAATCCTAAAGCAGGGGATCCTAGTTTCCCAAATATGAGGATGTAACTAAGAATTGATGATAGAAATAAGTTGCCAATACTATATGCAAATACAATAATTTGTTTAAATGTTCCCAAAAGTAATTGTATAAATACTGATATTAAACCCGCTGCCGGGATTGACCATAAATATATATGAAAATATAGAGCACATTGTTGGGCAAGACTTGGAGGTTGGCCAATAGCTAGCATAATAGGTTCAATAAAATATAGTGTGCAGATTATCGGAATGCAAAGTAGAAAAGAAATAATGCATCCGGAAATAAAAAGTTGACCAACATGTTCAAGCTGTTGTTTTTGCCCGATAACTTTTCCTATAAGTGGGCTGAGAGAAGATAACAATCCGAAAATAACCGTGACTAAAATAATTTGTATCACATTGATGAATAAGCCTGCCGCGAAAGCATTTTCACTTACTCGAGATAACATCAAGTTAGAAATGAAACCGCTGGACATAAATAAAAATTGAGAAATTACCAGAGGAAATGAGAGTTTTACAGCTTCTTGAAAAACTTTTTTTGAGGTTATGTTATTAGAATTACAGTTCATCTGAATTTATCTTTCCCTTTAATTTCTTATTCTAAAATTAAATTACTATAACATGTTACATATCTTTTTTTAATTTATATAAAATTACATTTTACTCGCTGCATGTTACTATATATACAGACATCTGACAACCCCAAATTTGTAAATGTTTTGGTTTTACAATTCATTGCGAGTTTCGTGAATATCGGAGCTGAGGTTGGCTGACTAAGAATGCTAAAGGCGATATGGAAGGGCTTTGTTGTACCGCTCAGTTATTAAGGGATTGGAATTATTGGTACAAGTTAATTATAAGGCTCCATTGCAAAGTAGGCTACTTGAGTCACACTCATTAAAAATAATCTCATCGGATCCATTATGTCAGATTTCAAAGATCGACACTTCCTGTGTCGGTTGGCGTTGCAATATATTTTATATGTTTTGATCTCTATTCTGTACTCATAGCCCTGCTTTTAGCTTTAGCTCCGCTAGTCCCCATTGGACTAACAGCGCTAATACTTTTTATTTATGATCATAAATAACATGCATGTGATGCCGAAAACGGTAAACAAGAATCTTAGATTCCAAGGATAACAGCTACACATTATTTGTTCGTGTAACACTAAATCTAAGCGGCAATATATGTTTGAAATAATAGAGCGAATTGGGTATTTTTTGACATAAACAGTCTGACTTTCGCAGATCTTGAAAAATTAAATATTCTCTGTTGTAAGTGATTAATGCATAAAAATGCAATTATCCTTCATCTGGAAAACAACTAAATTTTTATTGTTGGTAATAGAAGTAAAAGTACATTAATACAAACCAATCTAGGTTAAGCTGCAATAGTGTTTGTTTTATTGATTCGAAGGTAAATGGGTAAAGCACTATTACAGTTTGTAATAAAGTGACATTTTGCCATTTGTGTTCATTAGAGAGTGTTTCGATTTGTCAGGCTATGAGTATATTTTATGTCAGAGTATGGGTACATGATTTAGCTAAGTGATTGTTTCTCACTAGCTGCTTATGTCACACTTTGGGTTCAGCGACATCTGAAAGTATGCGTTGAATTTAGCGACATTTTTGTTTCGAGCATAAATGGTGAAATGTTATTGATTAACAATGGCTGGCTATGATTTTTGACAACGCTCATGAAAAATACTCCCTGATAAACGGTATTCAAAAAAACGAATACTTAACATTTCTTTTGTTTACTGAAGCTTGTTGGCTGTTTTTTATTCTGCCTATGCCTTGATAGGTTATTTATCAACCAAAAAGCTGGGCCATATATTGCCCGCTGGGCCAGATCTTGCTCAGCTCTGGGCCATATATGGCCCAGCCTATTTTTCTATTTTTATCATATCCTTTTAAATCAACGATTTAGTTAGTTGGCACTATTCTTGCTATATATTGGGCAGATCACGATAACGTGCATCGTTAATTAATTGTTAATAAAAGGAATTCCTATGCCAACACCATGTTATATCTCAATCAAAGGCGAAACTCAGGGCCATATCACAGCAGGTGCATTCACCGCTGATTCTGTCGGTGATATTTTTGTTGAAGGTCATGCAGATCAAATGATGGTTCAACAGTTTGATCACGTCGTTACTGTGCCAACCGATCCTCAGTCTGGTATGCCTTCAGGTCAGCGCGTTCACAAGCCATTTCAATTTACCGTTGCCTTGAACAAAGCTGTGCCGTTAATGTATAACGCATTAGCAACAGGTGAAAAAATCACTGAAGTTGAGCTTAAATGGTACCGTACCTCTATTGAAGGTAAGCAAGAGCATTACTTTACCACTTCACTTGAAGGCGCCACGATTGTAGACATCAACTTCGGCATGCCTCATTGTCAAGATCCTACTCAAGCGGATTTCACTCAGTTGATCACTGTATCAATGGGCTACCGTAAAATTAATTGGGATCACGTTGTTTCAGGTACTTCAGGTGCTGATGACTGGCGTGCCCCGGTTGAAGCATAAGCATTTGAGCGCTTACGCTCAAAAAGTGCGTTAAGTACACTTCTTTAAAGTGGGGGCACTCTTTGGTGCTCCCACTTTTATTGAACCGATTTACACAAGGATATTCGCTATGGCGCAGTTAGGCTCAGGATTGCGGTTTCATTTTACAGCTCAAGGCTTAGATGACACTCGCTTTGGTGTACTGGATTTCAAGTTTGTCGAAAGCCTATCACAACCCTTTGAAGTCAAACTTAATTTATTAAGTCGCTTCGATGATTTAACCCCTGAAGCCATTGTTGACCAAGCAGGCTTAATGAGTTGGAGCAAAGGTGACAGCATTGAGCGTCACGTTCATGGTATTGTCAGTCAGTTCAGTAAAGGTGATACGGGTCATCATCATACGCAATATAGCATCACTTTAGTGCCGGCCTTGTCTCGACTGACGTTAAGGCAAAACAGCCGTATATTTCAGCAACAAAGTGTGTTGACCATCATCTCAACCTTGCTGGTTGAAATGGGGATCAGCGATCATGCTTTTAGCTGCGATGCCAGATTTCAATCTGATGTACGCGAGTATTGCGTCCAATACCGAGAAACTGATTTTGACTTTATCAGCCGCTTAGCCGCAGAAGTTGGGCTGTTTTACTATTTTGAGCACACAGAAGGCAAGCACACGTTAGTGTTTTGTGACAGCACCACTAAATTGAGTGCACTCGCGACGCCTTTCCCTTACAACGCCCTCAGCGGTGGTATGGCCGAATTGCCCTTTGTCAGTTCATTTGCTTATCAGCATCAAATAAAGCCCGCCATTGTGAGTTTAAAAGATCAAAGTTTTAAAAAACCGCAGTACAGTTTTTTGCAAAATAGTACGGGTAAAGAATTAGCATTTCAACAAGCAGATTACGAACACTTTGATTATCCTGGGCGTTACAAAAGTGATGCCACAGGTAAGCCTATTGCCCAAGTAAGACAAGAGTCCCTACGCCGTGAAGCGCAGATGAGTGTGGGTCACAGTAACATTATGCAGGCCATATCAGGCGCTAAGTTTACGTTGGCTGAGCACAGTGATGCGGCGCTTAACCGTGACTGGGTGTTAACCAAGGTCATCCATACGGGTGAGCAAGGCGCTGCCGCTGAAGAGGCAAACACGCAAAAGCCGACTCGCTACAGTAACGACTTTGAGGCCATTCCCGCCAGTAACCCGTGGCAGGCGGGCCCTTGCGTTAAACCGCTGGTGACGGGGCCACAAATGGCTACCGTGGTAGGCCCTGAAGGCGAAGAGATTTTCTGTGACGAGTTTGGTCGGGTCAAAGTGCAATTCCCTTGGGACCGCTATGGCGAAGGCGATGATAGCGCCAGTTGCTGGGTGCGGGTGAGTCAAGGTTGGGCGGGGGGTCAATATGGCATGATGGCGCTGCCGCGTATTGGTCATGAAGTGATAGTGAGCTTTTTAGAGGGCGACCCAGACCAACCGATTATTACCGGGCGAACTTTTCATAGCATCAATCAAGTGCCTTACGCGCTGCCCGAGCATAAAACTCGCACTGTGATTAAAACCCAAACCCATAAAGGCGAAGGCAGTAATGAGCTCAGGTTTGAAGATGAGCTTGATAAGCAAGAAATTTACCTGCATGCGCAAAAAGACATCAATACATTAGTCGAAAACGACATGGCTGAGCACGTTAAGCGTGATAAGCACCTACTCGTAGATAACGAGCGTGTCAGCCAAATCAAGGGCAATGACCATCTCACCATTGAAGGCGAGCGGCGCACAGCGGTTAAGCTCGATGTCAGTCTTGAGGTCGGCGGCAGTGTGCATCAAAAAGTCGGGAAAGCCTCAATATTAGAAGCTGGCACTGAAGTGTACATTAAAGCGGGTCAAAAAGTGGTGATTGAGGCGGGCGCTGAAATCACCCTCAAGGCAGGGGGGAGCGTGATTAAAATCGACCCAGCTGGCGTGCACTTAATCGGCTCAGCGGTTAACCTCAACTCAGGGGGGGGCGCAGGCTCTGCCTCTGGTTATGCGGGCCAAACGCCGATATTACCGCTTGCCGTTGCAGAGGCCATATTGGCTGAAGGTGAGCAAATACAGCTAGCCGAGGCAAGTTTAAGCAGCGACTATACCAGCACCGCCATTGGCGAGCGTCCGCCGATGCCAGTTATGGGCGGAGGAGCAGCAGCGAGTCCAGCCACGACGAGCTCAACTACGACGAGTTCAACTACGACCAGCCCAGCGGCGGCACCTGCTCAGGCACCTATTGCCGCGCAAGACCCAAGTGTCACCACGCCATTGCAACTGGCGCCAGAAATGATGGAGATGATCGCGGTCAATAACATCGCGGCAGTTTCCATGTGCCAAAAGCAAGCCGACGGTAGCTGCTTGCGAGATGATTGCCCTTGTCTTAAGGCTCAAGAATGATGCCCACCTTTCCCTTTGCTTCGTCACCGCAGCTACAGCATTGGATCTTGGTCGATACGCTGCGGGTTCCCAATGCCATGCAAAAGGCTTATGAACATGAAGCGCTACCAGAACTCAGAAAATTGTTCCAAAATAGTCAGTTTGAATATTTGCTGGACCAAAGCCCTGTGTTGTTTAACATTAGCGCCAATAGCAGTTTATTACCCATATTGACAACCAGCTTTGCTTGGCGCAGTAGTGCGGTGATTTTTTCGGTGCCCAATAGCACGAGTATCGAACTGTTGACTGAGCATTTAATCAATTTAATGACGGTCAATATGCTCGATAAGCCCATGCTGTTTCGCTGCTATAACAATGCCGTGTGGATGCAAGTGGCAAATAAGCTCAATGCTGCAGACATTAACAGTTTACTCGGCCCCGCAGTGGGCCTTTCTTGGGTTAATGAACAAGGGGCAATTGAATCACTGTTCCGTTCACCGGCCATGGCAGAGTTAGCCGCCACTCCTTACCGTCTTCAGTCAGATATCTGGCATAAATGGATGTAATTATGAATGAAACTACGGATGACACGCTCAATAAATATAAAATCATTCAGGGTGAGTGTTTAAGTTTACTGGCTAAGCGCTATAACACCACCGTTGATGAACTGCAAAAGCTAAACAGCGATGACATCAAAGATGTGGATTTAATTTTTGCAGGCGCTAGCATCAATGTGCCAAATCACGCGGTGAATAAAGTGCCTGAGGAGTATGTTCCTCAAGCTATCACCACTGGAAAGGAGATCCCCCTTGTTGATGCTCCTCCATTATGTGCAAAGACGACCTGTAGCAATGAGTCAGCTGAATTTGTCGATATCTTGTATGTTCCCGCGCATCCTTTATCTGGTAATCCTGCTTGGTTTGCGGTCACTCAAGCTGCGTTAGATAAAATTGATATCGAAATTGAGCATATGAGCAATGCGATTGTGGTTGATGATCAAGTTCAGACGCTACAAAATTTGAATAACCTTAGAGTGCTATCAAAATTTGAGTCTAAATCCCATGAGTCATTTTTAATGGCTGATGATGATAAGTTTAAGTTTCGCGCCCTCATTTTAGTGCAGACTGTGTTCAATGTGCATCAAGGCAAATTAACCGCAGAGATTATTGATAAACTGACCACCCCTTTAGGCTTCCCCTATATCAGTAACATCAATGGGCAAGTGGATGATAATCAGATTAGTGCCTTGAATGGTATGACTTGGGCCGTACCTGATGATTATTTTGAGGCGTTAAAAACAGCAGACTCACAGGCCAGACAGTATAAAAAAGCGCTTGAGGACACCAACAAAAAACTGGCGGAATTCTTAGAAGACGAACTCAACAATCTTAAATCTAAGGCTGAAAATTCGGCCAAAGAGCAATATAGCGACGATGGCACCTATTTTGTTTTCGACCAAAAACAACAATATTTTACCAGTGAAAAGCAAACCAATATTGCTGAAAACATGCGTAAAATCATGGACAATCGACCAAGCAAAGAAGCGGACTTTTTTAAACTTGATAACGACACTGCCAAAGCAAGGTTACAGAAAATTTGGTATTCATCCATGTACCTTAACATGGAGCTTATCCATTTTACTCGCCCCCTTATGCGCTTAAATAATGATGGCTATGTGGTTAAAGAGCAATGTTTAACCCTTGCTGAACTAGAGGGGACGGTGCAAGGGCAGTTTAAGCCTGATGGCGTTAAAGATGATGAGTGGCGTGAGGTCAGTATTTTTGATGATAACGATAAAAATTATAATACCATCAAAAATATATTTAAGGCGCTAGGGATTAACGCCTTGTCACCTGAAAATAAAGCGACAAAAAAAGCCAGTGAGTTAATTAAAGAGCAAGCCTATCTTGTGTCGTGGGCTTATTATCCTACCATGGCATTGTTAAGCATTATTGACAGCTCAATGAGTCAACATTTAGCTGGATTAAAGAGCTTAGGTGTCGGCTCTATCCCTGGTTATTTTGAACCTTTCCTATGGATTAAAAAAATAGCATTAGCGCGAATCACTCAGCTTAAACAAAAAGCAGAACAACGTGCCAAACAAGGCCTCATCGATTATTACGATAAAAACAGGCATAAAAAGCAGGCTAGCTACACCTTAATATGGGATGAAAATGCGTGGAAGACCAAGCAGAAAAAACTCGGTCAGTTTATTAATCAAGCAGACATGGGCAACATTGAGCCAGTTGAATGTTTTTTACTGTCTAAAGACAAGGGTCAGGCCTGTTATTTACGTGGTCCATATTGGTATATGCCCCTTAAAGATGGTCAATACTCTAAGTTAGCCAATGGGCACGTTAAAGACATTACTCTGCAAGTCTCTATGCCCAGCGCCCCAAGCGCGTCGGTGCCAGCAGACGCGCCCAGTTTAGATAAAATACTCAACGACTTAAGCAAGCCTGGCGTGAGTGGGTTAAGTAACATGAATTTTGCTAAGGTGTTGAGCACATTTGACGATAAAGGTTTTTGGAGCGATAGCTATCATTGGCAAGGCGGGAAAGGTCCAGATGATGGCTCAGCCTATATGGCCAATGCCCAAGCACAGTTTATGCGTTTTACCAGCACATCAGCTAGCACTTTAGGTGTCCCCAGCCCTGATTTAAACACCTTGAGCATGAGTAAGGTCTTTTCAACGGGTGCCAAAGTTGACTGCGCCTTGACCTTGCTCAGCGGCCAATTATCCTTTTCAACTTGGTTGCCACTGAATAAGACCAATAGCGAAATTGAGGTCAGTAGCACCACTAGCGATACAGCCAAGCAGCAGGTCGAAGGCTACGCACTCAATATGAATTATGAATGGTATGAAACCATTAACGATGAGCGTGTCAACCATTATGACGGCACTTACGATGCGGGCATGATCTGCATGAAACTCACCGCTAAAGTCTCAGGCATGGCCGCCGCCAGTTTCAGTTTGGGGACTGAACTAGAGTTTGGCCCGGCAGAAGACGGCAGTGGCATTGGGGTTAAAGGCCGCGCCTATAAACCCGCCGATTTTAATCAGCTGCGCTCAATGAATCCCAATACCGGCGCGGCGGATGACGCCAGATATTTACCCGATTCCTACTTGCCGGTACTCGACGGCGCCGCCCAGTTAGGGGTTAATATCAATGCCTTTGCCGGTATAGAAGCCAATGGTAGCCTCGGTGCCGAGGTTTTTTGGCGCCCACCAGTGAGTCAAAATCCAGCCATGCCATTGTTAAGCTTAGGCGCCGTGACTGGGAGTGTTAGCCTCAACTTGGGCATAGGTGGCGAGGCATATATTAGGCTGGTGTACGACAGTGGCGCCCTGGTATTAATCACCGCAGCAAAATGGGTCTGTGGCCCAGGGGCCGGCGGTAAGGTGGCCATTAGCATTAATCCCGATAACATGGACAGTTTTATCGCCACTCTACTGGGCGTATTAAAGCAAAGCGGCTTTAGTCGCATCCGCATCTTGGGTGATGACAGCAAAGACACGAATGACTTTTTTACTCAGCTTAACACTCAACTCACCGTGGCCATCGCCCTTGGTTTAACTTTAGCCGATGTCATATTGCTGCCGCCGCGTTTATTAAGTCGGTATTATCAAGATTCACAACAACAAGAGTTTGCGCCTCTTATTGCAAAAAGAATCCTTATGAAAGAGGATGAAATTAATTTAAATCAATTACCTATACGAATATGGGTAAACAATCTCCCCCCAGAAACCTTAGCGCCCTTGTTAGCGACCTTGATCAACGCTCAAGAATACACTTTAGGTGAAAATATAGCCAAAGTATGGGATGCTACAGCGAACCAAACTGATGCGACGAACCAAATTCAATTACAAGCGGTGATGCAAGTGTTAGCTTGGGTTGCCAGTACTGAGAATACCAAGGACACGGATCACAAACGTCGTCAGTTTGAAAAAACCTTGTATCGTATGGGCGTGGCCAAAAATGCCCCATTAGGCAGCGTCGCCGTTAAGTGGCAACGTTTTATCGCCAACTGGTTTAAGCTGGCAGGGTTTGTTAAAGTGCATGGTATACGTGATATTAAAACTGGAGTAAATACCTCTGTATTTGATTTTAATACTGTTTGTAAGCCGCTTTGTAATAACCTCAAAGGCTTCCGTTACCAAATCCATACCAAAACTACCGCTGGCACCGTCAGTCAGTATGAACACCTGGCTTATTACGACGGCCCCGACATGACGAGCGAAAAGCAAACAGCCAAGGCTAAGGTCGAGGCCGAAATCGCCAAGCAAAATGCCCAGCCTTTTAACTGGCAGATTTAATGGTCTGAGTGAGCGGGCTGATTAAACGGTCGATGCTCACTAAGGCGGCTAAACCCCATATCGTCAATATATGGCCCGTGGTAAGATGACCACAGGCCATAAATAGCCAAAACATTAGCATCAAGAACAATAAGATTATAAGGATGTCCCCTTGCCTACAGCAGCAAACGTTAACCAAGTGCCTCAGCAATCAGCGTTTAAAATAAGCGCCATTAAATACACCAAAATAGCCCTTAAGCTACTGGGCGTGGCCTTGCTAGTCTTTATCTGCTACGCCATTTGGCGTTTATCGCCCAGTAAGCTGGAGCGACTCGAGTCCGAATTTGGCGCCTTGGCCTACACCGAGTTATTGGCGCTTTCTAAACAAGTGTCACAGAACAGCCAACCAAATCCAGACCCTTATGCTGCCAGCCAAATCACCCCAGATAATCCACTGTTTAACGGGGTGCTGGCCTATCAGCGCGGTCAATATAGCGCGGCGGCGCAGGCTATTAAGCCCTTAGCCGATGCCGGCGATGCGGCGGCCATGTTCTGGTATGGCGAAGTGACTACCGGTAAGAGTATTTATTATTCAGCGCAGGCGGGGGAGTGGTTCAATAAAGCCGCCAGCAAGGGCAGCCCCTATGCGGCCCGCAAGCTCGACCCCGACACCAGTAACTGTGAAATGGTTGATATTAGAGTAAACATCTGTAACCCGGAGTGGTACGACAAGGCGCCTGAGTTATTTGCCAAAAAAGCCGACACAGGCGATGTGATGGCCAGCTTTTATGCCAATCAGCGCAGCATTCGTTTCGGTAATGAGGCTGATTATCACACTAACATTACACTTATCACTGAGGCCGCCAAAGCTGGTTACTATTCCCCCTTATATGCCGCCATCCTGCGTTTTGAGCAAGATAAAGACCTCACCCCAGAGAAAAAACAAGCGATTGTTGATTTGTTAACCTTGGCGGCTAATCACAATTTTGTACCGGCGATGGAGAAGTTGACATCATATTTTGATTTGATTTCCGATAAATCCGCAGTTAATTGGCAGCGCCAATTAACTGTTTTAGGCCATAAAGGTGGCTTGACAGGATTAAGTATCTCATTATTGTATAAAAAAGATTCAATTGAGAAGTCTGTTCTAAAAGAGGCATATAAATTGTCTTTAGTTGAAAATACCTTATTCTCAAATTCGCGCGTAGGAAGAAATTTGATAGCGTTATCCATCAAAAATGGCTCGGCTACTGAACTCACCGATGCCGAAAAACAACAAGCTCAAGTCGCTGCCGATAAATTTATTAGTCAAATGACCCCAGTGATTTACATCGACGAAATGCACCCGCGCAATATTTATTGATGCGGCTAGCGTGAAGCATTAAGAGCTGGCTGGCCCTTTTGGCCTTGCCTTGTGAAATGTAGAAAGTAGACAAATGACATGGAAAGTTAAATTGAACATACAAGCACCAAGGACACCATTTTGCTAGACAATGCAGGGTTAACACAACCAGAGCTTAAGCAGCAGCCTAAATCATTGCGTAAACAAAAATCGGCAACACAAAGGCTTAAGAGACAGCGTTGTAAACAAAAGACGAAAGAATCAATGGTTAAATTATCAGTGCGTCAACGTTTAGCCGCTAAACTTTTTTCATATAAAAGCCGCGCCATTACATACACCAAACTAGCCCTTAAGCTACTGGGCGTGGCCTTGCTAGTCTTTATCTGCTACGCCATTTGGCGGCTATCGCCCAGTAAGCTGGAGCGACTCGAGTCCGAATTTGGCGCCTTGGCCTATACCGAGTTATTGGCGCTTTCTAAACAAGTGTCACAGAACAGCCAACCAAATCCAGACCCAGACCCAGACCCAGACCCTTATGCCGCTAGCCAAATCACCCCAGATAACCCACTGTTTAACGGGGTGCTGGCTTTTCAGCGTGGCCGCTTAGATATCGCCTCTCAGGAGCTACTGCCCCTTGCCAAACAAGGCAATTCAGCTGCCATGTTCTGGTATGGGGTCACTATTGAGCGCGCTGGAGTGAGAAATTCAGCGCAGGCGGGTGAGTGGTTCAATAAAGCCGCCAGCAAGGGCAGCCCCTACGCGGCCCGCAAACTCGACCCCGACACCAGTCGCTGTGAACAAGCCAATATCGGTGTCAATATCTGTAACCCGGAGTGGTACGACAAGGCACCGCAATTATTTGCCAAAAAAGCCGACACAGGCGATGTGATGGCAAGCTTTTATGCCAATCAGCGCAGCATTCGTTTTGGTAATGAGGCTGATTATCACACTAACATTACACTTATCACTGAGGCGGCCAAAGCCGGTTACTATTCCCCCTTATATGCCGCCATCCTGCGTTTTGAGCAAGATAAAGACCTCACCCCAGAGAAAAAACAAGCGATTGTTGATTTATTAACCTTGGCCGCCAACAATAACTTTTTACCTGCGGCGGGGAAATTGGTATTTTATAGTAATCAGAGTGCTTATAAAGAGATCGTCTCCCATGAATCTGCGATCAAACGTTTGTATCAAGAAGTGCAGCTAGGGAGTCACAGTGCTACCTTTACTTTAATCGGAGCATTAGTGAGTAAAAAAACTTCAATTGAAAAATCCGATTTATTAATGGCATATAAATTGTCTTTAATTGAAGAAATGTTATTTCCAACACCTCATTACGGCATGTTAGATATAGACCTAGCAATAGAAAATGGCTCAGCTACTGAACTTACCGCAGCCGAAAAACAACAAGCTCAAGCGGCCGCTGATAAATTTATCAGTCAAATGACCCCAGTGATTTACATCGACGAAATGCACCCGCGCAATATTTATTGATGCGGCCAATACAACTAAATACAACTAAATACAGCTAGCTCGATTACCTTGAAATATTGTTAAATTAGAGTGAGACAAATGACAGATAACATCATTAATATCGATGAGCTTCAAATAAAAGATAAATGGAAACGACGCTTTAAGCTGTATCAGCAGTTAAATGCAGATGAGTTATCTCGAGATGAAATGATGAAATCTCAGGCGTTTAAGGCGTTATCTTTTAAAGAAAGATATCCCTAGTCAAGCATATTGGGTGCCAGCAGCGGTGGCTCTTTATGGTGCGAGTTTATCATTTATTATGATGCACACCTTTTCCAGTGATGCTGCCACAGTGTCACAGAATGCTGTTCGGGTTGTCTGTGGTGTTAATCACTATTTTGTCATGCCCGATGAGCTTGAGTTGTACGGTAAAGAAGCACTCTGCACTCAGTTTGAGTGAATGCTCAATGTTTCAATGTACGTGCGCGTGAAGATTTACAAACCTGGTCGGCAGTATTGCCAGAAACCCAGTGGAAAACCACCTCAGCGGCCCTAAAAACACTCAATCAAACTCTGGAAGCCTTATACCAACAGGGCCTCCAGTGGGAAAGTGAGCCAGTACAGGCCATATTAGCCCAGAACATTAAAGAGCAAATGAAGTGATTTGAATTTATTGTTCCACGCTTTTTTTCAGCTTACGTAATGCCGATTTCACTTTTTTACTGTTTTCCGGTCCCATTCTGATGAGTAACTTTTGCGCATTGGGTAGAGACTCTAGTCGTGGATCTGCAAATTGATAATTAACACTAATACTATTAAGTTCAATTGGGCTATCAGTAATAGGGGCGTCAAGCATGACATCGATGGCCTTTAACATGCGGTCAGTGAAATTCATATCACCATAGCCCAACTCTTCAAATGCTACTGTTAATAGTGGAGTTAGATCTTGGTAAGTCTGCTTCAGTTGTGCTTCATTTAGGTTGTTAACGAAGTCTGCATATTGATCGTATCTGTGGTAGCTGTCAGGGTTTAAATACGTTTTGTTAGTGATTTCTGAAACGGTAAATACTTGGTTTGGTGCTTTAAGTGGGCTGACTTTTCGAGCTAGCTCTCCTTGGGCTAAATTATCCACGAAGACGACGAAATGTCTGAGGATGTTTTTTTCGACAATATAAGGTTCTATTTTGCTATCGTTAGCCATTTGAATCGTTTTATTGTGCACAAATGGATCGCTATCTGATAACGCAGGTAGAGGCTCGGCAGGAGGAGTGATGACGACGTCTTCAATCACCTTAGGATCGACTGTTATTATTGGTTCGTCAGGTTGCTCTTTTATTGCTAAAGGCTCACTTGGAACGGGGTCCGGCAGTTCGACAGTGTCCACCCGTTCATTTTGGCTGACATTATTGGCGCTAAAGTAGTAGTAAGCACCACCTGATAGGAGTAATAAAACAACGATAGCGACGATGGCTATGGTACTAGTACTAGCAGGTTTTTCCTGCTGTTCTATTCTATCTTCTTGATTAACTTGCATTTAGCATCCTTTTGGCGAATGGGCCGATTAAATTTGTGTTAATTATGCGCTGTAAGACCTAAGCCTCCATTGTGCAATAATCAACGCCCTTGTCTAGGTAAGTTGTGATAATTAAAAAATAATTAACCTGACGAATGATATTGGTAGGTGATTAAGCTTGTACGTATTGCTCTCGCTCACCGAGCCAGCGGTGCACTATGGCATCGACATTGTCTGGCACTTGCTGCATCACATGGACTGCGAGTGTTTGAATATGCGGGATAAGCGCTTGATCGCGGATTAGATCGGCTATTTTCATGTCGGCAACCCCAGTTTGTTTCGTGCCGAGTACTTCACCGGGCCCTCTAATTTCAAGATCTTTTTGAGCGATAATAAAACCATCATTACTTTTTCGGAGTACGCCTAACCGTTTTGTCGCCATTTGAGAGAGCGGGGCCTTGTACATTAATAGGCAATGGCTGGCGATTGAGCCACGTCCTACACGGCCTCTTAATTGATGCAATTGTGCTAAACCTAGTCGTTCAGGGTTTTCGATGATCATTAAGCTGGCGTTGGGGACATCAACACCGACTTCAATGACTGTGGTGGCGACCAGTAAATTGAGGTTTCCAGATTTAAATTCCGCCATGACAGCTTGTTTTTCTGCAGACTTCATCCGCCCGTGAATTAAGCCTATGTTGAGTTCTGCTAGGGTTAATGTGAGTTCTGCGGCGGTATCTTCAGCAGCCTGACATTCGAGTACTTCAGATTCATCAATGAGGGTGCAAACCCAATAAACTTGTCTGCCATCATTGGTTACGGCTAACCTTACTCGTTCGATAACTTCGTTGCGGCGAGCATCAGAGACTGCAGCTGTACTAACGGGTGTGCGTCCTGGAGGGAGTTCGTCGATCACTGAAGTGTCAAGATCGGCATACGCTGTCATGGCTAAGGTACGCGGGATTGGCGTGGCTGTCATGATGAGTTGATGAGGATGAAATCCTTGGTGAATGCCTTTTTCTCTTAATTCTAGGCGCTGGTGGACACCAAATCTGTGTTGTTCATCGATGATAATCAGCGCTAATTTATTAAAATTTACTTTGCTTTGAAAAATAGCATGTGTGCCAATGACCATATTAGCGTCGCCACTTTCTATATCGGCTAACGATTGTGCCCTGGCTTTACCTTTGAGCTTGCCGGCAAGCCAGCCGACTTTTAATCCTAATGGTTCGAACCACTGACTAAAATTAAGGGCATGCTGTTCGGCCAGCAGTTCTGTGGGGGCCATCATGGCCACTTGATATCCATTTTCAATTGCTTGTAGGGCTGCAAGTGCGGCGACCAAGGTTTTTCCTGATCCTACATCTCCCTGAACAAGTCTCATCATCGGGGCATTTTTTTCAAGATCTTTACCAATGTCTAAACCGACTCTATGTTGTGCACCTGTTGGTTTAAACGCCAGCGCGGTTAAAAAAGGATTGAGTAGTTGCCCTGTGGCAGGCATTGAAATGGCATTATCGCGATTACTGCGTTGACGCAGTTGCAGCATGCTGAGATTGTGAGCCAATAATTCTTCTTGAATAAGCCGTTGCTGCGCAGGATGTGTGCCTTGCTCTAGCTCATAAAGTGCGACGTCATTATGGGGGCGATGCAAGAGTTGTAAGGCTGCTTTAAGGCTGAGGTTATTGGGTTGAAGCTGCAGAGGGAGAAGTTCTTGTAGCCCGCCATTTTCTAACATCAGCAGAGCCTGATCGGTTAATTTTATCCAGCTGGCTTGCTTAAGGCCTTCTGTCGTTGGGTAGACAGGAGTCAGAATGTCGCTGGGCAGCTCTGGATCGTGATCATTGATTAACTTGTATTCGGGATGAACAATTTCGGTTTGATGAGCACTGCGACGTATTTCTCCGTAGGCTCGGATCCGCGCCCCATTGGCTAACCCATTTTTTTGTGCGACTGAGAAATTGAAAAATCTTAGGGTTATCGAACCACTATTATCACTGACAGTACACGTGAGCATGCGCTTGCGGCCTTGAATGATCTGACTGGATTGGATCACGCCTTCTATGGTGCCATAACTGCCGGGATAAAGAGAAGCAATGGGATAGATCTGGGTGCGATCTTCGTAACGTAGAGGCAGGTGAAACAAGATATCTTGCACTGTAGCTAGATTAAGTTTCATTAGACGTTCAAGCATTTTCTTGGCCACGCCTTTGAGCTCAGTTACAGGAACAAGATCGAGTCTATCCACTATTTTACCCATCTAATCAATTAAGCCCGCTTTATGCTGTAGCTCTCAATTACTGTGTTTATATACATATACTATCAGATAAACGGGTTATGGCAATCCTAAGACCCATTTTGCTCAAGCTGTGTGGTTGTTAATGAGGCTCGATACTATCATCTAGATAAGGATATTTTTGATGTTATGGTTATATTTTCTACCTAATAGCCTGTTATTGCTAGGAGAGCACAATAGAGATATGGGTCAAAACAGCGGTATAAAATGCTATTTAAGCCTCATTTAGGTTCAATAATCTAGAGCTGAAAATATTCACTCTTTGAAACTTGTTTTTCATCATCGTATAAATCATGAACTGACTATACAGAGTAAACCAACTCGTTACATAACGCGCTTAGTGTAAAAAGTTGGTTGGTGAATAATGTTACATACGGTCGAAGTTCCATAGTCCGTTTTGATAATTATAATAACTTTTGTGTGCATCAATGAAGTAAGATGATCCATCCGGTCTTATTAGCTCAAATATTTCCCATTTTGAGCTATTTCTTTCAGCGGGTTGAGTTATATATCCTTCAGGGCATGTTAGTGTTTTTTCAATAAATGTGGACTCTTGAACTTTAAAGACTTTGAAATAACCATGATTAGCAGCAGTTATTCGTCCCCATTGCCCCTCAATGGGGACATAATTATTATTTTCATCTAAAAGCCATTCCCAGTCACTTCCATCGGGTAATCCACAGTAGACATAGGTCTCTGCGAACGACTGACTACTTAATATTAAAGTAAGGCAGGTGATTATTTTTTTTAGCTTCATCTATGCGTACTTCTTATTTTTAATGGGTTATTAATAAATTAAGTCAATCTTGATAAGCGATGACTTATCTCTGGGCCAAAAATAGTTTTTATTCCTAAATTAAAATAGATCCCATAGGGATCTTTGAAGACCTCCCAATAGGAAGAGTTAAAATCTCCAGGTTGAGCAATAGTACCTGCCGGACATAGTGTGCTTACTGTCAGATAAGTTTCCTCTGAAATGCTGAAATGCTGAAATAATTAAAATAGTGATCGTTAGGGAGGCTCTCTCTCCCCCACTTCCCCGTTACCTGGACGTAGTTGTTAGAACTATCAACTAGCCAGTTCCAGTTACTCCCATCGGGTTGAGAGCAATATATATAGGTTGTTTCTGCATATGCAGTAGAAGTATTAATTGCTACTAAAAAAAGAAAATTTGATATAAATTTCATTTTTATCATCTTAGTTAGTGTTATGATTTATTGTTATATGCGAGCATTATTTTATTTTTTATAAAGCGTTTGGTTTTTATAATCGAAATGATGGAGAGGTGTTGCTTCCAATAACGCTTTTTTTACCATCTGCAATAAAATTCCCATTATAGTCTATAATATAAAACACTTCCCAGAATGAAGAGTCACGGTCACCTGGCTGAGCTACATAACCTAATGGGCACATAGAATTTATTAATGTATATTTTTCGATTGAGATACTAAAATAATTAAAGTACGTACCATCAGAATACGTATTCCTTCCCCATACACCTTCCATTAAAATATAATCGTTATTGTTAGTTAAAAGCCAATCCCAATCACTTCCGTCAGGAGTGGCACAGTAAACATAAGTAGTTGCAGCGTGTGCAGATGAAATATGTAAGCTGATCAAAAAGAGCAGAGTTGATATAAATTTTATTTTCATTTGTTTACTTCTATCTAATTTAATTTCTGGAGTGGAATTTAAGGAGTTCTTTGATTTAGATCAATGTTTGATCAAATAAATAATATCAATAATAAGTAAGTAGTATTAAAGTGTTAGTCCTAAATGACTATCTAGGTTGCCGAATTGTTGCTAGTGCTAATTCTTTTGGGTGGGTGTGATTTTAGTTGTGGTTGCAGTTGATAGGTAGCAAATGAGGCAGTTGTTGTTTAAATTAATAAAAAGGCAAGAATAATGACACTTTCAAAGTGGAGAGTTATAAGTCTTTACACCGATTGGCTTAAAAATCGGCATGATAATAAAATCAAAAAAGTATTTATTTATCGTAAAATGATAATACTTAGTAAAGCTTTAGTTGCAACAAAGACTTTAATGTGTTTTTATTTAAATGTAAACAAAGGGGGGGTCACCACTTTATTTTATTAACAGTCTCAATTTATATGCTTTAAGTAATATATAGAGCAATGATTATATATGGATAATTATGAATCTTTTTAAAAGTAATGTATTGCTATCACTTCTTTTAGGTGTTGCTCCACTGTCATCTTATGCTAATGAAAAAGATGTCACTATTTATTGTGCTGATATCTCTATTATGGATGGTTATTCATTAAAAAATGAATATGATGAATTAATTAACGTCGATGGAACATGGTCTAAGGAGTATATAATGCCAGGTTCAGACCACTTTTATTATTATGCGTATAATATCTCTGAAGCAACATATGACTCAATGAAAGACCGATGCATGGGCAAATTTATTCCACACCCAAATAGTGTAGAATATATGGGTTGGAATATATTCCATGTAGAATACGATAATGGTGATAATAAACCTGCTTCAGGTTATTATGGAATAAGAACTAAACTGAAATAGTGAGAATGCTTGTTGCTTGTATTGAACACAGTATTGACTAGATTGAATAAACAACATTTTTTATGAGTTATATTTGATAACTCTATGAAATATACTCGAAGTGTTTTTACTTTAAAGACGTATAAAACTAAAATATAGGATTTTATTATGATAAAGAAAGCCGCGACAGCATTAATTATATTATCAGCATTTTTAGGTACCTCATTATATGCTGCACCTTATGCTTCTTGTCCAGAAGGGGAGTTCCCATTTTGCTCTGATTGGACTTGTATTTGTTCACCTTTGAATTAACTAAATATATCAAAAGAACTAGACGACTGGTCTAATTTGCCGTAGGCTTACTGCCTATGAAAACAGAATCTACCACTCAATCCAATCGTCAGCATATTCTTGACGTTGGCTATCAGCTGATTGCCGCCAAGGGGTTTTCTTGTGTTGGGCTTGCGCAATTATTGCAAGCTTCCGCAGTGCCAAAGGGATCTTTTTATCACTATTTCAAATCGAAAGAGCAATTTGGTGAAGCACTTATCCAAGGATACTTTGAAGGTTATAAGTCTGATCTCGATACTTTATTTGGTAATACTAGCTTGAATGGTTATGACCGATTAATGACGTACTGGCAAAGATGGCTGACGGCACAGATCGAAGGCTGTATCGATCAGAAATGTCTGGTGGTTAAACTTAGCGCCGAAGTGGCCGATCTTTCTGAGGCCATGCGCCTTGCGCTGCTCAATGGCTCTGCCAGTGTTATTCACCGCTTAACAGTGTGTATTGCTGTGGGTGTTGAAGATGGCTCTATTGCGAAGAGAGATCCACAATCTACAGCCGAAATGCTGTATCACATGTGGTTAGGTGCGAGCTTAATGAACAAGTTGGGCCATCCCTCAGATGCGCTAAATAGGGCGATAGAAACAACTAAGTTGGTTCTTAGGCCTTAGTCAATAGCACTAAAAATTTAATACTCATCGATTTACCACTCCCGCCTGCCTGTATTAGGTACGCGGGGATTTTTTTCAATAAACACTAGACGACTGGTCTATTTCGCTGTATCAAGCGGTAGATTTGTTCAAATTAAATGATTAATGTGAGGCAATTCCATGTTTAATTTTGACTATTACAATCCGACCCGCATCAGTTTTGGTGAGGGGAAAATAAATGAGTTGGATAAGTTAGTTCCACAAGATGCCAAAGTGTTAGTGTTATTTGGCGGTAGTAGTGCTCAAAAAACGGGTACCTTAGATGAAGTTAAGCAGGCCCTTGGTCAACGTGAATTACTTGAATTTGGTGGTATTGAGCCTAACCCCACCTACGAAACTTTAATGCAAGCAGTCGAGGTGGTCAAAACCGAGCAAATAGACTTCTTATTGGCTGTGGGTGGTGGTTCAGTCATTGACGGGACTAAGTTTGTTGCAGCAGCGGCAGTTTTTGATGGTGAGCCTTGGGATATTTTGCTTAATTGGGGGGCTAATGTCACTCAGGCTATGCCTTTTGGTACAGTGTTAACATTGCCAGCTACAGGCAGCGAGATGAACAATGCCAGTGTGGTAACCCGTAAATCTCTCAAGGCAAAGCTGCCGTTTCGTAACGATCTTGTGTATCCACAATTTTCGATATTGGATCCGACTAAGACCTATACTTTACCCGAGCGTCAGGTGGCCAACGGTGTCGTCGATGCTTTCGTGCATATTACCGAGCAATATCTGACATATCCAGTCAATGCTGCTGTTCAAGACAGAATAGCCGAAGGCTTGCTGCAGACGCTGATAGAACTAGGCCCTCAGGTGTTAGTTAATCCAGATGACTATGACATACGTGCCAACTTGATGTGGGTTGCCACGACAGCGCTCAATGGCAGCATAGGTAGCGGTGTCCCCCATGATTGGGCGACACATATGATAGGTCATGAGCTCACGGCCCTATATGACATTGATCATGCTCGTACCTTGGCGGTTATTCTGCCTTCCTTGTTGAGGTTAACAAAAGAGGCTAAGCGTGAAAAGTTACTCCAGTTTGCGCATCGAGTATGGCATTTAGAGCAAGGCAGCAATGATGAAAAAATTGAGCTGGCTATCACGAAAACCCAACACTTTTTCGAAGCTATGGGGATCCCGACCCGACTAATAGACTACGACTTAGGCATGCAAGATGTCGATGCTGTCATTGCGCAACTAGAAGAGCACGGTATGGTGGCGCTGGGTGAACATGAAAATATCGACCTTGCCATGAGCCGCGATATCTTAAGCTTAGCGCTTTAATCTGATTGAATGCCAAGCTGCGCTGCTTGTTAGTTTGGCAAACGTCGAATACCTTTACGTATTCGCTTATTTTTTGACTATTAAGGATCTAAAATGAACGTTCTTATTGTACTGACTTCCCACGATAAACTTGGCGATACTGGCCTTAAGACTGGCTTTTGGTTAGAAGAGTTTGCCGCGCCCTTCTATGCCTTTAAAGATAAGGGCCACACAATAACATTGGCTTCACCATTAGGTGGTCAGCCGCCTCTTGATCCTAAGAGTAATGAGGCTGATTTTCAAACGGCGGCGACCGATAGATTTGCCACAGACTTAAGCTCTCAGGCGCTATTGGCTAATACTCAAATACTAAATAGCATCAATGCCGACGATTATGACGCGGTGTTTTATCCTGGTGGCCACGGCCCCTTATGGGATTTGGCTGAAGATGAAGATTCCATCGGACTGATTGAAGCCTTCCACCAGTCTGGAAAAGTGCTAGGGCTAGTGTGTCATGCCCCTGCAGCGCTACTGCATCCTAAAGGAGCTGATGGCAAGTCGTTAGTCAGCGGTAGGCAAGTGACTGGGTTTAGTAACTCAGAAGAAGAGGCGGTGCAGTTGACTGCTATTGTGCCTTTTTTAGTGGAAGATATGCTGCAACAAAATGGTGGCATTTATGTGAAAGGCGATGACTGGGCAAGTTTTGTTGTCACCGATGGCCACTTGGTCACAGGTCAAAACCCTGCATCATCGGATGCGGTAGCACACGGCATGATGGCCCAATTTAGCCAATAAGGAAAAGAGCATTATGATCACTTTACACCATCTTAATAAGTCGCGTTCTAAGCGTATTATCTGGTTACTCGAAGAGTTGGGTGAGGCTTATGAGATTAAAAGCTATCAACGTGACAGTCAGACATTTTTAGCGCCGCCTGAGTTGAAGAAGATCCATGCTCTAGGTAAGTCTCCTGTTATTGAGTTTGATGGTCAGGTTATCGCCGAGTCCGGTGCCATCACCGAGTATCTTATCGAGCGTTTTGCGGCTGATAGGTTAGCACCAGCTCGAAACAGTCAAGATCACATCAATTACTTGCAATGGATCCACTTCGCCGAGAGCTCGGCAATATTGCCTTTATTGTTACGTATGTTGGTTGCAAAAGATGGCAGTAAGACGCCATTCCTTGAAGGCTATGCCAAGGGGGAAGTGCAAAAGGTGCTGAGTTATTTCAATGATATGCTCGAAGGTAAAACCTATTTAGTCGGTGGCAAGCTAAGTGGTGCGGACATCATGATGTCGTTTATTGTGGAAATAGTGCAAAACAATGGCGAATTAGGCTTGTACCCTCATATCGAACGATACGGTGCATTATTAAGTCAGCAGCCCAATTGGGTAAAATCGGCTGATATTGAAGCCGAACTTGATGCTTAAGTTAAATACTGATACTGATTAAAGGAACGATGAAGATGACTCACTCGATTATTGAAGATCTTACCCTGCGCCACACCGCTAAAAAATACGATGCATCAAGACGCATTCCTCAATCTGAGCTTGATATTATTTATGAAGCAATGCGTCTGTCTGCATCGTCAATCAACTCTCAACCATGGAAATTTATCGTGATTGAGAGTGATGAGGCAAAGCAGCGTATGCATGAAGCATTTGCATACAAATATCAATTTAATCAACAACACATTAAAGCCGCTTCTCATGTTATTTTATTTTCGCATAACCCAAGTTATACGCGAGAGGATTATGCCAAAGTTGTCGATAAAGGCATTGCCGATGGACGCACTCAGCTTGAAAAAAGAGAGCAAGCTTTTGGTGCTTTTGCCTTTGTTGAATCTAATACTGACGACACGGGTAACAACGCTTCATGGACTAAGTCACAAACTTATTTAGCCTTAGGCAATACGTTACACGTTTTGGCTCGATTAGGCATTGATTCTACCCCGATGGAAGGGATAGACAGTGATTTAGTTGGTGAGATTTTCAAGAATGAGCTAAATGGGTTTGTCTGTGAAGTGGGATTAGCCATTGGTTATCATCATCCTGAAGATGATTATAATGCAAGTTTACCTAAATCACGTTTATCATTACAAGATGTAATGCAGGTACTTTAGGCTTGTGTAATGATACTGCGCCATGTCATTTGGCGTGATGTTCCTATTATACCAATTGCATTAAATATATGATCAATTCAGAGGCTCTCAAATTTTTCAATTCAAGGCACATGGATGTGGCGAATGTCTGTATTGCAAGAGCAAATACAGCCCTTGCCTTCATGGCGTTGAATTCCCGCTGAATGGACAATTACTTAATGCATTTGGTATTAAATCAATCTGAGGCTGAACCCGTTGTCAGTCTATCTCCTCTTCCCAGAGAATTTTACCCCCGCGAATACCATCGATTTTATCGATAAATTTTTTCTCTAAAACATGGCGCTTTATCTTCAGTGTTGGGGTGAGTATATCGTTATCGACATCCCAAGCCTCTGAAGCGACGATGATGGCGTCGACAGTTTCATGGGATTCAAGATTGGGATTAATACTATTGAGTGTCGCTTTAAGAGAGCAGCGAACTTCCTCTTTAGGCTGCAGCTTTGCTCCCTCTGATAACTGAACTAACGCAATAGGATGAGGCAAACCAGAGCCTATGACGCAGATAAGCTCAATATGAGGATCTTGGGCTAGTTTACGCTCGATAGGGACTGGTGCAACGTATTTTCCCTTGGAGGTTTTGAAGTTATCTTTAACCCGTCCAGTGATAGAGACACTGCCATCAGTATCGATTGAGCAGAGATCGCCAGTTTTAAAATAGCCATCCTCATCAAATGAAGCTAGGCTCATTTCCTCTTGTTTATAGTAACCAGTCATTAAACCTGGACTTTTAACGAGTAACTCACCGCTCTTGTCTTGTTTGATTAAGCAGCCTTCGACAGCCCGTCCCACGGTACCGATTTTATTAGCATCGAATGGGTAGTTAATGATGGAGTAGGCACTATTTTCTGTCATTCCCCACGCTTCACTGATATTCAGACCTATCTTGTGATACCAGGTGATCAATGAGGGGGGAATAGGCGCTGATCCTGAGCCTAATAAGTGGCAGTGTTCAAGTCCTAGTCCGGCATGGATCTTCTTTTTAACGATGCCGCTGATGATCGGTAATTTAAGTAAGAAATTAAGCTTGTCGTAACCCACTTTATCGATAATGTTTTTCTGGAATAGACTCCAAAGACGTGGTACTGAAAAGAATACCGTTGGACGAGCGCGTTGAACATCACTAACAAAACTGTCTAAGCTTTCTACAAAAGCGACACTACTCCCCGAATAGAAAGAGGAACCTTCAATGGCGACACGTTCTGTAATATGAGCAAGGGGCAGGTAGGAGATAAGTCTATCTTCACTATCCGTTTTAAGATCTCGGACAACTGCCTGACATGTCCAGCCATAGCTGGCAAATGTTTGCATCGCCCCTTTAGGCTTACCTGTTGAGCCTGAAGTGTAGATTAAGCTCATCAGCTGCTCAGGACTGGCGAAAGGGGCATCGATAAGTGGTTGGCCGAGTTTAAGTAACTGTTGCCACGAGTACTGAGCAGGCATGGTGTCGTATGGCATTGCCATTCTGAGAATATCGCCTCCCACTCCAGCTTCTTGATCTGCCCAGTAATCTAACTTACCAATAATAATGGCTTTTACTTCGCTGTGCTCTAGTACGTAGCGAATGGTATCAGCATTGGCTGTTGGGTAGATTGGTACGCTGATATAGCCGCCATGCATGAGTGCAAGATCGGTAATAAACCATTCGGCACAGTTTTTTGAAAGCATGGCAATTTTGTCGCCTGGTTCAAAACCTAAATGCCGTAATGCCCCAGCTATTTTTTGCATTTGCTGCTGAACTTCACGCCAGCTAAAATCTTGATATTGACCGTTGATGGGCTGCCTAAGATAGGTGTGATCTCCCTGCTTTTCGACCCAATGGGATAGCATTTCTACAGGGGTTTTGATTGTCGATTCCATCAGCGACTCCATGATTAAATTCATTACTCTTTATGGGTAAAATTGTTAGTATTTTATTATCAAACAATTAATTAGGTGTTTCGAGTATGACGAAAAAAATCATCTATGACAAATATAACAAATTTGTTATGTATCGATAGGGTGGTATTCTGCGGATCGCATATTGGCCCACCAGTTGGCATCAGCTAAAATTTGTCCTGCATGATCTATTTGAGGGTAAGGCAGGTTTTTACGGCGGCAAGCTTTAGCGTAAATAGGATGCCCCTGTTCAAATAACATTTTTTGGCAATAAGTGTCATCTAGTAGACGAGTGCCATACATATTCGCTGCGTGTCGCTGTCTCTGAGCTTCATACATAATTAGTGCAGAGGCGACGGAAACATTGAGCGATTGCACCATTCCTATCATAGGAATAATAATATGTTGATCCGCCGCCGCAATGCCTTCTTGGCTAACACCGTCATGTTCATTACCTAATATAATCGCGGTTGGTCGCGTATAATCAATATCGCGAAAGTCGACGGCTGTGGCTGAAAAGGTGGTGGCGAGGATTTGCATGCCTTGAGCGTGAAATGCTTGCTGTGCATCATCCATATGATAATGTTTGATGGTGTTCACCCACTGTTGACTGCCTGATGCAGTATTACCGGACACTCGCATTTCAATATCAGGCCATACAGCATGAATTTGATGGATCCCAACCGCATCTGCAGTGCGGATAACGGCAGCGATATTATTTGTCTTATGGACTTTATCAAGACAGAGTGTTAAATCAGGTTGACGGTTATCTAGCATCTCGTTGATGCGTGCAAAGCGTTCTGGACTCATGTATTATACCAATCAGTAAAATAACAAAAGGGCGCTTTAGCGCCCTTTTGGTGTGCATACTCAAGCCATGTCAAGATGCTCGCTTTAGCGCGCCATAGGATGGCTGCATCTTGAGGTGGTTTGGGTTAAAGCGCCATTATTCCATCCATCTCAACTAAAGAGTCTTTTGGTAGTTGCTTAACCCCGATCGCTGCGCGCGCTGGGTAAGGTTGAGTAAAATAACGTTCCATTATTTCATTGACGGTAGCGAAGTGACTGAGATCTGTCATATAAATATTGAGCTTAACAATATCATTAAGTGAACCACCAGCGGCATGGCAAACAGCGGTTAAGTTATCAAAAACTTGAATCACTTGCGCATCAAAGTCAGTGCTAACGATTTGCATACTCTCTGGATTAAGTGGGATCTGACCTGAAAGATAAACAGTACTGCCCACTTTAACAGCTTGAGAATAAGTGCCGATCGCTTGTGGTGCTTTATCGGTTACTATGATGCTTTTATTCGCCATAACGCTCTCTTTTTATTTGTAATATCTAATTATCGATTTCGTGATGTACGCAATACTTCAGGTAATACCCTGATACGACGCATCACGTTGGCTAAATGAATACGATCAGTGACCGAAATTCGTAAATTGATCAAGAAAACTCTGCCGTCACGTTCTTCTGTACTCAGGTTATGAATATTCGCACCTTCACCAGCTACGATGGAAGTAATTTTTGCCAATGCACCTTGATGATTCACTATTTCTACGCGTAAATTTGCTTGGAACGTAACCCCTTCGGCATTATCCCATTGCACTGGAATATACTTATTTGGTTCACCTTGATAGCCACGGATATTTGCACAGCTTTCCATATGAACCACTAGCCCCTTACCAGGGCTCACATGAGCAATAACGGCATCTCCCGGGATAGGACGACAACAGTTTGCGAATGTGACTAGCATTCCTTCTGCGCCACGGATTGGCATCATGTTGGATTCTTTATGCTCATGGAGCTCTATTTGGTCTTGATTACCTTTAAGGCGCTGAGCGATCACAATACTCATGGCATTGCCAAGGCCAATATCGGCTAGGAGTGCATCTAGAGTGTCATGTTTTGTGTCTTGGACTATTTTGTCAATTTTTTCTGGTGCAATCATGTCGAGTTTGGTTTCACCCAATGCATGATTAAGTAAACGCTTACCTAAGATAACGGCATCGTCTTCTTTTAGGCTTTTGAGCAGTTGACGTATCTTGGCACGTGCTTTACCCGTTACAACAAAATTCAACCAAGCAGCATTCGGATGAGCCCCTTTTGCTGTGATGATTTCGACTGTTTGCCCTGAAATTAAGGGTTGACTGAGTGGGTAAGCTTGACGATTCACGCGGGCACCGACGCAGGTGTTACCCACATCGGTATGCACTTCATAAGCGAAATCGACAGGAGTGGCACCGAGCGGAAGTTCTAAGATACGACCTTCAGGGGTAAAGACGTAAATTTCTTCAGGGAAGAGCTCAGTTTTAAAGTTTTCAACAAACTCAAATGAAGTACTGGCACTTTGTTGTAATTCAAGCAAGCTTTGCATCCACTTACGAGCACGAACTTGTGTGGTTGTTCCTTGCTCTGCGGCACCGCCTTTCTTATATATCCAATGAGCCGCTACACCTTTATCAGCCATTTGATCCATGTCTTCAGTACGGATTTGAATTTCAACAGGGACACCATGGGGTCCAAACAGTGAGGTATGTAATGATTGATAGCCGTTGGCTTTAGGGATGGCAATGTAATCTTTAAAGCGTCCAGGGCGCGGTTTATATAAACCATGCATCGCCCCCATGACGCGATAACAGGTATCAATGGAGTCAACAATCACCCGGAAAGCGTAGATGTCCATGACTTCTTGGAACTGAAGTTCTTTACTGCACATCTTGTTATAAATTGAGTAGAGGTTTTTCTCCCGCCCCTTTACGGTGCCGATAATCTTAGTGTCTTCGAGGCGAGTACTGATCGCCGCTTCGATACTTTGTATGAGTTCTTTACGATTGCCTCGGGCAGCTTTGACGACTTCTTTTAGCACTCGATAGCGCATTGGGTAGTAAGCCTGGAAACCTAGATCTTCCAGCTCAATCTTAATATTATGAATACCAAGACGATTAGCGATAGGAGCATAAATTTCGAGAGTTTCACGTGCAATACGTCGACGTTTATCAGGTCTTAAGGCCCCAAGAGTACGCATATTATGGGTACGGTCAGCTAATTTGATGAGGATCACTCGAATATCCTGAGTCATTGCCATCATCATTTTACGAAAGTTTTCTGCTTGCGCTTCTTTTTTATCGCGAAATTTTAGTTTATCTAATTTTGAGACACCTTCGACTAATTCAGCGATAGATTCACTGAATAATTCTGCGAGTTCGTCTTTGGTGACAGGGGTGTCTTCAATGGTGTCATGTAGGAGTGCAGCCATAAGCGTCTCGTGATCGAGACGCATATCTGCCAGTATACGAGCGACCGCAACTGGGTGTGTGATATAGGGTTCCCCACTTGTGCGCATTTGACCTTCATGGGCATCACGCGCGACCTGATAGGCCTGCTTGAGTAATTCTACTTGCTCGGGTTCTAAATACCCCGATGCAGACTCCTTAAGACCTTCAAACAGATACAAGTGGTTGTACTCCTTATATAAAGCTGTTACGCCCTTCAGCAATCGCAGCAACGGCAGCGATTTCAGCGGCTTCGCGTTCACGAACAGTCTGTCGCTCGTCGGCGTCCAGAGTTTCAGTGGTGACTAAACCAAGTTCGATTTCGCGTAAAGCGATAACCGTTGGCTTGTCGTTCTCTTCGTCAACCATAGGGTCTTTACCCTGCACGGCGATTTGGCGAGCACGACGCGCTGCAACCAGGATCATATCAAAACGGTTGCCGATTTTGTTTACGGCGTCTTCTACAGTTACGCGAGCCATGTATGGAACTCCAGTGTTAAGATGAAAAATTGACGCAAAATTGTACACTAAGACAGTTCTTCTGCCAATAGATCTCTAAGCATACCATTTTGAGTATGAATTTGGCTAGCGCAAGTTAAGCGTTGACTGTTAATGATAGTGGTGAAATCAGTTAGTGCCTTATCAAATTCATCATTGATAATAATGAAATCATATTCTCGATAATGAGACATTTCTGATGTCGCTTGAGCCATGCGCCCAGCTATCACTTCTTGGCTGTCTTGGCCTCGACCCGTTAGGCGTTTTTCAAGTTCTTGTTTCGAAGGAGGTAAAATAAATATCCCGATAGCGTCAGGCATCATTTGTTTGACTTGCTGAGCGCCTTGCCAGTCGATATCGAGGAACACATCAATGCCTTTATGTAAGGTTTGCTCGATGACTCTGCGAGAGGTGCCATAGTAATTACCGAATACTTCTGCCCACTCGAAAAAAGCATTATCGGCAATTAACGCGGTAAACTCTTCAGTTGTAACGAAGTGATAATGTTGGCCATTAATTTCACCCTGACGTGGCTTGCGGGTCGTATGTGAAACCGATACTTGCTTATCGGTTGGCTGGCCTTGCAGTAAGCCAGAAATGAGTGAAGATTTACCTGCGCCACTTGGCGCAGATACAATAAATAAATTTCCGCGTACGGTCATTAGCCTAGTATCCAAAAGCTGAAACGAAAAGAGCCGATAACCTCGTCATGAGGCTGATTTTATTATTATACAAGTCTGCCGCCCTCTGGCGCTAGTATAAGCGGTGCTATTTTTGTTACCTAGGTAACATAAGATGGGCTTTATTATTGCTGAAAGGGAAAGTTGTCTTGTTGGCGCTGACTTTAGCAGCTAAATTGGTTAGTCTGTGATTTGCTGAAACTCACCTTTTAGCCAAAGGTTATGTAAAGAGAGGCCCAATATTGCAAGGTCATCTCCCTTTATTTTAATGCTTTCTGTACGAACTAACTCTTAGGTATTGAATTTAATGCAGTATAAATCTCTTTTTTGTATAAAAGGGCGTGATAATTGGTTGAGGTTCTCAATTATAAGCGGCTTGCTTTATTTGGTTTTGTTATTGGGATTTGTCGTCATGGGGGCTGGCGGGACAATAGTGTTACTGGCTTTGTTACTTGCTCCAGTGCTTGGTTTGAGCACATTAAGGCGGTTACATGATAGTGAGCGCCGACATCGATTTGTGGGCTTAACATTATTTCCTTTTATGCTCTTTTCCTTATCTTTAGCCTATAGCACTAGTGCCATGGCGTCGTTAACTTGTGTTGTTATTGCGAGCTTGTTGACTTTTTTTCTGGCTATTGAGCAATCGACATCCAGTAAAGAAATGTATCATCAGGGTTATGCAGGGCCAGTGCTTTCATCAACAAAGGTGAGGTGTTGTTCCAGAATTGAACCCACGTTTGATGGTCCTGCTGTTACAGTGGTTGAAGAGCAGCTAACTGATAACAAAGAGCACATTCCGTTGAGGGGGCAACAAGTTGAATTCATTCAGAGACAGGAAGAAGGAGGAGTAACCTTTGACCTTTGGGTGATATGGGCTAAACAAAATCAGAGATTATTATTCAGTGTGATTGGCGGTATTTTATGCTTGATGGTGCTGAGCAGTATTTGGTCTATTTTTGCACCGTCGGTAGATAACCATGATGTGGAGCAACCATTGACAGGATCTAGGCCTCAAGGTGATTATGATCGTGATGAGGTTAAATTGGCGGGTGGCTTTAAGCTTTTACTGGAAGAGGAGGTGCTTATCATGAGTTGGCTGGGAGACTCTGGTGAGCCAGGTGTTATTTGGTCATTAGCGACTGGAAAAGGTGATAAAGGTTGCGCACATTTAGTATTTGATAATGGCAGTCAGTATCGTCCAATACTGGTTGAGTTGATGTCAGATGCCAGCATCGAAACACGGTTTACGCCGCTTGATACTCAAGAGATTATTACCAACATTGCCCGTAGAGGAAGTGTTAACGTTTGTGGCTATGATTTTAGCTTGAAAGGTAGTCAGTCTGTATTAGCCAAAAGTGAAGCGTTTACACGCTATTTATAGCTGGAGAAAATGTTATTTTCCCTTTAGAATGCTTGGTTTAATGTAAATGGCAGTCTTTTTGACTGACATGCACAACAACCAAACTCTACTATTGAATGATTGTGAATAGCAAAAATGAAGCATTAACTTTAGTTATTATGGCTGCGGGTTTAGGCAACCGTTTTGGTGGTGATAAGCAGCTGGCAGCTTTTGGTCCCAATGGCGAAACCATGCTTGAGTTGTCCATACTCTCTGCCAGTCGCGCAGGATTCCTCTCCGTGGTGTTAATTATTAGGCCAGAGCTTGAGCAAGCTTTGGAAACTATTTTTTTGACCCGCTTAAAGGACAAGTTGCCAACTAATTTTAGGTATCAATACTGTTATCAGGCGATGGATGATCTTCCTGTTGCCGCGTTGGAAGCCTGCATCGATGTTAGCCATAGAGTGAAACCTTGGGGAACAGCTCATGCACTCTGGTGCGCACGCGATAAAGTAAACGGTAACATGGCAGTCATTAACGCTGATGATTATTATGGTGACACCGCTTTTGAGTTACTGGTGGCTGGTTTAAGTGAGTCAGAATTGGATTGGATGCTGGTCGCGTATCCCTTGTCTTTGACCCTCTCTGATCATGGCGGTGTTAACCGGGGAGTTTGTTTGGTTGAAAATGAACGACTGTTACACGTGACTGAGTGGACGAATATACGTCAGGATGAGTTGGGGCTAATTGGCAGTTTTAATGGCAAGGAAGGAGTCTTACCATCTTCAGTACCAGTCTCTATGACGTGCTGGGGGTTTACCCCTGATATATTTTTGGCGATTGAAGCTAAGTTAACTCAGTTTGTTACCTCTCAGGGTACGGAACCCAAATCTGAATGTTTTTTACCTGATGTTGTTCAGCAAGCGATGGTTGAGGGAGCTGATGGTAATGTGCTCAATCAAAAAATAATTCGAGTTAAAACGGCTCAAGAACCTTGGTTTGGGGTAACTTACGCTCAGGATGCTGCGTGGGTAAGGCAGCAGCTATCGGAACGATTAGATAATAAGTATAAGGAAATTACTCGTGATTGATTTTATTAGGCAGTCAGTTTTGCCTCATTTTAACATTCCAGCTGTGGGTACAAGCGTGTCTTTTTTAGGTAATGGTCATATTAACGATACTTTTTTGGTTCGTTGGAATATGGGAGAATTAGTGTTGCAAAAAATCAATACTAATGTCTTCAAAACACCGCATGCGTTAGTGAGTAACTCGCATAAAATTGCCGTTCATCTTGCTCAAAAATCGATTAATGATGAATACCAGTTAAGTGTCGCTGAGCCTTTATTAACACAAGATAAACGACTTGCAGTCGATCTTGGAGAGCATGGATTTTGGCGTGCTATCAAGTACCTAGCGCACAGTCATAGCATCGAAGTCGTCAGGTGTGAAGAGGAGGCCTTTGCCGCTGCTAAAGCGTTTGGTCATTTCTCTTTTGCGTTGAGGGATCTTGATGCGACAGAGCTCGAAGATGTTATCCCGCAATTTCATCATCTTCCTAATCGTATTATTCAACTTCAGCAAGCTGCAGAGCATGATAAGTTGCAAAGGTTAGAGGCTTGTCGTCCTTGGGTCGAATGGGTTTTTTCACAACAGTCATTGATGCAGGAGCTGGCAGAATTATCACCTAGATTGCCTTTAAGAACCTGTCACAATGATACTAAAATCAATAATATGCTGTATGACAAAAGGGATATGAGTTGCTTAGCTATTATTGATCTCGATACGTGTATGAAAGGTCATTTAATGTATGACTTTGGCGACATGGTACGAACCTTTACCTCACCAGAGGAGGAAGATTCTACGGTATTAGATAATGTGCATGTGCGGGAGCCCATTTTTGCCGCCATTTGTCATGGGTATTTAAGTGAGCTTGACTCAGTGCTTAGTGAAGATGAAAAATTGAGTTTATGGTTGGGTGCACGGGTGATTTGTTTAATGATCGGAGTGCGTTTTTTAACGGATCATCTTAATGGTGATGCTTACTTTCACATTCATCATGAAAACCATAATCTAGAGCGTGCTGCCAATCAGTTTACCTTGTATAAAAGCTTATTGGCGCAAGAGTCCGTATTAACCAGATATTTTAATTTGGTGCATTAACTGATTAGGTTGTCGGTACTGTTTCTTGTTTGTTGTTGAATTTTACTTATCACTGTAGCGCTATTGCTTACTTTGTTAGCAATAAATAGTCGTTGCTATGGGTTTTCTACACGCTATAGCGTGTAAAGTAGATTTAGCAATAGATTTTATGGGTAAAGAAATAATGAAGATGACTAACTCAAAGCAACTGAGTGCGTACCTTAAAGATGCACGCTTGAACATGAAGCTTTCGCAAAGCAAAGTGGGCAGTAAAGTCGGTATTCGTCAGGATACCGTTTCAATTTTTGAACAGAATCCAGATTCAACTAAATTAGACACGCTATTTAAAATTTTATCTGCTTTGAATCTTGAATTAGACGTCAAGGTTCAGAAATACTGAACTAGCAGACAATCGAAATGAAAAAACCATAATATCTAACCAAGAATGGAAGGAGGAGTGGTAATGGCTGTTCTCGATATTTATATGAATGGCTATTTTGTCGGCGAGTTGACTAAATCTGCCACAGGATCCCATCTATTTAAGTATGCACAGCAATGGTTAGATAACCTGAACTCGGGATAACGAGTGTCAAATGATTTTTGGTTTTTTCGTTTAAAATCAACAAGTTGAACTCTTGTTGGTTGTTGTTCACCCACTTGCTTAATACCGAAATTTTTGTCGATATCAAGGCGGGATTTCGTACGTAATAGCTGGCTATTACTAGAAAGCACAACAAAGATAGGGGCCAAAATAGCGATATTAAGCGGCGCTGCTTAACCTGAGCTCAGGTTAGATACATTAGGTAGCCGTCCTATATCACTCTCTATGCCACTCAAGAATCAACCCCTGAAAGCTTGAGTAATGCAGAGTTAGTTCAGAAGGTGCATCGCTGGAATGCTAGAAAAGCGCACATGAAACCCGCTCATATCCTCGCTGCTTGGCATCGCTTAAATCAACAAGGTTGGTTGCAGTTTAAAGCGCAAGTGTAAAATATGAATAACCCTAATATTTATATTTTATCAATGGTTTGTGTTGGTTGGCGCTGTGGGAAACTTATGTTGATTCAATCGACATGCATTGCAAACATGTTCACAAAACTTGATTCAATCGACATGTGTGGCACATATTCTAACTCATGAGGAGCGTCAATCTATTTTTTTACATGTATAAAAAACACCGCAATCTATACATGTTTAGTTGACGTATATAGAAAACGCGATTATCTATACCTATGCAACAAGTTATCGCAGGCTCGTTAACTCGAGCTTAGTTAAGTGAATTTTAATTTTTTTGCTCTGAATATTTCACCATCACCCAACTTAATAGGCAAATAAAAGCCCAGTGATAAACTGGGCCGATAGGACTAAGGTTAATAGACGGGAACTTTTACTCTACGTTCTGGATCTGCTCTCTCATCTGTTCGATTAACACTTTAAGTTCTACTGCGGCTGCAGTGACGTCTGCGCTGATTGATTTAGAGGCTAAGGTGTTTGACTCGCGGTTGAATTCTTGCATCATAAAGTCTAACCGGCGGCCTTGTGCGCCTCCTTTTTGAAGGATTCGTTGAGTTTCAGCCACGTGTGCGTCGAGTCGGTCCATTTCTTCGGCAACGTCCATTTTCTGAGCTAAGATAACCATCTCTTGTTCCATGCGTGCTGGGTCCAGTTCGCCGGTTATTTCAGCAAGGCGATTAATCAACTTGTCGCGCTGCCATTGCATAATGGTTGGCATGTGTTCGCGCACAATCGCGACTTGTTCGACGATGGCGTCTAGGCGGGTTTGTAGCATGACCTTGATGGCGTCACCTTCACGGCCACGTGCTTCGATGAATTGATCGATAGCATCGTCAAATGCACTGAGCAGCTCTTTGCCTAGGCTATCCATATCTTGCTCTGAACCAGACATGACCCCTGGCCACTTTAAGATATCAACCAGGTTGAGTTCACCTTGACCCGCTTCTTTTTTTAGCCAGTTCGCCGCTGTGACGAGTTGTTTGGCCAAGTCTTGGTTGAGTTGGAGTTCATTGCTTTGATTATCATTGAGATCGTATCTGAGGTTTACTTCAATTTTACCACGATTTAGACGCTTGCGTAGACGGTCTCTTAGCAGAGGTTCTAGGTTTCGGAAGTGTTCAGGTAGGCGTAGGTAAGTCTCTAAGTAGCGCTGATTGACTGAACGAATTTCCCAAGAGGCTGTGCCCCATTCTGCTTTGTGCTCGATACGAGCGTAGGCTGTCATGCTTTGGATCATGGGTGAGTATTCCAGTTTGTTTAAATCGTCAAAGTGAACAGCGATTATAGACGCCTTGAGTTGCGCGTCAAAGTAAACTCACTGAGCTTTACGTTCGAGATCGGAATATCGTGGCATCCATTGCCACAACCCCTTATACTGTGACCCCAAAATGATACCGCTCAAATCGCCTTTAGATTTACGAATACAGGAATTTCCTATGCGCCCAAGTGACAGAACGCCAGCTCAATCTCGCCCAGTGACCATTACACGTCAATTCACCGCTCATGCTGAAGGCTCTGTTTTGGTTGAGTTTGGTGATACTAAAGTACTTTGTACTGCTAGCTTTACCGAAGGGGTTCCTCGTTTTCTAAAAGGAAAGGGCCAAGGCTGGGTGACCGCTGAATACGGCATGTTACCTCGTTCGACTCATACCCGTATGGATCGCGAGGCGGCGCGTGGTAAGCAGTCTGGCCGTACTCAAGAGATCCAACGTCTTATTGGCCGTTCACTTCGTGCAGCCGTTGATATGAAAGCGCTAGGTGAAAACACCATAGTGATTGATTGTGATGTTATCCAAGCTGATGGCGGTACGCGTACTGCAGCCATTACCGGTGCTTGTGTTGCGTTAGTTGATGCGCTTAACTGGGCTCGTGGAAAAGGTATTTTGAAAAATAATCCACTTAAGTTCCTTATTGCTGCGGTAAGCGTCGGGATCTACAAGGGAGAGCCTATTTGTGATCTTGAATATATCGAAGATAGCGAGGCTGAGACCGATATGAATGTGGTGATGACCGAAACCGGTAAAATGATCGAGATCCAAGGCACCGCAGAAGGCGAACCCTTTAGCCATGAAGAACTGTTGAGTTTACTTGAGCTGGCTAAGCACGGGATCCGTGAGATTGTTGATGTACAGAAAGCGGCATTGAGTTAAATTTATCGAATTAAATAAATACCTAGTAGTATAAGAGCCCTTCAGGGTTCTTTTTATTACTGATAAATTGTTAAGGAGAGATTGTGAAAGCCTATCAGCGTGAGTTTATTGAATTTGCATTAGAACGTCAGGTATTAAAGTTTGGCGAGTTTACACTTAAATCTGGTCGTATTAGCCCTTATTTTTTCAATGCTGGTTTGTTTAACACAGGTCGAGATCTCGCTCGTCTTGGGCGTTTCTATGCGGCGGCATTAGTGGATTCTGCTATTGAGCATGATTTATTGTTTGGCCCAGCGTACAAGGGTATTCCTATTGCGACAACAACAGCAGTGGCCTTGTGTGAGCATCATGATATTGATATTCCTTATTGCTTTAATCGTAAAGAGAAGAAAGATCACGGTGAAGGTGGCAGTTTAGTTGGCAGTGAGCTTAAAGGGCGTGTCATGCTAGTTGATGACGTTATCACTGCAGGTACTGCTATTCGCGAGTCTATGGAAATCATCGCTGCCCATGATGCAGAACTTGCAGGCGTGTTGATTGCACTGGACCGCCAAGAGAAAGGCAAAGGTGAACTTTCGGCGATTCAAGAGGTGGAGCGTGATTTTGGCTGTCAAATTATATCGATTATCAAGCTAGGTGATTTGATTAATTACCTGTCTGAAAAATCGGGTATGGAAGTACAGCTTGAGTCTGTGAGCGCTTATCGCGACCAATACGGGATTTAAGCTGCATTGGAGTTCCTAGTCCTTAGTTTCTAGGAACTTATCTGTGATCTAATTACTCAAAAATTCGGCTCTGGTTGCTGGATTAGACTTGAAAATCCCTCCCAAGGCTGTGGTGGTTGTGGAACTCGTCGAGTCCATCACACCACGTGATTTCACACAGTAATGTACCGCATCCATCTTCACGGCAACATCTTGTGTTTCGAGTAGGGTCTGCAGGGCGACTAAGACTTGCTGAGTCAATCGTTCTTGAACTTGGGGACGCTGAGCAAAAAATCTCACGATGCGATTAATTTTTGATAGACCAATAATATTTTTACGCGGCAGGTAAGCTACAGTGGCCAAGCCATCTATGGTGACTAAATGATGCTCACAAGTACTGGTTAGGCTGATATCATTCACCTTGACCATTTCATCGAAGCCCATTTTATTTTCAATGACAGTGATTTTGGGGAAGTTAGCGTAATCGAGTCCAGAGAAAATTTCATCGACATACATTTTAGCGATACGACGTGGTGTATCGGTAAGGCTATCATCTGATAGGTCGAGAGACATTAGCGTTAAAATCTCTCTCATATGCTGTTCTATCTTAGTTTTTCGCTCGTCGGCGCTAAATTCGCTCGGCAGCATAGGCGTTTCGAGACCACGCGCTGATAGTGCTGTTTGCACTAGTTTGGCTGACTCACTGAGAACGGCTTCTTTTGATGTCATAAGTTCCTCCACTATCATCATGAGTGGTGATATTCAGTATTTCTTTGTCCGTAGACTTTGAGTTTCAACGAGTGTTTAGTTATCTCAGAAAAAAATATAGAGTGGTAACTATTCGCATTGAATTAGAGTAAAAGCAGGATACCGTTATTTGGTGTAAATATATACCATAAAAGCAGGTTACAAATAATAAAAAAGCCGATGATGGTCATCGACTTTTTAGCAGTACTGGGAGTATGGCTATTTGAGGTTTTGTTTAAGGAAATCTAACATTTTAGTAAAATATTTGGCTCGGTGTTGATCGTTATAAAAACCATGGCCTTCATCATCCATAATAAGTTTTTTAAACGGGTAGTTGTGTGCTATTAACGCATCTTCTAACGCTTCGAATTGTTCTATGGGCGCACGCTCATCCTCACCACCATGAACCAAGAGTAGTTTGGCTTTGAGCTTATCGATATTATGTGTCGGTGACATTGACGTTAATACCTGCTCATCTTCACCTAATACCTGTTTTAAGTAACGTGTACCAGACTCTCTTTCTTGTACATCTCCCTTCTTAAAAATGAGTGGGAGATCATACACACCAGCAAATCCGATAGCACATTTAAATAAATCAGGTTCAATGATGGCACTTTGTAGCGCTGAGTAGCCGCCAAAACTAGTGCCAGCAATACAAATTCGTTTTTTGTCGACTAATCCTTGCTCGATGACGTAATGCGTACCATCGATAATGTCATGCTGAATGGCCGTGCCCCACTTTTGATAACCCAGCGCTTCAAATGATTCACTGTAGCCACCGGAGCCACGGAAGTTGACTTGCAGTACTGCGATCCCTTGACTGGCGATTAATTGGTTTTGAGGATCGAATCCCCATGTATCACGGATACCGTGTGGTCCACCATGAGGATTAACGACTAAGGGCAGGTTTTTAGCGTCTATGCCATTGGGCAGGGTCAGATATCCGTGGATGTCGATACCGTCTCGACTGGTAAACTTGATGGGTTTTACCTCTGCCATCTCGGCCGGGTCTAGCCATTTTTTCTCTGATAATAGATATTCAAGTTTAACTTTTTTGGTATCAAACAGGTAATAATCTCCTGGATTGCGGTCATTAAACGCTTTAATAATGATTTTTTCTGCATCATGAGTTTGACTGACTACATGTATTTGGTGACCGGGGAGTGACGCCAGTAATTGCTTGGTGTATTTTGCAAACGGGTCATTGGTATCGATAAACTCATAAGTTGGATAACCATTTTCATACTCAACGGCATACATTTTTTTATTATTACGATTAATCGATACACGACTTGGACTAACAGCTTTATCCTGACTGACCTGTTGTTGAGTGCCGGTTTTTATATTTAATAAATAAACACCTGCTGGTTTTCCTGATTCGCTACCAGTGACATAGACGCTGTCTTTATCATCGCTAAACGCAATAGCGGTTAGATTGTCTAAATTATGCTGCAAATTAGTTGTGTTGTGCCATTCACTATCTTGTCGGTAAAACAATTCATAATGAATGTAATCTTTGGTGCCACTGACAAAGCGTACTTCTCCGTCATGATCGGTTAAAAAGCGGGAGTGACCAATGGGCGATCTGGTGATTTTTTTACGCTTCCCCTTATACACATCAACTCGGTAAACATCTTGTTTTTTTTCGTAGTCAACTTTTCGTGAGCCACCCCATGGAATAGCATTGACTAACATATAACGGTTATCGTTGGGCAAAGGATCTAAGATATGTGCTGTGGCGCGAATTGGGGTGTTTTTGGGAATATGTGAACCTGTTTGTTGTTCACCGCTGTTATAACCAAATAAGTACGTGGCTTTTGAGCCATTGGCATTGATAGCCATTAATTCGCCGTAATAAATAGGATGGTCTTGCCACCCTTTTAAATACTCCTTTTGCAGTACGAGGCGCTCGTTGTTGACCCACGCATAATCACCAACTTGAGCATTACTTGGAAAGAACACTGCATGATGTAATTCTTTTGTTTTGGCATCAAGTATCAACAGCTTATTTTTACCCTCATGTTTAGTGATTGCGCTAATGTAATCACCTGTGGGCGATATTTTCACATCAGTAAATTCAGCACCTCTGCTGAAGAGCTCTGCTGGAGATGGTGTATCTTCGGCAACGGCGTAGGATAATGATTCAATGCTAGCAAATAGCATGATAGCTAAGTACTTTATGAGTGACATACAACTTCCTTGTCAATTTGGTGTGGGTTGTGTTAATTGTTTCCGCAGCGAGGGTAGGGTAAAAGTATTTTTTTATCAATTAAAAATATTAATTTAACAAAAGTAACTGGGTGGGGTTGGTCGGTGGCAGTAAATTTAACTGCCACAAATCAAGGATATTATTTAGCTTTGAAGTAATTGTTGTTGGATAAACATCCATTGTTGTTCGAAATGTTGAGTGGGTTTTTGTTTAAATTCACTGCGAACAAATTGAGAGATCCGCCCTTCGGCAATGGCAAGGAGTAAATTAGCCAGTATGGCCTCATCAAGTGTAAAGCCTTTGCCTTCACGTAATGTTTTTTCACGTAATATTTGCTTTAAATGAGTTTCTATCTTAGAAAAAATTTGCCCTATTCGACTGCGTAATCTGTCATGTTCACCTAATAACGCATCACCGTTGAGCAGACGTGAAATGCCGGGATTGCGCTCAGCAAATATGAGTAATAATTGCAGTAAGTGCTGGCAGCGCTTCATGGTGTCTTTCTCTTCATCCATGATGAGGTTGATACGTGATAATAACGATTCTTCAATGAAATCAATTAAGCCTTCAAACATACGGGCTTTACTTGGAAAATGTCGATATAACGCAGCTTCAGACACGCCAACTTCAGCAGCGAGTTTTGCTGTGGTAATTCTTTGTCCTGGATTGGTTTCCAGCATCGTCGCTAAGCATTGGAGTATATGTTCGCGGCGATTCATTTTTGGGCTTGCAGCCATTTATTTTTCCTTCACTCTATACAGCAGGAGCTAGGTGATATCTTAGCCTGTACGTTTATTCTGCACTAGGTTAAGTCACTAATATTGTTTATAGTCTATTTACTAGGAGTCAATGTATTATTACTGAGTGCCTGAATGGCCGAAGCCGCCTTCACCTCGTAAAGAGTGAGTAAAGTTATCGACAAGCTTAAATTCAGCTTGTACTACAGGCACAAAAACTAATTGAGCTAGGCGGTCACCGATGCTTAAGTTAAATGGATGCTCTCCTCTATTCCAACAAGATATCATCAAGGGCCCTTGATAGTCTGAATCGATAAGTCCGATAAGATTGCCCAATACGATACCTTGTTTATGGCCTAATCCTGAACGGGGCAGAATTACTGCTGCTAGGCTTGGTTCGGCAATATGGATAGAGATCCCTGTGGGGATTAATATGGTTTCACCGGGTGCGACAGTGATATTGCTGTCAGTCATTGCTCGAAGATCCATGCCAGCACTGCCAGGTGTGGAATAACTGGGCAATGGATATTGGGTTCCAATACGAGGATCTACGATTTTAACTTCAATGGGTGTCTTCATTGCTGGTGATCTTGTGAAAACGTGATGCGATCTACAATCAGAGTCAACAGCTGACTGGCTAAGCGCTGTTTATCTGTTGCAGGTAAGTCTTGTTGCCCATCAGTCCAGATAACTTTAAGTGCATTTTGGTCTGCATTGAAACCTAATTCAGGATTGGACACGTCGTTTGCAGCGATCATATCGAGTTTTTTCCTTATTAATTTATCTTTAGCATAGTGCTCTACATCTTGGGTTTCTGCAGCGAAGCCTACGGTAAAGGGGCGCGGATGATGATTGGCAACCGTGGCTAAGATATCAGGATTTCGAATCAGTGCAAGTTGCATATCGTGAGTCGATTTTTTTATTTTATCTTCGGCTATCTTGTCTACTCGGTAATCGGCCACAGCGGCGCAACCGATAAAAATTTGATGACTATCGACATTGAGCATGACGGCATTGAGCATTTCTTGGGTTGATTGGACATCAATGCGGTTAATACCGGCTGGTGTGGGTAAATTAACCGGTCCTGCGACTAAAGTGACGTTTGCACCCATGGCTATGGCTGCTGTTGCTATGGCAAACCCCATTTTACCTGAGCTGTGATTAGAAATGTAGCGAACTGGATCGATGGCTTCTTGGGTTGGGCCAGCGGTCAGTAAGATTGACTGGCCTTGAAGTAACTTAGGTGCAAAAAACAGCTCTACTTGTTGTGCTATTTCCTGAGGTTCCTGCATGCGACCAGGACCCACTTCACCACATGCTTGACTGCCTGATGCAGGTCCCCAAACGGTGACACCACGTTTGGCTAGGTTAGCAAGATTATCTTGAGTTGCTTGATTGCGGTACATTTGCTGGTTCATCGCAGGGCAGATAATAATAGGGGCTTCAGTGGCTAAGCATGTTGTTGTTATGAGTTCGTCTGCCATGCCTGCGTTGATACGGGCGATGACATTAGCAGTCGCAGGAGCGACGATAACGAGATCCGCCCAGCGGGCAAGTTCAATATGTCCCATTGCAGCTTCAGCAGCGGTGTCGAGTAAATCAGAGGCAACCGGATAACCAGATAATGCTTGCAGTGTGAGTGGTGTGATAAATTCTTTGGCGCTTTGGCTCATGACGACACGAACATCGAAATGACGTTCTTTTAAGCGGCGGATAAGGTCGGCGGATTTGTAGGCCGCAATACCGCCACCAATGGCGAGTAAGATTTTTTTGTTTACCTGATTCTGACTCTGGTTCATAAGAAGTTGCTCAATAAGAAACGAAACAGTTGCTAATATTAATTGAGCCTAAGATATCACAAACTAATGAGCTGCGAGGAGTCTAGTTTTAAAAATGACAAGAAGAAAAGCGCCTATCAAAAAATGATGTTGTTAAGATGACGGGTGAGAAAGTCCACCATAATTAGAGGCAAGTCCTACAAACTGGTCCATACTCAACTTTTGAATAAAAAGTCACACAAGGAAGTCGTGATGGGAATTAAAGATTGGCCTGAAGGTGAAGGTCCCAGAGATAAGTTAATTAAGTTTGGTGTGTCTCAATTGTCCGATGCAGAAATTTTGGCTGTGCTCCTCAGAAATGGTTCACATGGGTTAAGCGCTGTGGAGCTTGCTATGAACCTAATAAATGAGTTTGGTGGGCTTAGAGAGCTGTTAGCAGCGTCACAATCACAGGTTTGTCACTTAGTTGGAATGGGGCCAGTTAAGTATGCTCAACTTCATGCTGCAGTAGAACTAAGTGGACGTGTGGCGCAACAAAATTTAAAAAGAGGCAAAATATTGAGTGATCCTGATTTAACTCGGGACTATTTAATGAGACAATTACGGGATCGTGCCTATGAAGTATTTGCAATTTTGTTGCTAGATAGCCAACATCGGGTGATTCAGTTTGTTGAATTGTTTCGTGGCACTATCAACTCTGCTTCAGTATATCCACGTGATGTAGTGAGCCTAGTGTTAGATAAAAAGGCCTCGGCTGTGATTGTTTGCCACAACCATCCATCAGGTGTTGCGGAGCCAAGTCAAGCCGATAGAAGAATTACTGAGCGATTAAAAAATGCGCTTGCAACTATAGATGTTTCTTTGTTAGATCATATGGTTGTAGGTGATTGTGAAATAGTTTCATTTGCAGAGCGGGGATGGATAGATTAACTATCCCTTGATCTTTATTTTTAGATCCTGTATAAAATGCGCCCTCTGTTGTGTGCCTCAGGCGACGGCCATATTCGAGGTACATTAATGCTCGAGCGTTATATATATTGTTTTGGAGAAGTTTGACATGTCAAGAGTATGCCAAGTAACTGGCAAGAAGCCAATGGTCGGTAATAACCGCTCACACGCTAAAAATGCAACACGTCGTCGTTTTTTACCTAACCTACAAAACCACCGTTTTTGGTTAGAAGGTGAGAAGCGCTTCGTTAAGCTACGTATCTCTACTAAAGGTATGCGTATCATCGATAAGAAAGGTATTGAAGTTGTTATTGCTGAACTTCGTGCCCGTGGCGAGAAGGTATAATAAACCATGGCAAAATCTAAAGGTAATCGTGAGAAGATCAAGCTAGTTTCTAGCGCTAAAACGGGTCATTTCTACACAACTGAAAAGAACAAACGTAACATGCCTGAAAAAATGGAGATCAAGAAATTTGATCCAGTTATTCGTCAGCACGTTATGTATAAAGAAGCTAAAATCAAGTAATTACTTGGTAATAAACTTCTTAAAAGCCCCTAAATTAGGGGCTTTTTTTTGTCTGTAATTTGCTTTTTATTGGCTGGATTTCAAAGCCCAGTATGCTGTATTGAATGATTTAGATATGCAAGTGTATGGACACATGAGGTAAGGCGAAGCAGTCAGCCAGAGCCGAGAATAATGATTAGCTTCAATATTTTTAGTAGACCGGGATGAAATTAAATGCTGTTAGTTTGAATTTAAATGCATTATTATTGATTTATTATTATGTCTGATAATTTATAAATTAAGTGAGATACTAGCGTGCGAACCACAGAACTTGTTGAAGGATTTCGTCAGTCTGCCTCTTATGTGAATGCTCACAGAGGGAAAACCTTTGTTGTGATGCTGGGGGGAGAAGCCTTAGCTAAAAATCAATTTCGTTCAATCATTAACGACATTGCTTTGTTGCATAGCCTAGGAATTAAAGTCGTATTGGTTCATGGTGCACGGCCACAAATCGATGCAGCATTGGCTGAAAGGTCACTGGTTCCTGAATATTATCATGGTGTACGCATTACCGAAGAAGAAACGTTTAAAGTCATCAAGCAAGTCGTAGGGAGTTTACAGCTCGATATTACCGCTAGGCTGTCGATGAGTTTGAGTAATACGCCGATGCAAGGTGCACAAATTAATGTGGTCAGTGGTAATTTTGTCATCGCACAACCACTAGGGGTTGATAATGGTGTTGATTACTGTTTGAGTGGTAAGGTGAGACGGATCGATGTTCAGGGGCTAAAGAGACAATTAGATAATAATGGAATTGTGTTACTTGGCCCCATTGCCGCGTCAGTAACAGGAGAAAGTTTTAACCTGACCGCTGAAGAGGTTGCCACCCAAATTGCTGTGAAGCTCAAAGCAGACAAGATGATTGGTTTTAGTTCAGAAAAAGGGATTTTAGACAGTACTGGCAAGGTGTTAGCTGAGTTAATGCCAAATGAAGCGCAACACATTTTAAATGACCTAGATGCTGAAACCAGTATCTGTGTTGGTACTAAGGCATTTTTAAAAGCTAGCATTGACGCTTGCCGAAATGGAGTGTCACGTTGTCATTTTGTAAGTTATTTAGATGACGGATCATTGCTACAGGAGCTTTTTTCTAGGGATGGAATAGGCACTCAAATTGTGACTGAGAGTGCAGAGAGGTTACGCAGAGCTAGCATTAGTGATATAGGTGGAATACTTGATCTTATTCGGCCATTAGAAGAGCAGGGGATTTTAGTTCGCCGTTCTCGTGAGCAACTTGAGGTGGAAATTGAACAGTTCATGCTTATTGAGCGTGATAACTTGGTGATAGGTTGTGCTGCATTTTACCCGTTCGAAGAAGATAGTGCTGGGGAGTTTGCTTGTTTGGTTGTTCATCCAGAATATCGTGATGCTGACAGGGGCAGTTTACTGTTAAATAACATTATAGGTCAGGCTAGAGTACGAGGTTATACACGTCTATTTGCATTAACTACGCGGAGCATTCATTGGTTCTTAGAGCACGGATTTACCATTGTCGAAGTTGATGAGTTACCGGATAAAAAGAAACAGCTCTACAATTACCAGAGAAAGTCTAAAATTCTTGCGCTTGAGCTTTAAGGCTCTATCTGTTGAGCACGCTGTAGCGTGCTCAGTTTCTCTTGTCGTTGATTCTAGCTAGTTTGTTAAGTTAGAGAAGGGACATTGGTTTACCATACCACTGCAAGTCGAGTGCATAACGAGGTTGTTATAGCAGTGTTTGAGCTCTTTATATTGACATGGTTTTATCTAAGCCATTGAAGTTGATTGATCTTATCTTGGTTCTCTTAAATATTTCAATATTTTTATATTTGTGTAGGGTAGTCAAGACTATAATAGCATTAAAAGATAACCATTTAACGATAAATAAGAGAGTATTATGTCTGATCAAGGGGTATCTATGAGGGGATCAGGTCTATATCTCATTGAGCAGAAGATAACATTTGATTCCTTAAAATATGTATTATTAACAACGACAAAAACACAGAAGCTTTCTCATAGTGAATCTACTCTTCTTAAACTTCTTATTAGTCAGGCTGGAGCGGTGATTGAACGTGAATATATTCTGACCCATGTTTGGGGGGGGAGGTCTGTTACTGATGCATCAGTGGTAAAAACGGTATCTACACTTAGAAAAATACTTAAAGATTGCGGCATTAAAAATGATGCTATTTTGACCATTCCTAAAGTGGGTTATCGTTTTGTGCTTGAAACCTCTCCCATTATTACTGATGATGCAGGTGATGCAGGTGATGCAGGTGATGCAGCTATCCAAAATATAGCAATACAGGAAACGCCAGCAATCCAACATAAAACAGTTATTCAGCGATTATTCAATAAAATTGAATGGGTAATGATGGTAGCAAGTATCTGTGCATTATTAGGTACTTTATATAACATCAGCTTAGCGGCTGGAGTTGAAAAAGGGGATTATATTGCTAAAGGTTATGAAGAGCGAATAATAGTCATAAATGAAAAACCCTATAATATCATTAGTCATAAATCAATTAAGATTGATTTATGGTTAAAAAGTATTATTGCAAATATTCCGCAGGGGAGCACAATTTTTTTAGAAGAGGTACAGGGCACCATTAATGTATCATTTGCTATTGATGGTGAAGGTGCTTCATTCGTATTTAAAAAAGATAATGTTTTGTTAGCAAAAAAACAAATAAATGATTTTTTGAGTAATATGGGGGCTGTATGCGAACTATAATATTTATTGTTTGTTTTTTAGTATATTATTTATCTACTATTTATCTTGAACATTCCTTAATTGATAATGGTGAGTATCGAGGGTCATTTAATATTATAAATGGTAGTGAGATGAGTAGCATTATAACTGTTAGTAATGTTGAAAACAGTAATTTGTTAACTCGTCATTACCTTAATACTCCTGGTTTGGATAATACTGCATCATTTTTATCAAATGGGAAGCTGACTAAAAATTATGGTGATGGCGAATTTGAAATAAATTATAGTACTAAGCAAATTGGTGATGGAGGGGACATTATTGACCCCCATAATATTAATTTATACCTTACTATGAGTGAGAAGCTTACAACATCAATGACTGATAAAGTAAAACTACTTTATCATAAAGATAATATTATCGTCTCTTATACTCGAATTTTTGGGCCTCAAAGAGCGATTATGTACGTCAAAAATGTTTGTGATATTGAAGATAATGGAGCTTAACATTACTCAATATGATAAAAAGTGATCGTAGTAACTGCCGTAAGCTGAGATTAAGCAATTAATCATTCACTTAGCCTAAGATCATCAAAAATAAACATTCAGGTTCTTCAATTGCCGCCAGTGTGGATGCCTTATTATGCTCAGAAAAACTAAAGTGTAGATATTTAACCTATAGATCGCCATCTTTGGTTCCTTAGATAGTTATGGTGTGGTAATGTGTTGTTAAGTTTATGTTAATTGCTGCTCGTCCGGTGAAATAGTGACATTAGAATGTTACCTTTTGCTTTGATGTGAAGTAGCGAAAATCAACTTCTCCTCTCCTTAAATAAGTGGCACGATCGCTTATACCTTAAAAGCAGGAACATATGGATAAGAAAATCGCTAGGTTATGTTGGAATAAAAATGAATGGGTTACTCCTTCTGGAGTAGAAGATAAAAGCCTCGATAAAAAATCATTTGAGTTCACTAGAGGCTATGGGAATGAAGAGTGGCTTCGTGATAAAACAAAGTTGGTTAATGGTTATAAATTTTCTTTTTTACAAGCAATAAAGACCAAAAATAATAAGCATCAAGGTCAAGAGTATGCCGTTTGGCTTTACACGCAAATCAATAATCAAAAACTCTGTTTAGGTTACATTAAACATGTCATTTGTGTCACGACAGAGGAAGCCATCAAAGCGGTAGAGGCTCATCAAGAAAAGGGTTGGTTTGAAGAGATGTCAACTCAACTTGCAGATCTTGATCTTGACAGTTCAACACTTGTCGCAAGCGATGCTCTCGATAACTTTAACATTAAATACAAGCCTAAAGATTTAGTTTGGTTTAAAGAGCCGAAAGACATCACCGCCCAGTATAGTAATAACCGCTACGTGTTAATGAACCTCATCGATCCTGACTTTAATGTTCACCATATGATCGAAGACAATTTAGCGTATGACTTGCTTGAACTCCTTGAAGAAGACTTATCTGCAACGCAAATTGAACAACCTATTCTTGCTCGTATAGGACAAGGTGAGTTTAAACGTAATGTTATCGAGCTTTGGCAAGGAGAGAAATGCGCTGTGACCTTAGTCGCTATTAAAGAAATGCTGATTGCAACGCATATTAAGGCATGGAAAGATTGTGATAGTGATGAAAGGCTAGATGGAGCTAATGGTTTGCTTCTATGTGCACACCTTGATAAATTATTTGATAACCATTTAGTGACTTTTTTGCCGAGGAATAATCGTTACTACCTTGCTTTATCTAGTCATCTCGATCCTCATCAACTTCGAGGTTTAGGTATAGAAAAAGACATTGAGCTCAATACAGCACATCTTGATTTTGATGCATCTGAACGATTCAAAGAATATATGGCTCATCACAATGAGATATTTACCAGTAATCAAGATTAGTTTACACCACTCTCATATGCTGACGAGGCATAATGTTTAGTAAAATAGCTTCGTTAGTTACCGTTACAAATTTTTTTTGTAACAAAGTTCTATGTAGAACAATAGGTAACATGCCACTACCTACTATTTTATGATGGGTAAAGTGGCATGTGTATTAGCATATTACCCAATCGAGTTTTTGATTAACATGCGACTCAGAAAAGCATGAGACTATCTGAGCATGTATGCATATTTAACAGGTAAGGGCGTTTCGTTTATGGCTGAGTTCTAGCTTCCACTTCTTGATTTTTAGATAGAAAATCAGATATCTCTGGTAGTTGATAGTTTGATTCGAAATCATCCCCAAAGCTGATTGGCTGAGGGATAAAGACAATAATGTTATCGCGGTCAACAAAAAAATCATAGCCGATAATAGGCCTAAGTTCTTCGTATCGCTTTCGTGACTCATATTTAAAGTCAATAAGCCGGCTGTAACTTCTATCAAGTGCATCAATAAATAATGTTTGTGCATTTTCAATACCTAATGACATTGAAAAATACTCATGACTATTTTTTATTGTAAAGGTAAACGAGTAATGAGGACGTGAAAAACCTCCACCCCATTTTGCTGCCTTTACTAAAATTAATGTATCTTTAAGATGTGATGCTTTGATTATATGATTGAATGTTATCTTTGTGATTAATTTGTTTGTTACAAATGCCCCTAAAGATCCACATAAAGTAGGTATAATCCATAACGATTTTATGATATCCATAGCGTATCTCGATCATTAACAACATACCTTTCAACTGTCATTACGCTTGCCATTGCAATGTCTATTTTTAGATAAGTTATTGATACGGCTAAAGTGGCTTTATTATACCATCTGACCCCTGAAAAGGGGTGTAAGATCACACGTATTTTATCAGGTTAATATTCCCCTAATAATAGCTTGGTGAACCTTCACTACTTTGTCCTTATGTGTAGGGCAATGCATCTTGTTAGCAATGATGGTTGATCAGAGTCAAAGTGACTGTTCAATGAGTATACAGATCTTGTTTCTCAATTTCTTTGGCTGAAGATGTGATTGTTATTGATGAGGAAACTACTAAAAATCACCTATTAAAATGAGTAATCGTTTTAAATAATCCTATTTTTCGGCATAAAAATCTAGTGTCAACTTTATTTGTGTTTTTTAAGTGGTTTTTTGTGACTAAATATTGGTAGCTGAAAGCTAAAGGGAAAATCAAGTGGTAGCCTTGGTTAATGAGTTGGGTTTTATAGGTTAAAATTCATACTAATTACTATGGTAGGACTTGTTGATGGTGTGTATATAGCAGAGTATTTGTCACTAAATAAAGGAAGTAAGGCTCTATGGAAGGAGTAACCACTATAAAATTGAAGGTACAAGTTATGTTTAAATCTCTATCATCCCGTATATTTGTTGGCTTGTTCGCCGGCTTAATATTAGGTTCTATTATTCAATATGGTTTTACTGGTGACAGTTTTGCCAGTACCACGCTAGTTGATGTCGCATCAGGCGCTGGCAGCATGTTTGTCCAGCTGATTATGATGCTGGTTGTTCCACTTGTCTTTTTTAGTATCGTGACTGGCGTTGTTGAGTTACGTGATCTGAAGTCATTTGGCCGCTTAGGCAGTAAAACCTTTGGTTTGTATTTTGCCAATACGATTATCGCTATTGTGGCGTCTATAGCTTTAGCGTTATGGATTGAGCCAGGTGCAGGAATGCAGTTGGTTGGTGACAAGCATGCAAGTTTAACATCGACTGAGCTACCTGGCTTTATCGATATGATAGTGAATATTATTCCTAGTAATCCTGTCCATGCTTTTGCTACTGGTAATATGCTACAGATTATCTTTATGGCGTTGTTGACTGGTGGCGTTGTCAAAGCCATAGGTGAAGAAGTTGAACCTGTGGTGGCTTTTTTCCAACTGGGTAACAAGATCATGCTTAAAATGATCACTGTTGTGATGAGTGTTGCGCCAATAGGTGTATTTGCACTTATGGTTAAACTTGGCGCGACTTTCGATCCTGAAGCCTTCCTAAGCGTACTGAGTTATATGGCAGTTATTGTAGGTTTATTGGCTTTTTGGGCATTAGTGGTATATCCCGTCGTCGTTGGTATGACAACCAACATCTCAGCTGCTGATTTTCGCCGTAAGACACGTGAACAGTTTCTATTCTCGCTGTCAACTGCGAGCTCAAATGCAACGATTCCAGTCACTATGCGTACACTAACTGAGAAATTGGGTGTTAAACGTAGCGTTGCAGGTTTCGGCGTACCTATGGGAGCAACCATGAACATGAGTGGTGCTGCTATTTACATTACGGTTGCCGCTTTCTTTGTTGGTAATGCGTTCGGTACACCGATCACCATGGACCAAGTGCCTGTATTGGCCTTCAGTGTGTTTTTACTGTCAATTGGTGCTGGTGGTGTTCCTGGTGGTGGGATCGTCATGATTGGTGTGCTAATTCATCAGATGGGCTTGCCTGTTGAGGCCATTGCGTTAGTTGCTGCTCTTGATCGTATCATTGATATGTTTTGTACCAGTACTAATGTCGTCGGTGATTCTGCTGTAGTGACCATGGTTGATCACAGTGAGAAGGCTGAAGAAGCTGAACTGTCTACACTGGCTAAAGCATAAAATACGTAAGTTATGAGGCCCCTCGCAGATTAAAGAGTCTGCGAGGGAGTTATATTTTAGTTTTATAGGGCACAAGCTCCGGTAATATCCCCACTATCAGCTGCCTTATCAGCTGATAAGACTCTGACTTTAAAGTTTTTAAAAGTTGCCATAGTTTTTCTGGCAGATGTAAAAGCTGACTGCAATTCTGTTGCTTCTCCACTTACCGCTATAGCATTATTTTCTTGTAGATAAATTCTCCATTCACTGTCTTGAGGAAGATTGATTAGATTCTGCTCGGTTTGTGGAAGATAACTGATTTCAGCCTTTTCTATACTTGGCCAATTCGCTAATTTTTCTTTAAATAACGGCATGCAAGACTGACAAGGAATTTGATTAATAAATACAGTTAGCTCTCCACCTCCGCTTAATTCACCACTGGTAATATCCTGTTCTATTTTTCTGAGGGCTTTTACTTCGGCATCATTGGCTCTTGCATAGGAGCTTGCGTGGAAATAAGAGCTGTCAGTAGCATATTCCTCTTCAGATATTTTTCCGGTCACTAAGCGTTCATCATCGCGCATTTGTTGGTTTATTTGTGCATTAAAATCCACATTGTAGTGCGGGCTATTTGCGGGAAAATTTGGCGCTGGTGTTGCGCCACTAAATGAATGATAAATTCTTGTCTTCAGCTCTCCAGCTGCGGTAGTATATTGGTACTCAAAGCGGGCAATGGATTTTTCTTTTACCCGATTAAGCCCTCTTTCAATTTCTTTTTTGACAAAACGCTGTGGAGTCACCAAGTCAATATAGGCTTGGCCATAAGCATCAATGATCCGCTCAACGGTATCATTAAGCAGTGCTGTTGCCTGTGATTCACTATAGGTGACTTTTTCAACCTCTACGGCAGCCGACCAAGCAGGTGCTGATATCAGTAAATAGGTGATCATACTGAGTAATGTGCTTTTGATGTTCATTTTGATTTTCTCTTTGTTAAATTTCACAAAATTCAGCCAGAAATGCTTCTTGGCTTGCCATTACATCTTCTTCCACGATGAGATCTTCTGCACCAAGCTCTGCGACTTCAGTCGTTGTGAAATATTCAAGAGAGGCAAAACCTTCCATCCCCAAGGTTATAGGCAATAAAATAGCGAACAAATTGCTAAGCAAGTTATTTTGTGAGGTTTCATAGTTGTGTCTAGGTTTAATTGCTTTTGACAGTTCTTGAGTGTACCAATGCCATACTGCCCTGTCTGTCATATCAACAAAGCAGTGATTTTGTGTTTGAGCCCCCTTGTGGCGAAAGTCTGTAGTGCAAGGTATATCAAACATGTAGCCTTGGCGATCGACAAGAGCAGTTGATAAACGAGCTAATCGATATTGTGTTTTTAAATAGCTTCGGTTGTGCTTATAAGGGTTAATAACCGTTTTAATAGATCCTTTGAGCACGGTCATTAAATATTCTTTATCATTTGCAGATATACTGGCTAAATTGTAAGTTTGCTCCAAGAAACGAGTGACCACATCGATACGTATTCCATTTCGTTGCCATTTACTCTCAGGGATGTAGAGGCTTTTATCTCTGACGATTTGCACAGCTAAAGCAAATTTTGAGATGATGGTATGAATATTATTAGTAAATTTGGCGTTTTCTAAGGTGAAAATTTGCCATGCTTTGTGGTAAATATCCGGATCTACCTGGGCTTTTACTACATTTGCACGTACAGCCAAAGGATCATTTTGATAAAAATGAGGCACGAGTGGATCGACCTCATAGGAAGGAAAATCAGGGTCTAATGAAATGAGCTCACCTGGGGAAAGTTCATCGAGTGTGAAATTCACCAATGGACGAGATTTCGTGTAGCCAGCTTCACGAGTTAGCAACTTCAATGACACGTTACTACTTGCGTTAGAGTGATAATATTGAGCGAAGTCATCCCAAGCTTGATGCCAAGTGATGTCATTTAACACATAGGTTAATTGATTATTGATATCAGAATAATCTGACTCAGGAGTCACTAAAAATAGTGCGTCTAAGGTTTGACTATTATAGACCTGTACATTATTCGTTTGCCTATCATGGTAATGCAAAGATTTAATAAAAGTGTCAGCCTGAATTGCTGTCGCTGTAGACGGCATGAGTCCTATGCTCGTTAGCATAATGGGTAAAAACTTTATTTTCATGATAATCCCAAAAAATGTTATAAACTTTTTCATCTTACTTTATGTGTAAGAATCACTTACTGAGTCTTGTGTTATTGCAATAGGTAGTGCTTTGTTTATTTTGTGTTTATTTGTGCCGGTAGTATGTGGTTTATGGGTTTATTTTTTTATATATTAGTTTTTGTTGTTGGTGATATTTCTACCTATTTACCTTAAGATACACCATTGTGCATCTTGGTAAGCGACGGGTCATATATCAAACTTTGTTTTTGTGACAAGCATGTTTTTAATGAGATAAACTATAAATTGAATGATATTGAGGGTAAATAATGATTAAACAAGGCGAGATGATTCCTAATGGTGCCATGTTAGGTGAGTTGACCAGTGAGGGAATGCTGACTCATTGCGTGACGGATTTATTTGCGGGTAAAAAAGTAGTGCTATTTGCGGTACCGGGTGCATTTACCCCGACTTGCTCAGAGTCGCACCTACCAGGATTTGTGGTCCTAGCGGATGAATTCAAGGCTAAAGGGGTTGATATTATTGCGTGCGTTTCAGTCAATGATGCCTTTGTTATGAAAGCATGGGGTGATAGTCAGAATGCATCTGAAATTATGATGCTAGCTGATGGAGATGCCAGTTTTACTCAGGCTATCGGTTTGCAAATGGATACAGCAGGCTTTGGTGGAATACGTTCGCAGCGCTATGCCATGGTATTAGAAAATGGCGTCATCTCTGAATTAAATGTTGAGGGGCCTAAGATGTTTGAGGTCAGTAAAGCCGAGGTTATGTTGGCTGCATTGTAAATATAAAAGAAGCCATTCAGGCTTCTTTTGCTCCAATGCTTTAATCTAATGGTAGCCAAACTTGGGCATGTAAGCCACCTTCAGTCCTATTGGTCAGCTTTATTTCTCCTTGATGGCGATCCACAATGCGTTTTATGATGGCAAGTCCTAGCCCAGATCCTACACTGCCCCTTGCAGCATCACCTTGTGTAAAAGGTTGAAATAGTGTTTGAATGTTATCTTCAGGTATACCTGGGCCATCATCTTCGACACTAAATCCGACTCTATTACCGTCGAACTGAGAGCTTAATTTAACCCAACCTCCGCCATAACGAAAAGCATTCTCAAGTAAATTACTTAGAATACGTTTAACGGCAATGGCCTGCATTGGAATATCTGGACAGCTAATTAGCACGACTTCAATTTTACTGTCACGATTAGATTCTGCCTGCACCACTTCATGGATAAGGTTATTGATCTGTTTTTGTTCGCGGATACTTTCTTGATCTTGACGTATATAGGCAATAAATTGATTGATAATGGCATCCATATCCTTGATATCATGAATAATACCCTCTTTGAGATATTCATCTTCTGCCACCATCATTTCTGAAGCGAGTCTAATCCTCGTTAACGGAGTGCGGAGATCATGAGATATACCAGCCATCAGTAAAGCTCTGTCTTGTTCGAGTTGCTTCATGCTATTGGACATTTGATTAAAGGCGTTGGTCACTTCGATTATTTCAGTTGAACCTTTCAAAGGCAGTGGCTGAGGATAGTCGCCCATTGACACGAGTATGGCCGCCTTTTGTAGCCGGCGTAAGGGTCTGTTTTGTTGCCGAGCAAACCACCATCCCCCAGCGACACTTAGCGTGCCAATCACAATTAAATAGAGGGTCAGTGGTGAAAGGTCATAGTCATTAAAGCTTGTTAAAGGCACTTTTATCCAGATAGAAGGAGCTTGTGGTGGTCTGATCCAGATCTCGAAGTCATCACCTTGGGTGATTCTGACCTCCGCTTTGCCACCCAGCAACTCAGACATCTGCGAAGATAAAAAACCATAATGTGTGGTGTGTTCGATACCCGCTTTTCGCGCTTGTTGCTGATTATATATCTTCATACCATCGTTATTAAGAACTTTGGCGTTGAGGGCCTCAACCATAGTTAGGTGTTCACGGCCGACATCAACCCCATCGACAAATAGGAGTTTTATTTGACGAGCGATCAACTGATTTATCTGCTGATAAGTGGGTTGGATAAAGTAGGTGGCGACAGACAAATAAGAGACGATTTGGTTAATGAGCAATAAGCTACCAATGAGCATGACAGTTTGGCTGAATGAGCTACGTGGGAGAAATTTTGTTAACCAGTTCAACTCAGGCTTACCTTATTAAGTAGATTCAGCTTAACGACCTTAACGAGCCGTTCCGTCAGGAACAAACACATAACCTAGACCCCACACAGTTTGAATGTATCTTGGGCTGGTGGCATCGTTTTCTATCAGGCGTCGCAGGCGTGATACTTGGACATCAATCGAGCGTTCGAGCGCAGAATAATCACGTCCACGAGCTAAGTTCATTAATTTATCACGAGAAAGAGGTTCTCTTGGGTGAGTAACTAACACTTTTAATACGGCAAATTCACCACTGGTCAATGAGATAGCATCAGTGGCATTATTCATCTCGCGGGTTGCAAGGTTGAGGGTAAATTCACCAAAAAATATCTGTTCCTCTTGCTGAGCTGGAGCACCAGGGACCTGCGGAGTCTGACGTCGCATGACAGCGTTAATTCTGGCGAGCAGTTCCCGGGGATTAAATGGCTTTGGCAGATAATCATCGGCCCCGAGTTCTAGGCCAATAATCCGATCGACTTCGTCCCCCTTAGCGGTCAACATAACAATGGGGATCGGGTTGTTATTTTGCCGAAGTCGACGACAAATAGAGAGACCATCTTCACCGGGTAGCATCAAATCTAACACCAATAGGTGAAAGTTTTCTCGTTCAATAAGTCGATCCATTTGTTCTGCATTCGCTGCACTGCGAACTTGGTAACCTTGTTCCATAAGATAACGTTCTAATAGTGCCCTTAGTCTCATATCATCATCGACGACGAGTATTTTTGAGGTTTCCTGTCCCATGTTTATCATCCTTATGAGTAGGGAACCGATGTTGATCGGTAGCCAACTTACTGATATTGAATATTAATAGGATAATATAGCCGTTTTTTGCTGCTGAAGACCAGCAGCTATTTTTTGCAGCATGGTACTTTATCCGCTTCTTATTCTGGGCTGATAAGTGTAAAGCTTATGAATTTAAAGGCTATTTTATTAATTTAGAGGCTGTGTTCATGAAGTTGTAAATAAATAAGATACCGAAATACCTGTACCCATGAAACACTTTAAACATCATTTAGATAGCGATGCTATTCAATCATTGCACTCGCTCAATGTCGTTACAATGATTAAAATAAGCCATGGATTAATTAAAAGTAAGTGGTCAAGCTGTGAAATAGTCAAAAGCTAGGCTAACCTCTAATAAGCTGTTATTTTTCCAACGATAGATCATTGTTAACGTCTGTACTTATTTCACATCGCTTGTTTGATTTCATGGAATGAAAATGCATAAAAAGAGATTGCGATCTTTATGGGAACAGTTTTTAGGCTGTATAACTCGTACAGATATGGCAGAAAATGCAGAAGAGACCTTATTATCCTCTTCATTGAAGCAGCAAGCCGAAGCTGCTAAATTTGCCTTAGATCAACATTCACTTGTCTCTGTCACTGATCTTGAAGGTAATATTCTCTATGTGAACGATAAATTTGTACAGATCAGTGGTTATCAAAGTAATGAGCTGATTGGTAAGAATCATAAGTTACTTAATTCAAATTATCAGCCGAAGGCGTATTGGCAAGCCATGTATCAAACCGTATTAGCGGGTAAAGTGTGGCATGATGAAGTGCGAAACAGGTCGAAAAATGGTGAGTATTACTGGGTTGATACCACGATAGTGCCTAATTATGATAGCAAGCGACAAGTCTCTGGTTTTACTTCAATTCGTACTGACATTACTCAACAAAAAGACAATATAACCCAGCTTGCTATCGCCAAGGAGCAAGCCGAAGCTGCTAAATTTGCTTTGGATCAACACTCACTGGTATCCGTTACCGATCTAGCAGGGTATATCCTCTATGTTAACGATAAATTTGTACAAGTTAGTGGTTATCAAGCATTTGAACTAATAGGTAAAAAACATAATCTACTAAATTCGAATAATCAGCCAAAAAGCTATTGGCTCGCCATGTACCAAACGGTGTTAGCCGGAAAAGTGTGGCATGATGAAGTGCGTAACAGGGCGAAAGATGGCCAATATTACTGGGTTGATACCACGATAGTGCCTAATTACGATAGTAAGCGACAAGTTACAGGTTTTACTTCAATTCGTACCGATATCACCCAGAAAAAAGACAATATAGCGCACCTTGCGATAGCCAAATTACAGGCTGAAGTCGCTAATGTGTCTAAAACTGAATTTCTTGCTAACATGAGCCACGAAATACGCACCCCAATGAATGGCGTTATTGGCATGACTAACTTATTGCTTGATAGCCAGCTCAGCCAAGAACAACACAAGTTAGCGGGGACGATTAAGTCATCAGCAGTTTGCTTGTTAAGTATTATCAATGATATTTTAGATTTTTCAAAAGTCGAAGCGGGTAAGTTAGAGCTTGAAATCATCCCCTTTAATTTAGGGAAAATGATGGAAGATATCGCTTCGACCCTGATTTTTCAATCACACCGTAAAGAATTGCAATTAATTTGCCCCGCAACCCCTATCATTGAGCAATGGGTTAAAGGAGATCCAGGCCGGATAAGACAAATACTGACCAATTTAATTGGCAATGCGATTAAATTTACTCCCCAGGGTGAGGTTGCCGTTTATGTTCGGTTAGTAGAGCAAACAGCTGAACAAAAAGTGTTTCGTTTTGACATTCAAGATACCGGAATCGGCATTGACGAGTCTCAACAAGCAGCATTGTTTGATAAATTTTCGCAAGCTGATAGCTCAACAACCAGAAAATATGGTGGTACAGGATTAGGCTTATCTATCTGTAAAAAACTGATTGAACTCATGGGCGGTGAAATAGGGGTAAACAGTGTCATAGGAAAAGGGACGACTTTTTGGTTCACGATCCCCCTACTCAAAGCCGAAGCTGTAGGTGATGGTATTATTTGCGATAGCAATATTAAAAATGAAAAAATATTAATTGTTGATGATAATGAAACTAATCGAGAGTTAATGCATCAACTGCATAAAATATGGGAGATCCCACATACGTCAGTCGACAGTGCAGTAGCTGCTCTGGCTGAGTTAGAGCTCGCATCTCAGACCGACACGCCTTATACCATCGCGATTTTGGACATGCACATGCCCGAAATTGATGGCCTAGAGTTGTACCATCAGATACAGCAAGTATCAAGATTATCGCAAACCAAGTTAATCATGGCCTCTTCACAAGCGCTGCGTGGTGATGCACTTAAAATGACACAAGTAGGATTTCAAGGTTATATCACCAAGCCTATTCAACAGTCTGAATTATTTAATATTTTATTAAGGGTGTCGGGTCTTGAGGACCCAAAATCATTCGTACCCCGTCACTCATCGAGCAAGTATGAGCAATTTAAAGCACATGTTTTAGTCGCTGAAGACAATACCACCAATCAATTAGTTATCGAAGGCTTGCTAGCTAAGCTTGGTATTATCGTTGACTTGGTCAGTGATGGTGAAGAGGTCATGACTGCTTTAAAAAATATTACCGATTATGACTTGATCTTTATGGACTGCCAAATGCCCGTATTAGATGGTTATCAAACCACGGCCAAAATAAGATCAAATCAAGCAGGTGTTACTCGTCGCGATATTCCCATCATTGCGATGACGGCTAACGCAATGGCCAGAGATAAACAAAAAATGCCTCGATTCCGGTATGGATGATTATTTATCAAAGCCTATCGATTCAGATAAAGTGATCAATATGCTAAAAAAATGGCTACCTGATAATGATGAGGTGGCCACAGAATCCACTCATATCATGGATAAAAAAGTAGAAAATCAAGATAAGACTGATAAAGCGCTGGTCATTTTTGATTATGAAGCGATGGCCAAAAGATTGATGAATGATCCTGTGTTAATAAAAGCTGTTGCAGAAAATTTTTGTCAAGATTTAGATGAACAAATGATTGATCTTAAAGCCAGTATTAAAAACAATGATGTGGACCAAGCTGCGGTTATTATGCATAAAGTTAAAGGAGCGTCAGCCAATGTCGGTGGTGAAACGCTAAGTGCGTTAGCCCTTGAAATGGAGTTAGCGGGCAAAGCAGGTAATATGGGAAATATAGAAGATAATTTAGATCAACTTGAACATCACTTAAATAGCCTTAAAGTGGCTATGGCGCAAACACTGTAGTCGACCATGCTACTTGATGTGAGCTTGTATCATGTAGTGGGTATCAATGGAGGGGGTTGGTCAAAATTAGGTCGGATCAGTGAGTGGATATAGCAGATTTACTCGCGTGTATTATTGGCTTTGACAATGCGGTTCCTGCCTTGTTCTTTAGCAAGGTATAAAGCGGCATCAGCGCGGGCAAGCAGTTGATCAAAACTTTCGTTCACTTGACATTCAGCTATGCCAAAACTTGCTGTGACGAAGATACCTTCAGGGATTAAGGCTTCAATTTTTAATCTAATCTGCTCGGTTTTATCTGCAGCATCTAAGATGCAGCAATTATCGAGTAATATCACAAATTCTTCGCCACCAAAACGAGCGGCAATATCTTCAGTGCGATTACTACTCGTTAATACCTGAGCAATGGCTTTAAGCACTGTGTCTCCAGATTGATGGCCAAAACGATCATTAACCTGTTTAAAATGGTCGATATCTAGCATGACTAATGATAACACTTCATCATTTCTAGCCGCTCTTGCCATTTTGTTTTTAGCGGTGTCGATAAGAAAATGGCGATTAAATAATCCAGTCAGTTGGTCGTGTAAAGCAAGGCACCTGAGTGCATCACGTTGTTGCTTCAATTTCATATGTGCACCGACTCTTGCAAGGACGATTGCAGGACGTATCGGCTTAGTGATGTAATCGACGGCACCTAATTGAAGCCCAAATTCTTCTTCATCATCACTGTCTCTTCCGGTGACAAAAATAATAGGGATATGCTGGGTAAGGGGATTATCTTTGAGATGACGGCAAACATCATAACCGTCCATGCCGGGCATAATCACATCAAGTAGGATCAAATCAGGTATAGGCTCTTGTACGGCTAATTCAATGCAACGCTTGCCGTCCATGGCGACTTTTAAATGGTAACGGTTTTGTAAGCATGCGCCCAATACGGCAATATTAGTATTGGTATCATCAACGATAAGAATCGTTTCTTGATCATCCATAAAGATAACTTACTCCAATGTTAATGATTTTTTATGCGAATAATTAAGGCTTAACTTACAGTATAGTGTTTTTAAAAAACTATACTGTTTAACTGACCATTAAGATTAGCAATGAAACTTCATGGTTCAAGTGGTATGTAAAATCTTGACTATTACTCGTGATTATTTTGAACAAAGAAACAACGATTGGTATTACCATAAAAGATGACTATAATTTTTTCTAACTGACAGTAATTTAACATGATGACAATGCAACAGGATGCAGCTTAATGATACTGATACGCAGGTGGGATGTTGTCGTTATATTGATAAGTTATATAGTGTGCTCTGGATTATTACTTTTTCGTATTCAGACAGATATGTACGCAGTGTTGTTTGTACTAGCGCATCTTTTGATCGCTTTTTTGGCTGTGTATCGTTTTGCTAGTTTGCTTACTCAACATATGCGGTTGCTTGAACTTCATCTGAAGCATTCTCAAAATCAAATTGATTTATCAAAGAGGCTAGAGTTAAGTGGGCCACTGCCAATGAAAAAACTGCATATGAATATTAATGAGCATTTTGATATGTGCGAAGAAAATATTGTTTCTTTATCAGAATCTATTGGCCGCCTAGTTCCAATTTCTAATGATTTATCAGAATCTTATGCTAACATGACTCAAAAGTCTCAATTGCAAGCTAGTGTCAGTAAAGTCGTCGGTGAGGATATGGAAAAAGTGTGGCAATCAACTGAAGAAGTATTAGCGCTAACGAGTATGATTGTTGAGGGGTCGATAAACTGTGAAAAGTGTGTGGCAGATGGAGTCAATACTGTTGCAAAATCCGTTAAGGCTATCCACAGTCTAGAAGAAAAAATGGATGAAGCGTTCGCAGAAGTTGAAATTCTGCAGCAAAATAGCAAGCAAATAGGCTCTATTTTAAATGTGATCACCTCCATTTCAAGCCAAACTAATCTATTGGCACTTAATGCGGCCATTGAAGCGGCAAGAGCAGGTGAACAAGGTAGAGGTTTTGCCGTGGTGGCTGACGAGGTACGCCAACTTGCAAGTAGAACAAGCGATTCAACCAAGGAAGTTAGTGGCATTATTGATTTAATCCAAGGTTCAACTGGAGTATTAGCTAAGCATCTGGACGAAAGTAAAGAGCTGCTAAAAGGCGGGGTTTCTAACATAGAGCAAGCCAATACCGAATTGAATAAGGTTGGCGATGTGATGGGGACAATGAAAGTCGATGTAGAGAAAATTGGCTCATCAATAAACAATCAAGCTAACGCTGTTTTACATGTTAAAAGCATTATTGAAGAGATCCAGGAGTTAAATCGTGAAGCGTTAAATACTTCACAGTTGCACACTGTTTCAGCAGGTGATTTGAATAATCTGGCAAGTAGTATGTATGACAAACTGTCCGTGTTTGCCTGTTCAAAAGTTATTTCACCAGAAGCCTTGAAACGTCGAGACCAACTAAGAGAAGATGCCGCTAATGAACTTGAACAAACCAATGATAATAGTTGCGATTTCTTTTGATTCATCCAATAACTAGAATGATGTAACAGCAGCGCCGCAGATTTACACGGTAAAAGCGGAGTAAGATATTTTGTTCACATACCAAGTTTGTTTTCCTGTAGGTGTCTTTACGACTGCTTCGTCATCGATCTCTTTTTTCAGTAAGGCAAGAGCCATGGGGGCGTCAATAGAGATGTAATCTTTTCTCCCGTATATCTCATCTGGCCCAACAATTTTAAATTGTTTAATTTCACCATTTTCATTTTCAATTTCGACCCAAGCACCAAAAAAAACCTTACCGTCTTGTTCAGGTGAATACTCAATGACCTTAACGGCCTCAATACGTTTTCTGAGAAATCTCACTCGAGAATCTATTTGCCTGAGTAGCCTTTTATTCTCTTTATAATCAGCATTTTCTGAACGGTCCCCTAGACTGGCAGCCCAAGTGACTTTTAGGGTTATTTCGGGTCTATACTCACGCCACAGATAGTGCAGTTCTTTATTTAATTTGTCCAACCCTTCACGGGTTATCAGGTTTGTTTTCAATTTGATCTACCTCGCTCTTAGTTGCTAATACTGTCATGCTTTTTTGCGATAGCTAAGGTGATAATACTGCCATTTAGGCCTAACTCCAATGGTTGTTGTCGAATAAGTTGGGTTGATGGTAAAGATGTTCACATTCTTCTGTTTTAGTTAATGATTTCGATATCGGTCATGCTTGAATCGTTGATTAACCTTGATTGTCGTTAATCATTAACGTTGAGCTTATTGGAGGTACTTAGTGCAAGGGTTGTAGGCGGTGACGTTTAAATAAGTGGATTGATGATGGCGTATGCGGTAAATCGCTCTACAATTAAAAGAGAAATCTTTTAGCGGAGTCCTGAGTGAATGCTAGGTAATATTAATATTTCAACCAAACTATTCACTAGTAGCCTGTTATTTTCTGCAGTAATGGCGTTTATCTTATTGTATATGCTGCTCACTGTTAGAGTGGTCTCACAGAAAGGAGTCGAGCAGCAGAATTTAGTTAAGCTGCAAATAGCAGCGGTTAAGCATCAAGGAGAGATGCAAAAATTGCAGCAAGACGCCCGAGATAAACATCTGCTAGTGAGTGATATTTATCATGAGTTTAGAAACTTACGAGCTTGGTTGCTTGATCTCTCTTTAAGCGGGTTAGATGAAGCAAAAAAGCAAGCTATCGATACTAAGACGATATTAGACCATAAGCTAGAGGAGCTTTCGGGTAGCGATAGGGCTTTGGCGATGAGACTCAGTGAGCAGGTTGAGCATTTTTACCTTGTCATGAATCAGGCTGTGGATTCTTATGTCGCAGGACCCCGTGTTAAAGGCCATTCACTGGTTGGTGAAAGTCGGCTGGTGGTGGAAGGGCTTGAACAAGATTTACTGAAATTCATGAAGGAGAGCGACATGAGTTTTACTGATCTTAATCAGCAGCAGAGTGAAGCAGGGACGGAAGTTATCCGCTCTGGTGAATTAGTGAAAAATGCTGCTGACAAAGTGGCACAAAAAAATGCTGAACTTTTCATTTCATCGTTTGTCTGTTTGTTGCTAATTACTGGGTTTAGTTTTTTTTATAATTTTATGATGCGTCGGGAAATCTGCCAGCCAATTGAGCGGTTTGTGAAGACCGTGGAGCACGTTGAACAGGAATTGGATTTAACCCGTAGATTTGATGTTTGCATTGATGATGAGACTGATACAGATACCGTTGGAACGGCATTTAATCGATTAATGAGAAATTTTGAAAAGAGAGTGAGCGCAAGAACAGCAGAGTTACAGAAGAATAATGAAGAATTGAGTCATATTTTAGATGAGCTGAAATTCACTAAAAATGAATTAATGGCAAAAGAGAAAATGGCTGCCCTTGGAGGCCTTGTGGCCAGTATTACTCATGAAATTAATACCCCATTAGGTGTCTGTTTATCTGCCGCTTCCCATTTAGATGTCACTGTGAATACACTGAATGATAATTATCTCAATGGCGAGTTGACCGAAGATGAATTAAACGTCTATATAAAAGACTTTCTCGATTGCTCCAAGTTATTATTGAGTAATTTAGAGCGGGCAACTAAATTGATTCAAAGTTTTAAAAAGGTCTCTGTAGACCAGTCACATGAAGAGATCCAAGATTTTGACCTTAAAGTATATGTTGATGAAGTCTTCTTTTCGCTGGGTCCACTTCTTTCGCGTACTTCACTTGAATTAAGCTATACCTGCCCTGAATATATAATGATTAGAAGTAATCCTGGCGCCTTTTATCAGATTATCAGTAATCTCTGTAATAATGCTATCCTTCACGCTTTTGATGAGCGCCAGCCTGGAGCGCTCACTCTCGATATTACTCAAACAGACATAGGAGTTGATTTGGTTTTTAAAGATAATGGACGTGGTATGTCTGAAGAGATCAAAGATAAAATATTTGTGCCTTTTTTTACAACCAAGCGCGGGAAAGGTGGCAGTGGTTTAGGAATGAATATTGTTTATAACTTGGTGACGAAAGTCTTAGGTGGCAAGATCCACGTTGAATCTGAGCTAGGTCATGGAACTCAATTTAATATTTCTTTGCCGGGAAGCATTTTGGTGAACGACGAGGTGAATGATAATAAAACGCTCTCTTAGTGTTTAGACTCTAAGATGCTTAATATCAGTGCTTGTGTTATCTTGAGTACCTACTAGTTACTCACTTTAGGCTCGATATAACATCCTATGCAAATGACGCACAATATTGCCCAAATTATCGCTCAAGAACTGAATGTTCGTGAACAACAAGTCACCTCTACCATTGCTTTGCTAGACGATGGTTCAACGGTTCCATTCGTCGCTCGTTACCGTAAGGAAGCTACAGGGGGGCTAGATGACACCCAACTACGAACGTTACATAGTAGATTGAGCTATCTGCGTGATTTGAATGATAGACGTGCAGTTATCTTATCCAGTATTGATATTCAGGGTAAACTGACTCCTGAATTAAAAAAAGCATTGTTTGATGCCAGCAGCAAGACACTCCTAGAAGATCTCTATTTACCTTATAAGCCCAAGCGACGCACTAAAGGACAAATTGCAATAGAAGCAGGTATCGCGCCTTTGGCCGACTTTCTACTGCTTAATCGCCAAACCAATGTAGAACAAGAAGCGGCTAAATTTATCAATGTTGAAGCGAATTTTATCGATATTAAGTCTGTGCTCGATGGTGCACGCTTTATCATAATGGAACGCTTTGCTGAAGATGCTTTATTGTTGCAAAAAGTGAGGGGGCATCTCGGTCAGTATTCAGTGCTTGAAAGTAAAATGGTGAAAGGAAAAGAAAAAGAAGGCGCTAAGTTTAGAGATTATTTCGAGTATTGTGAGCCGATAAATAAAATACCTTCACATCGTGCATTGGCGATATTACGTGGTCGTAATGAGGGTGTCTTGAGTGTCAATCTGAATGCGGACCCCAGTAATGAATCTAAACAAGGTAGCTATTGTGAAGTGATTATTGCAGATCACTTTGCCTTAGATTTAGGTCATAGTGATGTGGACCAGTGGCTGAAAACGGTGGTTACAGCAACATGGCGATTTAAGATTGCTCCGCAAATGGAAACTGAATTTATTAGTAAGATGCGTGAGATGGCAGAATCTGAAGCTATCAAAGTGTTTGCTCGTAACTTAGGTGATTTATTAATGGCAGCCCCTGCGGGAGCTAAGGCGACATTAGGATTAGATCCCGGATTACGAAGTGGCGTGAAAGTCGCCATCGTTAACCATACTGGTCAATTGGTTGCTCATACAACAATTTTCCCACATGCGCCTCAAAATCAGTGGGATAAATCAGTCCGAACTTTGGCAAACTTAGCAAAAATGCATAAAGTGGAGTTGATTGCAGTGGGTAATGGAACGGCCTCGAGAGAGACTGATAAGTTGGCTGCTGAGCTTATTGCTAGCGTAAAAGATGAACTCCCTACAATCACTAAAGTGATGGTGAGTGAGGCGGGCGCGTCGGTGTATTCTGCATCGCAACTGGCGGCGGATGAATTTCCTGAACTGGATGTGTCAATTCGAGGTGCGGTATCTATTGCCCGCCGTTTGCAAGACCCTCTTGCCGAATTGGTGAAGATTGAACCTAAGGCGATCGGTGTTGGTCAGTATCAGCATGACGTCAGTCAGAGTCAGTTATCTTTATCGCTTGAAAGTGTGGTGGAAGATTGCGTTAACAATGTAGGCGTTGATTTGAATATGGCCTCAGCTCCTTTATTAGCTCAAGTGGCTGGGTTAAATAAAACGTTAGCGAGAAACATTGTCACATACCGTGATCAACATGGTGAGTTTAAGGAACGTAAGCAGTTGCTTAGCGTCGCTCGTCTCGGTCCTAAAGCGTATGAACAGGCTGCGGGTTTTTTGCGTATTTATAATGGTGTCAACCCCTTAGATGCGTCATCAGTTCATCCTGAAGCTTATGTGCTGGTTGAGTCGATAGCAAACGCCAAAGCGCAAGCGCTTAATTTCTTAGTCGGCAATACAGCGCTGTTAAAAAGCGTCAATGCCGCTGATTTTATTTCCGATAAATTTGGACTGCCGACGGTCACGGATATTCTGATGGAACTCGATAAACCTGGTCGAGATCCACGTGGTGAGTTTAAAACCGCCATATTTAAAGAAGGTATAGAGCAAGTTAACGACTTAAAACCAGAGATGGTTTTAGAAGGGGTTGTGACCAATGTGACTAATTTCGGCGCCTTTGTCGATGTCGGCGTTCATCAAGATGGTTTAGTGCATATTTCATCTTTGACAGATAAATTTGTGAGTGATCCTCATACTGTTGTGAAGGCTGGTGATGTGGTTAAAGTCAAAGTGATGGAGATTGATATTGAGCGAAAACGCATTGCGCTTAGCATGCGTCTAGATGAGAAAATAGGTGAAAAAATGGTGAGTCGCCCAAGCGCTAAAGTAGCCGGCAATCGACCTAATCAAAATGGAGCCAGTAAAGCTCAGAATCGTTCGAGACAGAAGGTTGAGCCTGCTAATGCGGCTATGGGGAATGCGTTCGCCGATGCATTTGCCAAGTTTAAAAAATAGCAGATGTGATTACGTACTGATTGACTAAGATGTACCGAAGTGTGTATTAGCTTCGGTACTTTTATTCCTGAATATGCTTATTTTTATTAGCGATTTTTCATTTTAAATTAGCGTAGAAATAGCAGCTTGTTGTTTAGGTTCTGTTTGCTGGTAATAAAAACTCTCTATGTGTTGAGCAAAGGCTTGGTAAATCTCTGGAGATTGAGCCAATGTGATATCTTGTGTCTTTTTTTGATGGTTATTTTTTACAATATTTATTTCATTTTCATTGTGTTGAGTATGCACATCTCGTCTTTTTAATGCTGGCTTGTTTCTCATTAACTCGTTTGTTTTTGGAGCGATCAACTGATTCGTTTGTTGTTGGTGGGTATTTTGCTCTTTTTGCCCACTTCTTTGTTGATTTCCCTGACCTTTCTCATTAAGTCTGGCAAGTACATCAGCCTGTTGTGCAGTGCGTTCATGTTGTGGATTAAAGGCACGTTCATTGTGTCCTTTAGTGAGTTCTTGGGGTGGCAGTATTGGCGGTCTTTGCTGGTTATCTGTGCGCGCAGCATCAGTTGCAACATTGGTTGTCGCTATGGGCACATTGGGATAATTTGTGACGACCAGCATAATATACCTCTCTAGCCTATGGTTAAATAATAACCGTATTCGTGCTAAAAATAAAGCGATTATTCTAGTCAGTAAAATTATTGAGCCAATTAGTAAGGCCGATAAGGAATTCGTCTTTGTGTGATAAGAAGGGAGCGTGTGATGCATTGTGAAGTAGCAGGTCTTGATGTTGTTGATTTTTAGGTATTAATGGGTGAACGTGCCTAGGGACGAGTCCATCTAAACGCCCCCATATTCTTAACCAAGGCTGCTCTATTTGTGAGATCTGGGATCTAAGGTCAACGCTTGCTAGCATCTCAAGGCCTTGTATTAAAGCTGAGTTTTTAGGTAAAGGTCTTGAAAGGACAAGTTCCTTTAGTTGCCGTATGTCTTCTTTTGCAGTCGAGCTCCCCATGGCTTGTATAGCAAGAAATCGCTCGATTGTTTTACCTGTATTTTTTTGTAGTTGAAGAGAAAAACTGGACAATACGGTAGGGAAGATCCCTGGCCAAAATTCATCTTCACGAGCCATAAAGCAAGGTGATGAAGCAATGGTCACTAACCCCGTAACCCGTTGTGGAAATCTTAATGCGGCTTTCGTTGCCACCAAACCTCCCAGCGACCATCCTATCCAAATTGCTTTATTGGGTAATTGATTAACGATGGCATCAACCCATGTATCTAGATCACCATCAATCGCTTCGCTATGACCGAAACCGGGCAGGTCAACATAGTGAACCCTATACTGAGATAAGGATGAATGTAATTGAGTGAACACTGAGCTATTCATTCCCCAGCCATGGAGTATGACTATTTCTTGGCCTTCACCAATAGATTCTACGTGCAGGGTTGAATGCATAGGGTTAGCTTCTTAGTGCTCTAGTCATAGTGAATACTAGTTGGAACATATCATAAAAAAGGGGCTTAATGCTTATGAAGCCGTCATTGGTTGTTGGTAAGATAATGCAATTGATCTCTGCTAGTTTACCTAATAGATGCCTGATGTGCCACCAAAGCATCGCTCTTCCCGCTAGAGGTCTTTGCCATGTTTGCCTAGATAGCGGCTTATATCATCAACCTATCTGTCAAGGTTGTGGTTGTGCTATGCAAGTTCAATGTATATTTTGTGGCCGATGCTTACTAAAGCAACCTATCGCGGTGATCGCTCCATGTAGTTATCATCAAGGTCTAGGGGAATGGATAGGGTTAATCAAATATCAGGCCCAATTTGCTGCGCTACCCGTTTTGTCTCAGGCGTTAGTTAATCGTGTTTGTGAATTAGAATCTTTGGGCTTGTTGCGACTTCCTCAAGTACTTGTTCCTGTGCCATTGCATATTAATCGTCAGAGAAAGCGTGGGTTTAATCAGGCGTGGTTGATTGCTGATTCTATTTACCAGCAGTTGAATATTCCGATAGCAGTTCAAGGGCTAGAACGTGTTTTAGATACCGAGTCCCAAGCGGGGCTTACGGGTCAGCAGAGGCGTATGAATTTATCTGGTGCATTTAGACTAGCAGATAGTTTTCCGTATCAGAGGATCGCATTAATTGATGATGTAGTGACGACGGGAACGACGGTAAACGAAATTGCAACGATGTTTAAAAAGTTAAATATTCATGTGCAGGTCTGGTGTTTAGCCAGAGCTGAGGCACCAGGACTTTTGGATTAGTTTTGTTAATTTTCATTTCATTGTGTGCTTTTGCTACTATTTACTATGTTTATAACTAATCATGTTTTCCTATTAAAATTAAGCTATTGCTAAATTATTCGAATAAAAAAGCAAACCAATTTGATTGAGGGCTACAAAGCTGAACTCAGTCGGAGTATCATAGAGCTAATCCATACTAAATTACTCAAGTTTTACCTGAGGGAGCCGTCTTAATGATCACTATTTCCGATACCGCTCAGGCTCATTTTGTTACCTTGTTAGCAGATCAGCCCGACGGAACTCATATTCGTGTCTTTGTAATTAGCCCAGGCACAGCGACTGCTGAGTGTGGTGTTTCTTATTGTCCGCCGGATGCTGTTGAAGCAGATGATATGGAATTCGAATTTAATGGCTTTAATGCTATGGTCGATGGAAAATCAGCGCCGTTTCTTGAAGACGCTACGATTGATTTTGTCACTGATCAGTTAGGTTCACAATTAACGCTTAAAGCGCCGAATGCTAAGATGCGTAAGGTGTCTAGCGATGCGTCATTAAATGAGCGCATTGAGTATGTCATTCAGTCAGAAATCAACCCTCAGTTAGCCAGTCATGGTGGTAACATTGTCCTGATTGAAGTGACTGAAGAAGGTGTTGCAGTACTTCAATTTGGTGGCGGTTGTAATGGTTGCTCTATGGTTGATGTGACGTTGAAAGATGGAATTGAAAAACAGCTGCTTGATTTGTTTCCTGGTGAGTTAACAGGTGTTAAAGATGTGACAGAGCATCAAGCTGGTGATCATTCATACCAGTAAGTAAACATCAATAAAAAAGCGAGTCATTGCTGAGATCGAGCAATGACTCGCTTTTTTATGTTTGGTATATCAAATGATTTTACTCAGTTTATATTTGTAGTGGAGAGTGAGTGTTAAGCTTCGTGCTAACATGAACGCGCTCATCGATGCCCATAAGGCGTGATTACCTTGTTCTTGCAATAGGAACCATGTAGGGAAAAAGACACCGAAAGTTGAGATTATCATACTGTTTCTCATTACTTTTCCCTTCGCAGCACCAATATAAACCCCGTCGAAAAGATAAGAGCCAAAAGAGAGTAAAGGCAGTAGCACAATCCAAAAAAGAAATTCATCAGCGGCAATTCTGACATCTTCTATGTTGGTGAGCATACTAATGATGTTTTTTCCGAAAAATGCAAACAGCAGAGTGAATAAGATCGCAGATATTGCGGACCATAACCAAGCTAATATGACGCTTTCTTGCATTAATATTTTGTTCTTTTGACCATAAGCTCTGCCGACTTCAGCTTCTGCATAGTAGGCAATACCGTCCAAAGCATAAGAAATGAGCAATAATAAATTGAGTAAAACAGCGTTCGCTGCCACCGTGTTATCGCCTAAGCCAGCACCTTTAAAAGTCATAAAGGCAAATGAGAGTTGCAGACATAAGCTGCGGATAAATATATCAGTATTTAGGCTTAATAATCGGCGATAACTACTAATGTCCAACGTTTTATAAAGACGAGAAAAGTCAAAATCCCCAGTGTGTTTAATTTGCTGGTAAACCATCGTTAATGCAACAGTAAAACCAGCTATGTCAGCCAGCACTGAAGCGAAAGCAGCCCCTTTGACGCCCCACCCTAGCCCTAAAACAAATAATAGGTCTAGTCCGATATTAGCCAGATTTGCAACGATAAGTTGCCACATAGCGGCTTTAGGCTTTTGCCTACCGAGTAACCAACCTAAGAACACAAGATTGAGTAACGCAAAAGGAGTCGACCAGATTCTTATGTTAAAATATTGACGACAATAGTGTTCAACTTCTGTACTAGCATCTGTGAACAATAACACGCTATTAAGAATCGGGAGTTGCAGTATTACCGTACTTAGCCCTAAAATAAGCGCTAGAGTGCTAGCTTGAAGTAAGAGTTTATATTGGTTTTGTATATTCCCAGCACCATAGGATTGAGCAACTAAGCCTGTTGTGGCCATCCTGAGAAAACCAAACATCCATAATAGTAGTGTTATTATGGTAGATCCAACGGCTACGCCGCCTAAATAGTAGGCGTTACTTAAATGGCCCACCACTGCAGTGTCTACCAGTCCTAATAATGGAACGGTGATATTAGACAATATCACAGGTAGAGCGAGTGTTAACAATTGTCTGTTTTTCTGTTTATTTAATAGAAGTTCAGCTGGAGTCATATTATCTCGAGGTTTAACATTTTATGTTTAAAAGCATGTTAGTTGTTTTGCTTGTTATGATTGGTTTTTCGACGCAGGCTGCGGTGATTTTACAGTATCACCATGTTTCAGCATCGACGCCAGCCATTACCAGTGTGACCCCTGCACAATTTCGTGAACAAATGCAGTACTTGGCTGAGCATGATTTTATTGTTAAACCACTGTCACAGGTGGTACATGCAATAAAGAATCATCAGGAAATAGCACCGAAAACCGTTGTTATTACTTTCGATGATGGTTATCGCAGTATCGCTAAAACAGCCCATCCTATTTTAAAGGAATATGGTTTTCCCTACACGTTATTTGTCTCTATTGAACCTATTAAGGCAAAATATCATGAAATGATGAACTGGGATGAGCTTATGGCACTTGCCAAAGAAGGCGCCGAAATCGCTAATCATAGTTGGGGTCATGAGCACTTAATTCGTAAACTTGAAGGCGAGTCACAAGTGCAATGGCTTGAAAGAATAGAGGATAATATCTTAAAAACAGAAGCTGAGATAACCTTAGTCACTGGGCAAAATCATAAGATGCTAGCTTATCCTTATGGTGAGTATAATCAGGCGATAGAGTCTATGTTAGAGCGAAATGGCTTTATTGGTTTAGGTCAGCAATCAGGTGCCGCCGGCCATTTTTCGTCACTCACTGCCTTACCTCGATTTCCTGTTGCTGGAGTGTATGCTGATTTAGAAAGTTTGAAAGTGAAACTAGATAGTTTAAATATGCCCGTTTTATCGCAAAATATCAGTGATCCTGAGTTAGCAAAAGGTCATTGGAGACCTGAATTGAAAGTGACACTGGATATTAGTGATATCTATCCTCATCAAATGATGTGCTATGTACAAGGGCAAGGAGCTAAAGCGCCTCTTTGGCTTAGTGGTAATGAATTTAGCATACGTGCAGAGTTAGATCTTCCTGTCGGTAGATCTCGCTATAATTGTACTGTACCCAGTAAAAGCAAAGCAGGTTATTATTGGTTTTCACAAGCATGGGTTAGAAGTTTAGGTGACAATTTTTAGTGTTTCTTTTTCACTTTTAATAAAGAGAGGATCTTTGGTGGGATCCTATCAATATGTAACACCTCACTGCTGGCGTTAATTTCGACGGCAGCCCCTGGCATCCCCCAAACGACAGAGCTTGCTTCATCTTGCGCTAGGGTAAATGAGCCTTGGTTTTTCATATTGAGTAAACCTTTGGCGCCATCTTTACCCATTCCTGTTAGTATAATCCCTAAGGCCGCTTTTCCTACTGAGTGTGCCACACTGTCGAACAGGACATCTACAGAGGGTTTGTGGCGGTTGACAGGTTCGCTATCTAATAGTTTGGTATAAAGAGACATGCCTTTTTTTTCAACAATTAAGTGCGCATCACCAGGGGCCAAATACGCGGTACCATATTTTAACTGCTCTCCTCCTTTAGCCTCTATAACGGTCATACCGGCATTATTATTAAGACGTTTGGCAAATGAGGCACTGAATGCGGCTGGAATATGTTGAGCGATAACAATAGGTGGGAGATCAGTTGGGAGTTGGCATATCACGCGTTGAATGGCTTCGGTTCCACCTGTAGATGCGCCAATAGCGATGATTTGATTCTGTAAATATGACATTTTATCTTTAGCCTGTATAGGCTTAGGTATTGATGTATATGGTCGTATTTTACTTTTGAATGCAAAGCGAATTTTATCAATGAGCTCTTCTCGGTAGTCCATTAACTTATTGGTCAAATCTGATTTTGGCTTCAAAATAAAATCAACAGCTCCAATAGCAAGAGCCTCAAGCGTTACCGCAGCCCCTTTTTCTGTGAGCGTGGATATCATAATGACGGGCATAGGTTTTAATTTCATTAGATTTCTAAGAAACGCAATACCATCCATTTTCGGCATCTCTATGTCCAGAGTGAGTACATCGGGATGTAGCTTTTTTATTAGTTCTCTTGCTTCGTAAGGATCTTCAGCGCTGCCAACGACTTGTATATCTGCTGTATCACTGAGTAGATGAGTCAGTAATTGCCTGACCAAGGGTGAATCATCAACGATCAAGACTTTTATCATAATAGTTTCCTTTTTAGGAGCATGCTGCGATGATGACGACCAAATAGAATGTCATTCTGGTGTAAGTTCAATGAATGCATAACATCTATAGATGGTTTACCTAACCTTTGGGTTTTGTTAATTTTTGACCGCCATGCCCTAAAGGCCTATAGATGGTTTGACCTATCAGATCGAATTCTTCAGAAATATTCATTAACGTTTCAGAATGTCCGATAAATAGATAGCCATGTGGACTTAGCATTTTCCTGAATTTTGCAATAATTTTTTTCTTGGTTTCATTATCAAAATAAATCAGTACGTTTCGACAAAATATAATATCGAATGGGCCTGTCATTGGCCACTTTTCGAGTAAATTAAGCTGTTTGAAATGGATCATTTTTTGGATATTTGATCGCATCTGTATATGTTGATTGTCAGGCGTGTGGCTGACATACTTTTCAGTATAACGGTCAGGCAAATTAGTGACTGAGTCACATGAATAGGTGCCGGCAGCGGCTTTTTGCAGTACATTGGTGTCTAAATCAGTCGCTAAAATTTTAAGATCCGATTTTGTTGACGGAAAATGCTTTTCCAGTGTCATGGCGATGCTATAAGGCTCCTCTCCTGTAGAGCATGCTGATGACCAGATCCTAAGTCGATTTTTATTTTCTTTTTTCCATTGAGGGACGATAACCTGTTCAAGATAGCTAAAATGGTGCTCCTCCCTAAAAAATGCTGTTAAGTTCGTTGTCAGGGCATTAATGAAATTCATGCGTTCATCAGGCGTATTAGAAACGTATGAGCAATACTGAGCAAAATTTGTTAACTTCAGTTGGCGTAGCCGGCGACTAAGCCTTGAGTACACCATGTGCTTTTTTCTTTCTGGCAGCACAATGCCAGTGTTTTCGTAGGCAAGACTTCGAATAAATTCGAAATCTGCCTGCGTCATAGAAAACTCCTTTTCGTCTATGATTTCCAATTGACTCTCCTAAAATTCATTCCATTCTTCGTCACTAATGTTTAATGTTCCGTGAGAGTCACCAGAGACTAAAGCTAAGGGGGCGGAAGAGAGTCCTGAACTAGCTTGCTCTTTGGCTTGAAAGAAGCTCAGTTGACTCTTCATATTCCTTGCTTGTTCAGCCATCGCATCACCTGCTGCTGACACTTGCTCTACTAGCGCAGCATTTTGTTGGGTCATTTCATCCATCTGAGATATTGCCTTGTTTACTTCCTGTATTCCAGCTGATTGCTGGTCAGATGCGATGCTTATTTGGCTTATCATATCGGCAACTTTAGTGACTGCTTGTACTATATCTTGAAGTGTTTCTCCTGATTGATTCACCAGTTGAGTGCCATCAGTGACCTTGCCCACACTGTCGCGTATCAGTTCTTTAATCTCTTTAGCAGCTCCAGCACTACGTTGGGCAAGATTACGAACCTCTCCTGCAACAACGGCGAAGCCTCGTCCCTGTTCCCCAGCTCTTGCAGCTTCTACTGCAGCATTAAGTGCGAGTAAATTAGTTTGGAATGCGATTTCGTCGATGACTCCAATGATATCCGAGATACGTTTACTGGAATCGTTAATGGCTTCCATTGCTGTCACGGCTTGATCAACGACTTTACCACCATGTTCAGCTTTAGTGTTTGCCTCTTGCGCTAATCCATTGGCTAACGTGGCATTTTGGGCACTTTGGGTCACAGTGGCTGTCATCTCCTCCATGCTTGATGCTGTCTCCTCAAGTGAAGCTGCTTGTTCTTCTGTTCGTTGACTGAGATCTGAGTTACCCTGAGCTATTTCTTCAGCACCTGATGTCACTGTATTGGCAGATTCGTTGATGCCACCAATGACTTCAGTTAATCGTGATGCCGTTGCGTTCGCATCTGTTTGTAGTTTTTTGAATTGACCTTCATATTCTCCGTTTATTTGGCGGGTTAAATCGCCCTTAGCCAGTCCGTCAAACATATTGACCACATCAGAAATTACATCGTCAGCTATGCCCACTAAGCGGTTTAATCCGTTCGATAAATTAAGGAAAAATCCTTCTTTACCTTCAGTCGTAATGCGATGGCTAAGATCGCCTGCAGAAGCCGATGAAATAATGGTATCAATTTCTTGTTCAATGGCGACCTCTGCTGTGCGATCACTCCACTCAACCACAGTACCTATTCTGGTGCCATCCGCTTCTCTAATTGGATTGGCAACAATTTTGAAAGTGCGACCGCCAACATTTAATTGACTTGAAAAGGTACTGGTTAAATTACCCAGTAGATTACGTTGATGGCTAGGGTTTTTGTGGAAACCATCAATGTTCGTGCCGATTAGGGTGTTAGAGTTGAAGCTGGGTAAGTCATTAATGATGTCAGATTGTGCATTTCTAAACATGGCCGATGCTGCTTCATTCATATAAATAATGTTGAGATCAGCATCTGCCACCATGGTATTAGCTGATACGTTATCGAGCGCCTGTTTAATGCGTGAATTTTCTGCCGATACTTTTTGCTCTTCAGCCTCTTTGGCAAGCTGAGCGGTCATATCTTGCCACTCTACTACTGTCCCCGTCCGGTTTCCATTATCGAACACTGGTGTGGCAATTAAACCAAAGGTGAGACCTGAAACGACAATTTTGGTTTCATAGGTGTTGGTTAGCTTGTCTAACATGCCTCTTTGGTGAGCTGGGTTTTGATGGAAAATATCAATGTTAGTGCCCATTAATGTGGACATATCGAATTTAGTTAAACTTTCTTGTAATTTTCGCTCATTTTCACCTAGCATGCCTTTGAGTGATTCGTTGAAGTAAATGATATTATAATTGGCATCAGCCATCATTACATTGGCTTTACATACATCCAGAGCTTGTTTAATACGGTTAGTATCTGCAGCTAATTGCTGCTCTTGTGCTTCTTTAGCGAGCAGGACGGTCATGTCTTGCCATTCGACCACTGTCCCTGTCCGCTTCCCATTATCGAATACTGGCGTGGCAATTAAACCAAAGGTGAGGCCTGAAACGACAATTTTTGTCTCATAAGTATTGGTCAGTTTGTTGAGCATGCCTCTTTGATGTGCAGGGTTTTTATGGAAAATATCAATATTGGTACCCATTAGAGTCGACATACTGAATTTAGTTAAACTTTCTTGCAGCTTGCGCTCATTTTCACCCAGCATCTCTTTAAGAGAGTCGTTGAAATAGATAATATTATAGTCAGCATCGGCCATCATCACGTTGGCCTTACATACATCCAGAGCTTGTTTTATGCGGTTGGTATCTGCAGCGACTTGTTGCTCTTGTGCTTCTTTAGCGAGCAGGACGGTCATATCTTGCCATTCAACCACTGTCCCTGTTCGCTTTCCATTATCGAATACTGGTGTGGCTATCAAACCAAAAGTGAGACCTGAGACCACAATTTGTGTTTCATAGGTGCTGGTGAGTTTATCCAGCATGCCTCTTTGATGAGCTGGATTTTTATGGAAAATATCGATATTGGTACCCATTAGGGTCGACATATCAAACTTAGTTAAACTTTCTTGCAGTTTACGCTCATTTTTGCCGAGCATGCCTTTGAGTGATTCGTTGAAGTAGATAATATTATAGTCAGCATCAGCCATCATGACGTTGGCTTGACACACATCCAAGGCTTGTTTAATTCGTAGGTTCTCACTCAAGGTTTCTGCAGCTGTGACTTGCTGTGTTTGAACCGTTTCCATCAACAGATTCGCGGCCGATTTTATTTTATGAAAATCCCCTTTTAAATTCGTGGTAATTCTTTGATTTTGATCTCCGCTAGAAAAGGCACCCATAGTTTCATTAATTGAATTTAGTGCATTTTGTGCCTCATTTACCAAGGCATCAAACGCTTTTGCAGCTTGACCAAATTCCTCAGTTGATTTCACATTCAAACGAATAGAGAAATCACTGTCCTGTTCAACACGACTCATGTTCTCGATTAAATTATTAAGCGGTTTAGTAACGGATTTTGTCGTAATCATAGCAGTGAAAGAGCCTAAAATAACGGCTAAAATACTACCAAAAATTGTCACTAAATCAGTGAAGTCTGCGATGGATTGTTTCTCCTTTGCACGTACCAAGATCAAACCAGATTCCACTGCAACAAAGTCATTTAAAATTGACCGCATTTCACCCATATATTGTTTGCCAATTCCTCTTTGAATAAATTCAGTGACTTCACTTTGGTCGAATCTTTTTCTTAAATTGATGGCCTCTTGCACATGTTGTAGTATCCACGTGCGCTGAATTTTTTCAACTTCAGTAATTCTCGACACTTGAGCTGGTTCATCAGCCACCATCTCTTTAGCTTGTTTAATTAATTCAGCAAAGTCCTTTTTACCTTGTTCGAAAGGTTCCAAAAATTCATTTTCACCAGTAACAAGATACCCTCGAAATTCTGTTTCCATGTTAACCAATGACAGGGTGATTGAATCACCAATATCAATCGCATCATAAGTGTGGGTTACCAATTTACTGCTAACCAAAAGCTTGACTAAACTTCCGTGAACTACGGCAGCAATGGCCAGCATGAATACTAACGGAATTGCAAACCCTATAGCCAATTTCCATTTCAACTTTAAATTATTAAACATACGGTTCTCACTTTATATTATCCGTTGATGACCTGTTTATCGGCATCAAGATTATGCACCAACTGCGAAAGTTGCTCTGCTTCAGGCAAGGTTTCACTACCGAGAAGTTTATTAATATCTAATAGGATCACCATTTTATCTTCTGCGTTCGTTAATCCTTTTATGAACCCTAAATCGGTATCATCACCAAAATCTGGTGCACTACGAACATCATTGTGATTAACACTAAAAACATCAGATACCGCATCGACAACAATGCCAATGACCTTGTGATCACTGGCAATCGCGACTTTGACTACAATCACAACCGTCGTTGCGCCATATTCTAAGGTTTCAATACCAAATCTTTGCCTTAAATCTATAATGGGAACAATAGTCCCCCTGAGGTTAATGACACCTTTAACGTGACAGGGAGAATTGGGGATAATGGTGGTGGGTTCCCAGCCTCTTATTTCCTGCACCGAAAGAATATCGACCCCATACTCTTCACTTGCCATAATGAAAGTAAGATATTGTTCACTGGTGTCTTCGGCATTAGCTTGTTCTTGTTGGGTTATTTGTGTCATATCTCAAGCTCCGTCGTTCCTTGTAGGTGAGTAACATTCTATTCAGCGCTAAGCCGCATGCTCTTTCATATTGGTAATACCTGCTAAATTGACTAACCCTGTAATATCAATAATAAGCGCAACTGTACCATCACCTAAGATAGTTGCTCCTGACACTCCATGTACTTTACTGTAGTTGTCTTCTAGGCTTTTTATGACAACTTGTTGTTGTGAAAGGAGTTCATCGACAAGTAAACCTACTTTTTCATTATTAGCGTCAACGACCATGATAAGGCCATCTTTAATTTCTTTCGCATCAGCCTCGTGGCCGAATTCTTGAAATACTTTTATGACAGGAAGGTACTCGTCCCTGAGTCTTATCAGCTCATGATCCACGCTGATACGATTAATACGCTGCTCTTCAACTTGTAAGGATTCATGTATCGATACTAAAGGAACAATATAGGTATGTTTACCGACTCGGACTAATTGTCCATCAAGTATTGCTAAGGTTAGTGGTAAACGAATGGTGAAGCGGCTGCCTTTATCTTTGATTGATGTTAGCTCAATTGAACCGTTCAGTTCATTAATGTTTCGACGGACAACATCCATGCCTACTCCACGACCTGATAGATCTGACACCGTTTCAACCGTTGAAAAGCCAGCTTTAAAGATGAGCTGATGAATGGCATCTTCACTCAGTTCTTCCTCTTCTGAAATCAGTCCTTTATCTATTGCTTTTTTACGGATTAGATGGGTATCTAATCCTGCGCCATCATCGATTATTTCAATAATAATATTGCCACCTTGGTGGAAAGCATTAAGAGTGATGTTACCGATTTCAGGTTTGCCTTTACTGAGCCTTACTTCAGAGGATTCAAGACCGTGATCTAACGAGTTTCTAACGAGATGGACCAAAGGATCGACAATTTTTTCCATGACGGTTTTGTCTAGTTCAGTTTCTTCACCTTTAAGGGTCAATTCGACTTTTTTACCTAATTGTTGGCCTATATCCCGTACAAGTCTTGGAAAACGATTGAAGGCGAAGCTAATTGGGAGCATACGGATCTGCATGACGCTTTCCTGCAGATCTCGAGTGTGGGATGCAAGTTGTTCTAGCCCTTGCTTCATGGCGAGTAAGGACTCACCCTCTATTCTGTCTTGTTGGCCGATTTGACCGAGCATTGCTTGGGTGATAACGAGTTCCCCCACCATATTGATTAGTACATCAATTTTTTCAATACCGACCCGTATAGAGCCGCCTTCAGGCGCTTTATTCTGGGTGACAGCTTTGGTTTTATCTCCGCTATTTTGTTGATTTAAGCTTGCTTTTTGAACCGCAATGTCTGGACTGTCAGCGACTGAACTTGGCTCTTTTAGGGTTAAGTTAGTTTCACGGTGATAACTGATCGTGCATTCATCTTCTACCCACTCAAATACTTCTTTTATTCGATCTAAAGACTGTTCAGTGACAAAAGTTAGTTGCCAATTTAAGTAGCAAGCTTCCGGATCCATTACCGTTAGTTCAGGCAAGGTCGATTCGACTAAAGTTACGCTGAGTTCACCCAGTTGCCTTAATTCATTAAACATTAAGTTAGGGTCGTTACCACACCGTAAGATGTCGATCCCAGGTTGGAAGTCTATGGTCCAGGTTGCCATTAGGTCTGAATTTTCGTTAGCAACTTCTTCTGCGGTGCTATCTTCTTGGGTTTCAGTGCTCGATCCAACAGCGAGTGCGGCTGTAAATCGAATTTCTAAGTGTGCTAATAGAGGATCTTCAAAATCCACTTTTCGCATTAATGCATCTATCATGTTACGTAATAAATCAACCGATAACAGCAGCATATCTTGGTGATCAGTAGTCATCTGTCGACGGCCATCTCTGATCTCATCAAGCAGGGTTTCTAATAAATGTGTATAATCTGCGACTTGTGAGAATCCGAAAGTAGCACTTCCGCCTTTAATAGAATGCGCGGCTCTAAAAATGGTATTGATAGCTTCATCGTCTGGCTCATTAACATCGAGCTTTAACAGCTCTGACTCCATGCTTTCAAGACCTTCTAGACTCTCTTCAAAAAATACCTGACTAAATTGACTGAGATCGATTTCCATATTTTATTGCCGCCATAGATCTGTTAATTGCACTCAACCTAATACCTTCCGTACTGTTGCAAGTAATTGCTCGGGGTTGAATGGTTTGACTATCCAGCCAGTAGCACCAGCTGAACGACCTTCCTGTTTTTTATCACCCCCTGATTCTGTAGTTAACATCAATAATGGAGTGAATTTGTAAGTGGGAAGTGTGCGCAAGTTACGAATTAACGTTAAGCCATCCATAACGGGCATATTTACATCGGAGATGACAAGATCAAATGTGCTTACTTTTGCCGCTTTTAGTGCTTCGCTACCATCGCAAGCCTCAGTGACATCAAATCCGGCCGTTTTTAATGTAAATCCGACCATTTGACGCATTGAAGCCGAGTCATCGACCGCCAGTATTTTTTTCATTTAGGATCCTCCTCAAGTGCATCCACTTGTATATGTGGGAGCGTGATCCCGAGTTCTCCCAGATTGGTTACAAGGTCTGTTTGACAATGTAACCAGTCGACTTTTAAGGAGCGGGAATCACATGTTTTGGAAAATAGGTAAAGCAACTGCGCACCAGCGGTATCTACTCTGGATAATTGGCTTGCATCGATATGAACGACTTCAACTTGGGTAAGTAGCTCAGAAAGCTGAGCAAATACGAGTTGAATATTCCTAATTGTTATTTCAGAATCCAATTTAATAGTTTGATCCGACATTTAATTTTCCTTTGGATTACTTTTCTCATCCATGCAAGATCAAAAGATAGTCGGCAAATAGAAGTATTTCCTCTTTTGAGATTAATTTTTTCGAACGCATTGAGTTAAGCGGCATGGATGAACGACATTATCTTTCTAATAATCGATTCTCACTGACTTGATAAGTCATGGGCTGTTTATCTTTCGAGCTTGAATGTTGTTCTATACTAATTGATTTAATATAAGTGGGTTATTTGCCGTATATCAGAGATTAAATCCGAGGTTAAAATTTGTGGTAAGGTGCCTGGTGTTGTTGATTTTGGTTTGATGATGGCAACCTTGTAACCCTCTGGGGAGATAAGTGCCATAGAAGCACTATGATCTAAGTGATAATCATCACCTTCCCCCACCATGACGTAAACAAAACCTAAATCGCGGGTGAGGGGAAATAGTTGTGCATGTTCACCTGTGATTGCTGTAAATTTTGGATTAAAAAAATCCATATAAGCAAGGAGTATATCTTGCGAGTCTCTTTGTGGATCAACAGATAGAAAAATAACTTGTAGATCAATATCTTTTAATAATGTTGGGTATATAGCTGTCAGCTTTCCCATGGTAGTAGGGCATACATCTGGGCATGAGGTATACCCGATAAAAAACAGGCTCCACTTATTGGCCAGTTGAGTGTTTGAAAAAGTGTTCCCGTGTTGGTCTTTTAACGTGAATTGGGGCAACTTTTTGGGCGTAGGAAAGAGAAAGCTGGTGGCCAGTTCAGGCTCCACTGTATTGGCCCAAAATCGAATAGCAGTCATAGCTCCAAGTCCGCATAAGATGAGTCCAAATGTGATAAAAAATGCTGACAGCCGTTTACTCATAACATTGTCCTACTATTTTTCAGTGAGGTGATGTTGCTATTACACCCAGAGGTAATGATCAACTAGAAGTACGATAAATAATAACATTAAGTGGTAGATGGAGAAGCGGAATACCTGCATTGCAAGGCCGGGTTTATCATCAAACTTTAGTTCCCAGGATTTGTAAAGAAACCCGCAACTAAGCAGAGTTGAGCCGAGTAAATACGTCGGTCCTGACATGCCGAAAATGACAGGTAAAAGGCATGCGATAGCGAGGAGTATGGTGTATAGCAAAATGCATGTTTTAGTAAACTCGGTACCATGAGTGACTGGAAGCATAGGAATATCTACTTTGGCATATTCAGCTTTTCTATGTATGGCTAAAGCCCAGAAGTGGGGGGGGGTCCAAGCGAAAATGATGATCACAAGTAATAGGGCGTTACCGTGAAACTCACCCGTTACCGCTGTCCAGCCTAGCAGTGGAGGCATAGCGCCGGCTAATCCTCCTACGACGATATTCTGTGGGGTTGCTCTTTTTAAGTAGGCGGTATAAACAACGGCATAGCCGAGTAAGCTAGCGAAGGTTAACCAGGCCGTTAATTCATTAACTAACGTGTAAAGTAGGCCAAAACCTATTACACCTAAAGAGACTGAAAAGACGAGTGCTTTTACAATTGATATCCGACCTTTAGGTAGGGGACGATTGTTAGTACGTGTCATTAACCCATCAATTCGGCGATCGATGAGATGATTAAAGGCTGCAGCTGCCCCTGCCATCATCCCGATGCCGATTAATCCTATCATTAAAGGCTGTAAAGGAACTGAGCCAGGGAGTGCAAGGCACATACCCACTAAAACGGTAAGTAACATAAGTACCACGACTTTAGGTTTTGTCATCTCGTAATAGGCACGCCATTGGAATGCTTGATTCGGAGTATCAATACCGACGGGTGATGAAATAGAAAATGGTTTTTCCATGGTTAATCCTCGCTTGCTCTGATGCCGTGTTGTTTGAGTTATATTGCGTAATTAACGGTTTATGACGTGTTTTTAGTCAGGGGTAAATACTTATTCATAAGGTTAATTACTTTTCTTCCATAGTACATAATTGATAAAAACTACATTTAGCAAGAGTAAAGCGGCTCCAGCATTATGAGAGACAGCGATCCCTAAAGGTAAATGAAGTACCACATTGCTGATCCCTAACGCGACTTGTAAGCATACGAGTGCAACTAAAAGTACAGCTGAACGTTTTAAGAGTGGTGATTGAGATTGCTGATACAGTTTGAAGGCTAATAAAAACAACATAACTGCAGTCACGATTGCCCAAAATCGATGAGTAACGTGTATTGTCATTCTTGATGCATAATCTAACACTCCAAATTCATAGCTGTCGTGGTCGCCTTGGAAAGGATTAAACGCTTGAATTAAATTAATATTTTTATACCAATCACCTTCACAAATAGGTAATGATGTGCAAGCCAGTGCAGCGTAATTAGAAGACGTCCAGCCACCAATAATAATTTGTAAAATTAATATCCCCAAGCAAGCCAAGGCGAAAGGAGCAAGTGCCCGAGTGAGTGTCTCTGCACTTGAGAGGAATAATGGTTTTGTTCTGAGGTAAAGAAGTAGCAGGAGTGAAATTAAAGTAAATCCGCCAATAAGATGTGACATGACGACGATGGGCATTAATTTCATGGTGACTGTCCACATGCCTAGCGCGGCTTGAAACACAATTAATACCGCAATAATGGCTGGCAGCTTTTTTGGAGCCTCATTCTTTTTAAGGCAAAGAATAAAAATCAATAAAACCAGCAAACCAAGGGCGCCAGCGATATATCTATGTATCATTTCCAGCCACGCTTTTTTGGGCTCGACTTCATGGCCAGGAAATAAATTTTGAACTTGGGTTAACTCATGAGCCTGGTTCGGCACTTTTAACATACCATAGCACCCAGGCCAGTCAGGGCAGCCAAGCCCTGCATCTGAAAGTCGAGTATAAGCACCCATTAATATGACACATAAGGTAAAAATGATAGTAATTTTGAGTAGAGAGGGGATTTGCATCAGCCAACCCTCGACAGTTTTAGCAGTTTTCTGAGATCGGCAATTAAGGCTTTTCCTTGTAAAACTTGATTATCACGGCCAGCTATTGATGGGTAGCGTATAATCAGGCTACCCAGCGGATCGACAATGACCATTTGTTGCTGATTAAGTATGTTGCTCATCGAACTATTTGCTTGAACTGTATCGAATGAGACGCCAGATAACGCGGAGGTATCGCTGTTTGCGTTAAGTAAAATGAGGGTGTGAACCCTGTCTTGTTCTCTGCCTAATGCAATATGACTTTGTTGTAGAATGTATAGGCGATCTTGGCATAGTTGATCGCAATGTTCAGGTAATAGATAAAGCAGTTGCCACTCTTTTGGTTTTGGATTTTCCATGGCTAGGGAGGCATAGCTGATACCGATGGAGAGCAATTCGCCCTTATTGGTAGCACCACCTTGGTACAAGTTCATGCTCAGCACTATTTTGGCTGCAACAACAGGTAAAATAAAGATTAATAACAACATGATAAGTGGTTTTGTGCCGCTCTTTTTGGGGGAGTTCATACTCTCTCCTCTAGTTAGATACCTCATATGGCATCTAAAAAAGCAATATCCATAGAGGCAATACTAATCTTGTTTCCCGAGACGGCTAGGAAACGACATTTTTATTAATTTCGATATAGAAAATGATCTATGACTTAACCTACTTTGTCTGGTTTCTATTGGCAATAGTCATTTAGGTTTATTGTTTTGTAATTGTTTCTAAATTGTTATTTTTAAGCCTGCCTTTGATGAAATAAATCATCAGTAGCGCATACACCAATGCCATAGAAAACCATTGAAAGGCGTAGCCAAGGTGTTTTTGAGCCGTAAAGGGAATCGGCTTCCAAGGATGAGGTAAATCAACTTCTAGAATCGATTCTGGTTGAAATACGGCAGGCGCAACAGAATGCTGCAATACATTCTCGATGTGAGTAATATTTAAATTCTGTATTCTTTTGGGCCACCCAGCTTCAGCCATGAGTGCTGAGCTCATAGGATTGGTCTGCTTTTGATATAAACGTCCGCTTAACGTCTGAATCTTACTGATATGTTGAAATGTAGGTAGCTGGCGCCTATCAGCACCTGCAGGAATAAATCCCAACTCGACCAATAACCAAGGTGTATTAGGTGCGATCTGTAAAATTTGAAGAGCAAGGTAGCCAATTTGACCATTAAAAATTTGATTATCCAATAGAAATATTTTTTCACCTATAGGATGTACTGTGGCATTGAACCGATAGCCTGTCAGTGATTCTGTTGAGGGAAAAGAGAGAAGTTGAGCAAAAGAGAGTGGGGCAGATGCTTGCCTGGCAATCAGTTGAGATTGGATGTTTTCTTTTAAGTCGGCACGAGATAATTGCCAGAAACCTAACTTGACCAAAAGAATAAATAGACTCACAGTAGCGATAATGAGTAGCACTCTTGTGCCGCCCAAACAGAGTCGAGGATTGTGAGTGAATACATTATTAGCGTTTAAATTGACTTTAGTATTATTACTGCTTTTCATTTTATTTAATCTTGCTCGAGCCTTATTTGTGTTGGTTAAAGGAGAAAGTAAAGTGCCCATGAGCCAATATCTTGGCCGTAGGGTTATCTTTTCTGTATTAGTGGTGATTTTGTTGTTATTGGCCTTGGCGACAGGGGTGATAACGCCTAATGTCAGGCCGTATTAACCTCATTACTAGCGCGATATGGTTTAACAATGTGATAGATCTTGATAGGCAAATGTGTCAATTGCCTATCAAGACTCTATTTATTACTACAGCACGTAGACAAAGATAAACAGGCATAACCACACGACATCGACAAAGTGCCAGTACCAGCTACCAGCTTGAAAAGCGAAATGTTTGTCCGCTGTAAAGTGCCCTTTGAGTATTCGCAGTAAGAGTACAATCAGAAAGACGGTTCCCAAGGTGACATGCATACCGTGAAAACCTGTTAGTAAGAAGAAAGTGTTACCATAAACACCAGAATCTAAGGTGAGCCCCATCTCTTGATAGGCATAGATATATTCTTCAGCTTGAAGGCCCAAAAAACAACAGCCTAGCAAGATAGTTATTCCCAACCATACCGCGATAGCCGAGCGTTTATTTTTTTCAAGGTTGACATGAGCCATGTGCAAGGTAATAGAGGATGTGAGCAGAATGAGGGTGTTATAAAGGGGTAATCCTGTCCATCCCATGGCTTGAGTTTTTGTACCATCAGGTGTGGTTATTAATGGCCATATCGCTTCGAAACTGGGCCAGAGCACCTCATGAGTCATAGCGTTATTAGAGGCGCCTCCGAGCCAAGGTACAGCAATCATTCTGGCATAAAGTAAAGCACCAAAAAAAGCGCCAAAGAACATGACTTCCGAGAAAATAAACCAACTCATTCCTTGTCTAAAAGACCGATCCATTTGCTGGGAGTAAAGTCCGCTCATCGATTCGGCGATGACGGTTCTGAACCAGCCAAAAACCATAAATATGATGACAGCTATCCCTGCCAATAATATATAACCGCCACTTCCCCCTTCTGTGTTCAGTTGCTGTACATAGCTTCCTGCACCAAATGCGATCAGAAATAATCCGACAGCGCCAATAATTGGCCAGGCACTTTGTGATGGGACATAATAATGTTCGTGCTTAGTTGTCATTTTGCTGCTCCTTGCTCTATAGCATCGACATATCCACGATCTGTGATGTTGTAGAGTGTATAAGAGAGAGTCAATGTTGATATGGATTCTGGTAAATCCGGATCCACAAAAAATATCAGTGGTAACTCTGCGCTGGCTTCAGCCATTAATCTTTGTTGATTAAAGCAAAAGCATTCAGTTTTATTGAAATAGGCTGCCCCCATACCGGGCGATACTGATGGAATAGCCTGACCCACAGTTTCGCTAGATGAGAGGTTTACAGCCTTAAAATTGGTTCTGATGAGTTCACCTGGATGAACTTGCATACGTTTCATTTCAGGCTCAAATTTCCAAGGCATATCGCTTTGTATTTGTGCCATAAACTCCACGGTAATAGTGCGGCTCTTATCTATGATCATCGATTTATAAATGCTTGCAGTGCTATTGGTCTTGCCATTTATACCCAGTTGGTCACAGAGCACGTCATAGAGCGGAACTAAGGCGAAGCCGAAACCGAACATACCAACAGAACCTGCTATTAGCATAGTGATCAGTTTTTTATTTGACTTAGCCTTATGATTCATGACTATTTAACCTCCGGTGGTGTACTGAAAGAATGGTATGGAGCTGGACTAGGTAGCGTCCATTCCAATCCTTCGGCGCCATCCCAAGGTTTAGCTGAGGCTTTTTCACCGCCACGGATACATTTGATTACCACATAGAGGAAAATAAACTGTGATAAACCGAAGGCGAATCCCCCGATAGACACAATTTGGTTCACATCTGCAAATTGCACCGCATAATCAGGAATACGTCTTGGCATCCCGGCTAATCCTAAGAAATGCATTGGGAAAAAGAGCACATTCACCGAAATAACTGAGCACCAAAAATGAATTTTGCCCCATTTTTCATCGTACATAAACCCAGTCCATTTTGGTAACCAATAGTAAGCGGCGGCCATAATAGAAAATATAGCACCGGTAACGAGTACATAGTGGAAATGCGCGACCACAAAATAGGTATCGTGATATTGGAAATCAGCCGGGGTGATGGCGAGCATCAGACCTGAAAAACCACCGATAGTAAAAAGAATGATAAAGGCGATAGCAAATAACATGGGGGTTTCAAATGTGAGAGACCCTCGCCACATCGTCGCCACCCAGTTAAATACTTTCACGCCAGTAGGCACGGCGATCAGCATGGTGCAGTACATAAAAAATAGTTCAGCAAACACAGGCATCCCCGTGGTGAACATATGATGTGCCCACACGAGAAAAGACAGTATCGCAATACTGGATGTCGCATATACCATGGAAGAGTAACCAAATAACTGCTTGCGACTAAAAGTGGGTACTATTGCTGATATGATACCGAACGAGGGTAAAATCATAATATAGACTTCAGGATGTCCGAAGAACCAGAAAATATGCTGAAACATCACAGGATCACCACCACCTGCAGCATCAAAGAAGCTAGTACCAAAATATTTATCTGTTAGTACCATGGTCACAGTCCCTGCGAGTACTGGCATCACTGCGATCAAGAGAAAAGCGGTGATAAGCCAGGTCCAAACAAACAGAGGTAGCTTCATCCAAGTCATGCCAGGTGCTCGCATGTTGACGATAGTCACCACCACGTTAATGGCTCCCATGATGGAACTGATCCCCATAATGTGTACTGCAAAGACAAATAATGCTGTGCTGTCAGGGCTATAAGTCGTGGATAATGGCGCGTAAAAAGTCCAACCAAAGTTAGGCCCACCACCTTCCATAAAGAGTGAGCTGAGCAAAATGGTAAAAGCAAAAGGTAAGATCCAAAAGCTCCAGTTGTTCATTCTGGGCAACGCCATATCTGGGGCGCCAATCATCATAGGAATAAGCCAGTTAGCTAATCCTGTGAAAGCAGGCATCACAGCACCAAAGACCATTATCAGCCCATGAACTGTCGTCATTTGGTTAAAGAAATTCGGCTCAATTAACTGTAAACCAGGCTGAAATAATTCAGCTCTGATCACCATAGCCATGGCACCACCAGTCAGGAACATAATAAAACTGAACCAAAGGTAGAGTGTACCTATGTCTTTATGGTTAGTGGTGAAAAGCCAGCGTTTAATGCCAGTAGGCAGTGGCTCATGATGGTGATCCGCTTGATTGAGCTCAGGATCCACATTTTCTGGTGCTTCGTGCGTTAAACTCGTCATAGCGTTCCCCTATTGGCCGTGCTGATTAACATCAGCAGCCTGAACCGTATCACCAGTGTTGTTATCCCAGGCGTTACGTTCATAAGTAATTACAGCTGCAATCTCTTGCGCTGTTAATTGTTTTGCGAAAGCTTGCATCGCCGTGCCTGTTTTACCATTAATGACTATTTCTAAGTGATCAGTTAACGGGCCGGTGGTTATTTTACTGGCTTTCATTGCAGGGAAAACGCCGGGTAAACCCATGCCGTTGGGTTGGTGGCAAGCGGCGCAGCGTGCCATATATACTTGCTCTCCTTGTGCCATGAGTTCCTCGATGCTTAAGGTTTGGCTTAAAGCGGCTTGGGCTTCTTTTGCGGCAGAATTGGCTTGATTTTTCTGTTCTGCTAACCAGATATCAAAATCTGCTTCAGAAACGGCTTCGACAACAATGGGCATGAATCCATGATCTTTACCACATAATTCAGCACATTGACCGCGATAAGTACCAGGTATGTCAATTCGGGTCCAAGCTTCATTAATAAACCCAGGATTGGCGTCTTTTTTAACGGCAAAAGCGGGTACCCACCAAGAGTGGATAACATCTTCGGAGGTCATTAAAAAACGGACTTTTTTATTGATGGGGAGCACTAATGGCTTATCAACTTCGAGGAGATAATTTTCACCTTTTATTTCAGTCCCTTCAATTTGGGTTCTTGGTGTTGAAAGTAGGCTATAAAATTCGATATCTTGGTCGAAATAGCTGTAGTGCCATTTCCATTGAGAACCGGTGATTTTGATGGTCAGATCGGCATCAGAAGGATCTTCCATTGCGATCAAGGTTTGAGTGGCAGGAATAGCCATTAAAATAAGAATGATGAAAGGCACAACAGTCCAAGCTATCTCGACTTTGGTACTTTCGTGAAAGTTGGCTGCAACAGCACCTTTGGATTTTCTGTGATTAATAATGGAATAGATCATCACACCAAAAACCAGGGCTCCGATCACGCAACAAATATATAAAATGATCATGTGCAGGCTATAAACCTTACCACTGATCTCTGTGACACCTTTGGTCATATTTAAGGGCATTTGTGATGCCACAACGGATGACGTAAACAGCAACGCCAAAAAGCAATACAGCGTTTTTTTCACTAGACTTCTCCTCTGTCAAAAAATAAGACAAAGAAGAGCCACACAGTAAGTCTCTGCTCTATGTAAACTCTTCAGTTCCCAAAAAAGCAACGATGACTTCAAAGCATGTTAGTGGTTTTACTTTTTATCGTGAAAGTAAGCAGTTTTATTAAATCACTGCCAGAATTACCCACATTCATACCTACGACTGAATATATCAGTTCCGATTTCTGCTAGGTAATACAATGCAGTTATATCACTGTGGATTGATTGACTTTGCAGACGACTAAATCGTTTGGATATAACAAATTATCGTTGTTATGCGACTAATTTACTTGGTGTTGCAATATTGATCAAGATTACTTTTTCGTATTTTAAAAATAAGTGATGATCCGTCTTTTAAATTTTATTACGTATGTATTTTTTGCATTGTTAAATAGGCCATTTATTCAAAATAAAGCCCCTGTTAGGGGCTTGAGTCAATCTCTTGGTTAATCTGCTAATGAACAGAGCAGAACCCCCTTTGTGGTATGGCAGTATTTAGCGTGTTGTTACGGTTATTTGCATATAAACTGGCATTGGTGTCTTCTATTACAATGCCTAAGGCTCGGGCGCTTTTAGCAACAATTTGAAGGCGGCGATTATCACGGGAATCTAAAGATTGAGTCCAGCATAATACGGCACTTGATGTGCCACTTGTTAGTGCTTTTTCCATTGCCCATAGTGTTTCGACTTCATCTTTGGCGTGGACCAATAGGACTCGATTCATGTTAAGGCCAGCGTCAGTTAACATTTTTTTGTAATCTATGTTTGGTGGATTGATCAATACTATCCATTGTCCTTGTTGGCTTAGCGTCGCGAGTTGAGCGCTGACTTTTTTGAGTTCGTTACGCCCTTGTGTGTGGGTCGTTATTGTTGTGACTGTGCTCGTTTGTAATTGTCTTGAGTGATTATTCTCATGTTCCAACCATAACCCTGGATGCCTAGGGCTATTACCTATGAGTGTATTCATTGCCAGTCACCGTTGCGAATAACGCCGACAGCTAATCCTTCAATACTGAGGCTTTGATTAGCCAAGTTGATGACTATGGGTGTGTAATCTTCATTTTCTGCGTGAAGATAAACAGTGTTGCCCTTTTTCTCAAAGCGTTTAACGGTGACATCATCTTCGACGCGAGCCACAATTATCTGACCATTTCGGGCCTGATCTGCTTTGTGGACAGCTAAAAGATCACCTTCAAGGATACCAATATTTTTCATACTATCGCCACGTACTCTCAAGAGAAAGTCGGCACTGGGATGGAACATGTTTGGATCAACTTTATAGCGCTGTTCTACATGTTCTTGAGCTAAAATAGGCTCTCCTGCTGCGACTTGTCCTATTAAGGGTAAGCCAGACTCTTCAGGTTCTTCGAGTTGAGTTAAGCGGATACCACGAGATGTGCCTGGGATAATTTCAATACAGCCTTTTTTAGCCAAGGCTTTTAGGTGCTCTTCTGCGGCGTTAGCACTTTTAAAACCTAAACGTGTGGCGATTTCCGCACGAGTTGGTGGCATACCTGTGTCAACAATATTGCACTTAATTAGTTCAAGGATTTCAGCTTGTCGTGGTGTCAATGGTCTCATGGTAAATCCTGTCTTTCTATACAGTAACTGTCAGTATATACAGTATTTCATGCAGTGCAAGTATTAACCAGTGTTAATCGTTTTTCTCTTCTTTATCGTTTGTTTTGTTTAACCCTTAGTCGATGGTGATAGATGATATTTGTCATTGAGCTGAGCTAATTTGGTGGATGTATCTATATCTGATACTCTATGTAGCCATTAAATTAAAATACATTGTATAAGAATAATGTCCAAACAAGATTCCCTTTGGTTTAAATCATTACGCTGGCTTCAAAATAAGTTAGTGCAGACGATTGTTGTACCGCAAGAACCGTTCAAGGACCTTAATTTAGATCCCGAGAGGCCCCTTGTTTATGTGATGAAAACTGAGTCTCTCAGTGATATTGCCGCCCTGAGTGAAATAACAGAAGGATTAGGCTTACCGAGCCCTTACGATCCGCTGGAGGTCGGCGGGGAATTAAGTCCTAGGGTGGTTTGTTTAGAAGCTGCCAAACCACTTATGGGCCAACGGAAAAGTAACGAATTCTTTCTTAGTAGTTTTATGAATTTGTTAAAGGCCCATAAAAGAAGTCCAGATCTTGATGTTCAACTTGTGCCAGTCAGTCTTTATTGGGGCAGAACGCCAGGTAAAGAAGATGACACGATGAAAGCTGCTGTCTTGGAGCGTGAAAACCCCACTTGGTTGCGAAAGTGTTTGATGATTTTGTTCTTGGGTCGACATAACTTTGTGCAATTTTCTAACTCTGTTTCAATTCGTAATATGGCAGATGAACACGGTACTGACAAACGTATTGCGCAAAAATTAGCGCGTGTAGCACGAGTGCATTTTAGTCGACAGCGTAAAGTGATGACAGGACCTGTTTTACCCAAAAGACAAGCTCTTTTTCATGCATTAGTCAGTTCTGAAACGCTGCAGAAAGCCATTCAAGAAGAGGTGGTAAGTAAGAAAATTTCTGAAGTTGAGGCCAGAGCCAAAGCGATGGAATATTTAGATGAAATCGCGGCGGATTACTCAGATAGTCTTGTGCGTATCACCGAACGTTTTTTAACCTGGCTATGGAATAAGCTCTATAAAGGCATCAATATTAAAGGTGCAGAGCAGATCAGGCAGTTACACCATGATGGTCATGAGATTATTTATGTCCCTTGCCATCGAAGTCATATGGATTATCTACTGCTTTCTTATATTCTTTATTACCAAGGTATGGTGCCTCCGCATATTGCTGCCGGTATCAACCTTAATTTTTGGCCTGCTGGGCCCATGTTCCGTCGAGGTGGTGCTTTTTTTATTCGCCGAAGTTTTAAAGGAAATAAATTATACACTGCCGTTTTTCGTGAATATTTGGATCAATTATTTACTAAAGGCTATTCAGTTGAATATTTCACTGAAGGTGGCCGCTCGAGAACTGGACGCCTGTTAGCACCTAAAACAGGGATGCTCGCCATGACGCTAAATAGCGTGCTGCGGGGGATGAAACGTCCGGTGACACTTGTCCCTGTTTATCTTGGTTATGATCATGTGATGGAAGTGGCGACTTACCACAAAGAATTAAGTGGCAAGAAGAAAAAGAAAGAATCGGTTTGGCAATTTTTCGGTGCGTTACGCAAGTTAGGTAACTTTGGTCAAGGGTATGTAAATTTTGGCAAGCCCATTACTTTACATACTTTTTTAAATGAACAAGCGCCTAATTGGCGAGAGGAAATTGCTAATGATCCTGAGCAGAAACCAACCTGGTTAACGCCTGCCGTCAATATACTCGCCAATCAAGTGATGACGAATATTAATGATGCGGCAGCGGTGAGCTCTGTGACCTTAACCAGCTTAGTGTTGTTAGCATCTGAACAGAATGCGCTTGAGAGATCTCAACTTGAAAAGCAGCTAGACCTTTACCTGAAATTACTTAAAGACTTGCCTTATACCTCATATACGTCTGTTGTTGAAGGCGATGGTAAGCAATTAGTGGTACAGGGGTTAGAGCTTAATAAACTACGATTGGACAGTGATTCATTGGGCGATATTATTTCTATTGATGAAAGTATCGCTGTTGCGATGACCTATTATCGTAATAACATTATTCATCTGATGATCATTCCTTCCCTTGTGGCTAGCTGCTTGACACAACATGAGCGCAGCACCAGAGCTGAAATTATAGATGTCATTGCTGACTTTTATCCTTTGCTTCAGGCCGAATTGTTTATGGGGGTGAGTGATACCGCTAAGTTGGTTGAGGAAATACTTGATCTATTTATTGAGCAGGAACTTATCACTGAAAATGAAGTATTTAGTGTCGTAGAACAGAGAGTTAATCAGTTGTTACTGCTTGCTGGTACTGTGAGTGAGACATTGCAGCGTTACGCTATTATTTTTAATCTTTTAGCTGACTTTCCTGAAATGGAACGTTCTGATCTTGAACGTGAAAGCCATCGATTAGCGAAAAGACTAGGTGCTTTACACGATATAACCGCACCTGAATTCTATGATAAGAATCTGTATAGGACACTTAGTGTGAAGTTAAAAGATCTTGGTTACTTATCAGGCAGTGGCAGTAAGGTCGATGTACAAAGGATCAGAGCGCGCGCTAATGGCTTACTGAGATCTTCAGTAAGGCAAACGATTGTTGATAGCGTGGCATCGGAGAGAACAGCCTAATGTGTTGTAACATTCAGGCAGTTAATATTATTGGCAATGACTGGCCATTATTCAGATTTTAAGACGTAGGATTATATGGCAAATTATATGAATGCAGCTAAAGATAAAGCTGCAGGTAAGTCGGTGCTCGGTGGAGCGATGATCATTGCAGGAACGGCGGTCGGTGCCGGGATGTTCTCGCTACCGGTGGTAGGGGCTGGAATGTGGTTCGCTTACTCACTTGTTATGCTACTGGCTGTTTGGTTTTGTATGCTGGTTTCGGGCTTATTACTGCTTGAGACTAACCTTCATTTCGAATCAGGAGTTAGTTTTGATACGTTAACGCATCAGACTCTTGGTAACTTTTGGCGGATAGTCAATGGTTCATCTATCGCATTTGTGCTCTATATTCTTGCTTATGCTTACATCAGTGGTGGCGGATCGATTGTCAACCATAGCTTAGAGACTGCAGGTATAGAGCTGCCACAAAGTGTTGCAGGTTTAGTCTTTGCACTCGGCTTGGCGTTTATTGTGTTTATTAGTACGAAGGCTGTCGATAGAATCACGACAATTATGCTTGGTGGTATGGTCATTACCTTCTTCCTTGCGGTGGGCAACTTGCTGATTGATGTTGATACAGTTAAGTTATTAACCCCCGATGGTGAAGATACCTATTTACCTTATTTGTTGGCAGCGCTGCCTTTTGGACTGGTGAGTTTTGGTTATCATGGTAACGTGCCTAGTTTAGTTAAATATTATGGTAAAGAAGATTCTTGTACCATTATCAAGGCCATCGTGATTGGAACCTTACTTGCCTTCGTTATTTATGTGTGTTGGCTAGTGGCGACGATGGGCAATATTGCGCGTAGTGATTTTGTGAGTATTATCGCTCAAGGTGGTAATATGGGCGTGTTAGTGAGTGCTTTATCTGATGTGATGACAGATGATTGGCTGACGAGTATGCTCACTATTTTTGCTAACCTAGCTGTTGCTTCTTCTTTTTTAGGTGTGACCTTAGGTTTGTTCGATTACCTTGCTGATCTCTTTGGTTTTGATGAATCACGTTTAGGACGTTTAAAAACGGCGACTGTGACCTTTTTACCTCCAACAATTTTAGGGCTACTTTTTCCAAATGGTTTTTTGATAGCGATTGGTTTTGCCGCTCTGGCTGCCACGGTTTGGACAGCCATTGTTCCTGCAATGATGGCCTATAAAGTGAGGAAGCTATTTCCAAATGCAACAAGCTTTAAAGTACCCGGTGGTAATGTGGTGATAGTTATTGTCCTCTTGTTTGGTCTTGTTACTGGTGCATGTCATTTGTTAGCTATGGCAGATTTACTTCCAGTATACGGTTAATATAACATTCTAATGAATGCCTTCTTTCACGGAGGCTTTTTATCGAGATGGTTTGATCAGTTTGTCTCGATACTGCTGTGGAGTGCATTTTCGAAGCCGTTTAAAAGCGCGACTAAAACTGTGATGGTTTGCATAGCCAAGCAGCTTAGCTATCTCTACTATTTCCTTGCCATCTAACATATATTCAATCGCTTGATTACTAAGAATATAATTACACATACTAGAGAAAGTAAATCCTTGTCTCTGTAAGTGTCGTTGTAATTTTTGCTCTGAAATACCAATCAGTTGTGCTATCCCCTTAACGGTCGGCAGGTTGTAAAAACGAGAGTAGTTTATCATTTCGAATAATATTTTAGGGGCGTCATGTGGTTGAGGCATGTTGAGGTATTTTTCAAATTGAGATCTTGGCATCGTAATTGTGGCATTGAACGTTTTTTCTTGGACGATTGTTTGAATCATGTGGTCGACATCGAACCATATTTCAGTTTGTGGCGCATTCCAAATGACAGAGCAACCAAACAGATCTGACACCTGTTGATGACCGATGGCTGAACCACTGATATGGACCCTAATTGGCTGGTATTCATTGCCTAGAAAGTGGCGCAGAGTATTAAGTAACATGATAGCGACTCTAAGTGAATCATGGCTTTTTTGGTGTGTAAACAGGAAGGGATTTTTATAACACCATTTCATTATTTTTGCTGACTGACTTACATAATAGCTCGCACCAGAATGCAGGCTGACAATACCATAGTTTATTTTGCGTATGGTCATGGCTAAATTAGGCGTGGCAAGTGGATCTATGCCATTAATTCCTAATAGATCGAAATTAAGATACTGATTAAGTTTGACCATGTAGCAAGGACATTGACTTATGTCAGCAAGTTGAGTTAACCATTGGCCGACTTGACTGAACGGGATAAGTGCCATTGGTTCCTGAATCAGGGCATCTGGGATGTGAAGTTCTCGGTAACTGATGCCGAAGACATGTTCCATTCCATCAAATAAAGGCTTTAAATAACAGACGCGAATAAATGAGGTGTTAAATATCATGGCGGATGTCTGATCTTGGATAGGTAAAGGCTTATTTAATCATAATGGGTTCAAAATTGATATGATTAGACCTTTTGTCTTGCCCCATTTTTGATGCAGGTCAGACTGTATTTTTGATATTCATTTAAAGGCTGTTTTGTATGAGTTTATTCGGAATGCCGTTTGTCGGTACAGGTGCCGACACAGCCCTTCATGTTATAGCATTTGTCGGTATGGTTGGGACAATTTGTGCTATTGCGGTGGGTTTTTGGAAAATTCATGAACTTCCTATCAATAAAGCTCATGAAAAAGAACACAGCCAGGTAGGGTTAATTACCGTGCTTACCTGGATTGGATTTGTTTGGCATTGGGTGTGGGTATTGGCTGTTTTTGTTGCGTTTGTCGATGGTGAAAAAGCATTAACAAAAGTGAGAGATATTTGGCATGAAACTCCTACCGATGTCGAGTTGCAGACGGTGAATGAGCAGCCATTAGAGAAAGAGGTATCGAACCATGCTTGAAGGATTAGCGGTTTGGTCGTTGTTTATTTACTTACTTCGCTTCGCAGGCATGCCATGGAACAAGTTTTCCAAAGCTTTTGCTTATATAGGCGGTGGTAGCTGGCTCCTATTTGTCTGGGTAGGTTTACTTAATTATACGCCCATGGATCTTTCTGGGGGATCATTAGTGCAGTCACCCCATATTCAGCTACGTCCTGAGTCGACTCAAATTCAAGGTGCTGTTAAGCGTATTTATGTTAAACCTAACCAGCGGGTTGAGAAAGGTCAGTTAGTGTATGAGTTGGATGATGAGCCTTACCTCATATCGTTAAATAAGGCCAAAGTTGATGTAAGATCGGCGCGTGTCGCATTAAAGCTAGCGAATGAAGATGTGCTGTTTATGGTAAAGCAATATCAGAGTGTGCTAGCTGATACTAAGATAACTCATAGCCAAGTATTAGCGGCGCAGAAAGATTTGAGTTGGAAAGAGAAAACACTGGCTCGTTATATTGAGCAAAATAAGGGTGTCCCAAATACGATAACTCAAAGTCAGTTAGATGAGCAGGAAACCGTGATAGTGTTAGCTAAATCTCAGCTTAATAGTTATCTTTCAAGTGTTGAAAAGGCTAAGCTTGAAGAGCACAAAGCTAATCTTGATATCGATAAGTCTCACCTTGTCGTTGAGAGTCGGCAGTCAGATTTAGAGAGAGAAATTGAAAATTTAGCAATGGCTCAATGGGAATTAGATAGCACTAAAATATATGCCCCAACAGAAGGTTACTTGACTAATTTCATCATGAGGGAGGGCCAGTTTGTGGGGCGCATACCTCGAATTCAAATGTACACAGATGAAAAATACGTCTTGATGCGAGTCAATCATCAGGCGATACGCCACGTAAAAGTAGGCCAAAGTGCCGAGTTTGCTTCTGCTGTTTACCCGGGTAAAGTATTTCGTGCTCATGTTGAAGGAATTATCGAGGCCACAGGAGAGGCGCAAGGAAGTTTATTCGCCAAAGATGACAATGTACGTCAAACAACTGGGCAGAATATGAGTAATAAACACCACTTTGTTCGCTTGCAGCTGGAAGAGTCTGGAGACTATGATTTGCCTGTTGGTGCAGTGGGTTTAGCTTGGATATCCACTGATAAACCTACCGCTTTATTAGGTTTTTTAGATGTAGTTCGTGGCATTATTATTCGAATGAAATCGCAAATTTACTATTTTTATTCTCTGTAGCTTGCTTAGCCCAATTTTAGTAAACATAGAATTGGGCTAAGATTGATGTTTAATGGCATTAGACACAGATTTGATTGCGGCCTTTTTTCTTTGCTCGGTAGAGAGCTAAGTCAGCTCGCTTCATGGTTTGATCGAAAGCTTCATTGCTTTGATGATCAGCAACCCCAATTGAAATAGTAACGTTAACGGTTTTTTTGTGACTTTTTCCTTGCGCTGTACTGCGCTGTTTCTTGGTTTGTTTTTTACGTTTCTCATCGCGGATCGTAATGCTGTAATTCTCAATATTTGTAAGCACTTCTTCGAGGTGGATCAGAATTGATGAAGTGTCTTTACGAGAAAATACGATGGTGAATTCCTCCCCCCCATAACGAAATGCTTTACCACCTCCAGCTACCTCAGCAATTTTACTGGCGACCAGTTTCAGGACTTGATCGCCGACATCATGGCCATAGGTGTCATTAAATTTCTTAAAGTGATCAATATCTAACATGGCAACACAGTATTTTCGACTTAAAGAAAGTACCAATGTATAGAGCGCTCGACGGGACGCGAGGCCAGTTAATTCATCACGGTAAGCCAAAAAATAGGAATCTGTGAGTACGGTTAATAAGTAAATGACCGCCAGTACAGAGGTTGAGACTGCAATAGGGAGTGGGTTTGGCAATAAAAAATGTATTGTCCATAATGCTAAGGTAATGACGATAGCGGTACTGGCCAGATTAGATAGCCAAATCCCACGTAAGCAAACTAATAAAGCACATAGGGTGAGAGGGATTAATATACGGATCTCCATGGTAATAAAGTCTGGGAGATCGATATCGAATTTCACCTTGGAGTGTGCGTTGGCCCAGAGCCAGCCAAAAGCAGCGGTGAAGCTAAGTATGATCCCTAGTATTCGTACCAAGCTGTGAAGAGATAGTAACCCTCTGTCTTTAATGAAAGCGAACCAAGTTATGGTGAATGTGCCACCAAGTAAGATGATCTCTGAATATTGTTGTAGATTTTTTATGGCAAATCTGGGGTCGGTAGTAAGTAGATAGTAAGCCAGTAGTAAAGTGGCAAGATAGGCTAAGCGACTTCTATTAAACTGTGTTGTGATCACTATCCCAATTGGAAGTAGCCAATAGGGAAGTGATTCAATAATCTCTTGCCAGGCTGGAAAGCGTGATTGAGAGAGCTGAATAATGACTAGTGATAAACCAGTGGCGAACAAAGGGAGTAAAAAATAACGGCATCTGTGGTAAAAAGCAGACAAAATAAACCTCAATAATGAATTTAGTTAAACGCTTAACTCTGCGATAGCAGAATCGTAAAATGGCTCAAAACTTGATATCAAATTGTGATAGAAGCTGAGAGTGATACCCAGATGTTAAGATCTTAAGTATTTAGCGGGCATGTGGTCATTAATTTCGCGTTATATAGTGAGCTGGGTATAAATAGCCTAGATTTATAAGGCGACCTATCTCTCTCTTTATAAAGTTAGCACCAACCTTTTGCTTGATTCGTGAGCAGGTTAGCCCTGAATTTCAGCCTTCATGGTGTTAGCGACTATATGTATAACGACGATCCATGCTTGCCGCACCTCTTCGGTATACTCTTTGCCTAAGCCCGTTTTTAATGTGTAGAGTAGGGCGTTTCCCACTGGGGTAAAGTGGCTTTTTTTGACACCATAGCCGTTGTGTCTTTGAGCCAACTGTTTTAGAACTGGCACTAAAGCATCAAGATCTTCTAATCCCTGTACTGCGGCTTTTAGCATGGCGATGAGTTTGCGACCTTGAACTTTTATATCATTTTTAAAAAGTGGCCTCAGGGAAGGATCTATTTTAAATAGAGAGTCATAAAAAATATCTGCTGCTTGCTCTGCGATTGGTTCAACTAAGCTAAATGAGTGCTGAACAAGTTGGATTTGTTTTTGTGTCAGTGGCAGTGGCATGATCTTTCCTCAGATCAATGCTCAATCACACTGAAATTCTAGTGATGGATTGATTGGCTTGAAAGTGGCTAGGCTTATAGCGTTAAATTAATTGCAAGGTTAAGTCTCTTACTATCATATTCAGCATAGACATAAAAAATAATAAACGCACTAAAATACACATGTTTATGCTGTTAAGGGTTGGTTGATGAAAGTGAGTAAATACCTCAATGGTTAGCCGAAGATTTGCCCTTTTAGGGGGATGACCGAAGAATGCAGTGAATTCCCTGCACATTAGATGTTGTATTTTGCTGTGGATGATGGTGATAAAACACCTGCCGACATAAGCAGGCGTTTTATCTTACAGCAACGTGGATGAGCCTTATGCCGTATTGAGTTTGCGTGAGTAAATCAGCAGGTATAAAGCAGGCAATACAAATAGAGAAAGTAGCGGGGCGGTGACCATACCACCAATCATAGGTGCCGCTATTTTCTGCATCACATCATTACCGGAACCTGAGCCCCACATAATCGGCAATAGTCCAAAAAAGATAGTTGCTACTGTCATGGCTTTAGGGCGAATTCGCATCACAGCGCCTTCTATTAAGGCCTCTGTTAGATCGGTTGTGGATCGATAACTTCCGGTTTCTTTTCTATGCTTAATGGCATTATTAAGATAGACCAACATGACGACACCAAATTCGGCGGCAACACCGGCAAGGGCTATCATGCCGACTGCGACCGCAACAGACATGTTGAAGTTTAAGGCGTAGAGTAACCAGGCGCTGCCAACTAATGCGAAAGGCAGACTTAGCATGATGATACCTGCTTGCAGTGTAGAGCCGAACGTGAGCATCAATAAGATAAATATCACCCCTAGGGCCATCGGGATCACCTTCTGTAATTTAGCGTCCACTCGTTGCATATATTCATATTGGCCCGCAAAAGCGTAACTGTATCTTGGCGGGATCAGGAGTTCGCTATCAAGTGCGATTTTCGCCTGTTCGATATACTCACCGATAGAAGTGCCTTCTATATCGACAAAGACCCAAGAGATAAGACGACCATTTTCACTTTTAAGCATGGGGGGGCCGTCGGTGATTTCGATGTCAGCGAGGTTGCGAAGCGGCAGGTAATGCCCTGTTTTGGTGATCACAGGTAGCTCTCTGAGCTTCTCGATATTATCTCTTAATTCTCGTGGGTAGCGTAGATTAATTGGGTAGCGCTCGGCGCCTTGAATCGACTCACCGATATCCATGCCGCCGATGGCATAACGGACCACGTCTTGAATATCCGTTAGGGTCATGTCGTAGCGAGAGGCCACATCGAGTTTTGGTGTGATGTCGATATATCGCCCACCTCCAACACGTTCTGCATAGACAGATTTTGTGTTGGTTAGCTTACTCAAAATGGCTTCAATATCGGTGCCTATGGCTTGTAATTCGTCGACATCAGCACCTGTTATCTTGATCCCAACTGGGGTTTTAATGCCCGTTGATAACATATCAATTCGTGTTTTAATCGGTTGCACCCACGCATTGGTCAGCCCTGGTATTTTAACCGTTTGTTGCAGTTGTTCTATGATATCGTTGAGTGCAAAGTCTTCACGCCATTGATCACGTGGTTTGAGCATGATGGTGGTTTCCAGCATGGTCAGCGGCGCAGGATCGGTTGCGGTTTCTGCGCGGCCCACCTTACCAAATACCCGTTTGACTTCCGGTACTGTTTTTATCAGGCGGTCGGTTTGTTGTAAAATTTCTGCGGCTTTACTGGCGCTGATCCCTGGTAATGCCGTGGGCATATAGAGCAGATCTCCTTCCTCGAGCTCTGGCATGAACTCACTGCCCATATTGCTTAATGGATACCAAGCGCTCATCAGGGCAATGAGTGCAACAACTAAGGTCATTTTAGGGAACCTTAATACCATAGTTAGAGATGGTTTATACATAGCAATCAATACTCTGTTAATGGGATTACTGGTTTCTTTGGGGATTTTTCCTCTGATGAAAAAGCCCATCAGAATAGGCACCAAGGTAATGGAAAGAACCGCTGCTGCAGCCATTGCAAAGGTTTTGGTATAGGCCAGAGGACTAAATAAGCGTCCCTCTTGTGCTTCAAGCGAGAACACTGGCACAAAGCTGAGCGTGATGATCACCAGCGAGAAGAACAGCGCAGGCCCGACTTCTATTGATGCTTCGGAAACGATTTTCCAGTGCTCGATATTATTAGGTGAACGTTGATGTTTTTCCTCGAAATGTTCCAAATGTTTATGCATATTCTCGATCATGACGATAGCACCATCGACCACAGCGCCAATGGCAATAGCAATGCCGCCTAAGCTCATAATGTTGGCATTAACGCCCATCTTATTCATCACGATAAAGGCGATGAGTATAGCCAAAGGTAAGGTGATGATAGCCACTAAGGTTGAGCGGGCATGCAGCAAGAATAATAAACAGACTACACCGACGACAAACATCTCTTCGATCACCTTGTGGAATAGGTTTTCTACTGAGCTTTCGATTAGTTGTGAGCGATCGTAGGTCGGGATAATTTCGACTCCTTCAGGTAAACCGGATGTCAATTGTTCCAGTTTGTCTTTAACTGCTTCTATGGTTGCGAGTGCATTTTCGCCATATCGCATGACGATAATGCCGCCGACGACTTCACCTTCACCATCAAGCTCGGCAATACCACGGCGAGAAGCGGGCCCTTTACGGACGGTTGCCACATCCTTGAGCAGCAGTCCGGTGCCTGACGGGCTAGTGATCCCCAAAGGGATCTCACGGAAGTCATCTAAGGTTTGTCGGTAGCCTTTGGCCCGAACCATATATTCGGCTTCTGCCATCTCGATAACAGACCCTCCAGCTTCGGTGTTTGATTTGGCGATAGCGTCTTTGATTGAGGCGATATCAAGTTGATAAATAGCTAACTTATCGGGTTCTATCACTATTTGATAGGTCTGCTCCATGCCTCCTACAGTGGCGACTTCGGAGACGCCAGCGACACTTTGCAGTTCAAGTTTTAGGTACCAATCTTGTAAGCTTTTAAGTTGTGATAAATCTAAGTTGCCTGAACGATCGACTAAGGCATACTCAAAAATCCAACCGACGCCAGAAGCATCAGGCCCGAGAGAGGGCTGAATACCTTGAGGCAAGCGGCTGCTCACTTGATTTAGATATTCCAATACCCGAGAACGTGCCCAGTAAATGTCAGTGCCATCTTCGAAGATGACATACACATAAGAGTCACCGAAGAAGGAGTAGCCACGTACCGTTTTAGCACCTGGAACCGACAGCATGGCTGTCGACAGTGGATAAGTCACTTGCTCCTCCACTAGCTTAGGCGCTTGGCCTGGAAAAGGAGTCTTGATGATCACTTGTACATCGGAAAGATCCGGTAGGGCATCGAGTGGAGTATTTCTTAATTCTTGCACGCCCCAAACCGTGAGCATGATGGTGATAATGAGCACCATGAATCTTTGTTTAATAGAAGCTTCAATTATTTTCTTTAACATGTGACAAGCTCCTAGTGCTGGTGGCCGCTGCTAAGGCGCATTAAGCTCCCCTTAAGGCTGGCTTCTGAATCGAGAAGAAATTGTCCTGAGGTTACCACTCGCTCGTTTTCTGCAAGACCTTCCTTGATCTCAGCTTTGCCTTGGCTCAACATACCGACAGTGACTTTGCGTGCAGTAAAGCTATTATCTTGATGCTTTACGATGACCCGATTCTCCTTACCTGTTTGAATTAGCGCCTCTTGAGGGATCACCAATACCCCTTTATTTGGCCCACCGAAAATCCCTATTTTAGCTAAGGTATTAGGCCTGAGTGCTATGTCAGTATTTTGCACTATGATCCTCACACGTAAGCTACGGGTAATGGGATCGAGTTCAGGATAGATGTAGTCAATTTTTCCTTCAATGGCTTTAATGTCCATAGCAGGGACAGAGACTTCTGTTCTTTGCCCTACAGCGAGCCAGCTTTGTTCATTTTCAAAGACATCGGCGATGACCCACACCTTAGAGAGATCGACTATTGCCATCATTTCAGTTTCAGGTTGGATATACATACCATCTCGAATATTAAGTGCTTTAACGATACCGTCATTTTTGGCATAAAATGAAACACGATATTGAGTCTGTTTGGATTTTGCTAAAGCGTTAATTTGCCACGTCTGAAAACCCAGCAGTTCGAGTCTTAGTCCTGCTTTTCTGACGAGATCTTGATATCTATCACTGCCTCCACGTTTGAGCGTATCTAGCGCTAAGAGATAATCATCCTGAGCATTGATAAGTTCCGGCGAGTAGATCTCGTATAATAGTTGGCCTTTAGTGACTTTATCCCCGATAGATGTGATGGTTAATTTTTCTACCCAGCCGTTTACTCTGGCATGCATATGATTTATTTGGCTTTCATCATAATCAATTTGGCCTACGGTTTGCACAAATTGCCACAGAGTATCTTTTTCGACTTTAGCGACTTTTAAGGCCAGTGCTTGTTGCATGCCACCGGACACATCAATCTTTATTTCCTTGCTATTACCACCCACTTCCACTTTTTCCAGATCCATACCACAAATGGGGCAAGTACCCGGGACATCACTTATGATATGAGCATGCATGGGGCAGACATACTTGATGCTGCCACCATCATCATTGAATGAGGCTGGTTTTGCTGCATTAAAAACGACATCTGCGGATGTTGCTTCTTGAGAAGGATAAGGATCCTCAAAGGTATGTGTATTTTTCATGGCACTCATATCATGACTTGAGTGATCCATTTCCTCGCTTTCCTCCTCTTCTTCACTTTCGATAAGCTCCATGTGACAGATAGTGCAGTAACTTCCTGCTTTGGAACTGGTTTGTTCGGGGTGCATAGGGCAAGAGTAAGTCGCAATCTCATGCTGGGATTTTTCATCTATAGGGGCTATTTGCTTAATGTCAGAACGTGTCTGAACGAGCGCTTGCGAATGAGCGAACTGAGGTGCCGCGAACATAAAAAAACTAAGTAAATAGGTGAATTTATTGTGTTTGGTATTCATATTTTATTGACTCATAATGCTTAATGTTGATGCTCACTGACAGAGGTCAAGCTGCAGTAAAACCAATCAAGCCATGGCGAATGTGATCACAAGAGATAATAGTATTCGATATATCGCTCATCGATGTCGCTTGATAGCGTTAAAATAATAGATCGTAAATCTATATTATCAATTGGATAGATAAAGTAATCATTTTGTATAGCAACTTTTAAGTTCAGAAAGACCAAATCTATAAAGGGCTATTAAGTATTACGTTATGCTATTGGAGGTCTAATATCTTGAGGCAAAGAGATAGAATGAAAATGAGGCATTTTGGTGATAAAGATAAACTCAGATGGACTATAACCAGTCCAAGATTTAAGACTGAATAGAGTGGCTGTTATAGAGATAGCCAGACAATGATCGCAGTCAGACTTACAGGGACCGTCACCGTCACAGCAATTTGTAACTAGGTTATTTAGCCTGTTAGTTGGTTGATTTTCATTGCAGTTAGATGAGTCAATACAAGGGGATGTGTTGGCTTGCTCCATGTGGCACATAGCCTGATTTTGCATACTCATTATGTTGCCATTGTGTACCATTGACATCATCGCTGTATGTGATTGGTTTACCTTCATCGTTGCAGTATTCGCCAATACCCCTTGGCTCAGCATGGCGAGCAGGGTTAAGACTAATAATGTATGACGACGTAGGAGCGTAAACATAGAGCTTCCAATAATGAGTTACAGTGAGTCTACCATAAGAATGGGCTGTAGGGTGTTTGACATCATATTTATTGCAGTAATCGTTATCGCTTATTTTGCAAAAATAAGTTTCACTATGCTCCGTAATAGACCGCGTTAATATCAAACAAATTTCAAATTGCACGATATATGTCGATTTAACAAGCTTTTATAGCCACTCATCTTAAGGTTGATACTAAGGCTGGTATTGATATAAGCGATAGATAACTTGGCCTGCTTTTTTTTCTTTTTGTAATAACCAGTTTTCGGGTACACAAAGATCTGCGAGTTCACTTTCTGTTTCTACATAAATGTGTGCGTTGTTTTTGAGCCAGTGGTGTTGAGTGAGCAGTGTGATGGTTTTCTCGGCCAAGTTTTTTCTGAAGGGAGGGTCGATATAGACAATGTCGAAACTTTCACTAGGTTCTACTGTTAGCAGGGTTAATGTGTCTCCTTTAATGACCTCAGCCATTGTTGGATCACATTTCAGTGTATTAAGGTTTTGGGTTAATTGCTGCGCTGCGCTGGTTTGCAGTTCGAATACCTTGGCGTAGCTTGCGTATCGAGACAGAGACTCAAGACAAAGGGCACCACTGCCACCAAAGCAATCAAGCACACGAGCGCCGGCTAAATCGCCTGCTAGCCAATTGAATAAAGTCTCCCTAATACGGTCTGTGGTTGGTCGCAACCCCTCAAGATCATGGATAGGTAAACGTCTTGATCGCCATTGTCCTGCGATGATCCTAACTTGACCTTTAGTCGGTTGGTTTTTAGCCATTTTAATCCTGTTAATTTAAATGTGAGCGGTTATTGAGGTTACGATTATTGCCTGCAGTAAGAAAGTGCTAGACTGTCTGCTTTATTTTAGCGACACATTTTACCCCAAAGAGAACCGAAATGGTGCGATACTAGTGTTTAAAGCGAAAAATAGCAGGTTTTATTGCATATTTGCATCCGGGTTTTGGTTATAATATGCCCCAAATTAGATGAATGGTTGCTTAGTAGTTTGCCATTTGAAATGAAAGTTAGTTGAGCATCGGTATTACACATGGCAAAGAAAGGTTTTTTTTCCTGGTTTAGCAAAGATAAATCGAAAGATGAAGTTAAAGTACCAGCAACAGATGTCGTTATTGAACCCCAAGACAGTGTTGCAGGAGAAGATCATGTTGCTCTGGCAGAAAAAGCCGCTGATGCGTTAGCGCGTTTGGCTGAGCAAGCACAGGCTCAAAAAGAGGCCGAAGAAGCAGCCCTGGCTGAAAAGACCGCTGCTGATGCGTTAGCGCGTTTGGCTGAGCAAGCACAGGCTCAAAAAGAGGCCGAAGAGGCAGCTCTGGCAGAAAAAGCCGCTGCTGATGCGTTAGTGCGTTTGGCTGAGCAAGCGCAGGCTCAAAAAGAGGCCGAAGAGGCAGCTCTGGCAGAAAAAGCCGCTGCTGATGCGTTAGCGCGTTTGGCTGAGCAAGCGCAGGCTCAAAAAGAGGCCGAAGAGGCAGCTCTGGCAGAAAAAGCCGCGGCTGATGCGTTAGCGCGTTTGGCTGAGCAAGCGCAAGCTCAAAAAGAGGCCGAAGAAGTTGCGCTTACTGAGAAAGAAGCGGCTGAAGCTGTGTTATTAACTGAAGCACAAGCCGCACTAAGGGAAGAGTGGCAACCGGAGCCTCAAGCTAAGCCTATAAAAGAGGGTTTTTTTGCTCGCTTAAAACGTGGCCTTAAGCGCACTAGTGAAAATATTGGTAGTGGCTTTATTGGGTTGTTTAGGGGCAAGCAGATTGATGAGGATCTGTTCGAAGAGTTAGAAGAGCAATTATTGATTGCTGATGTTGGGGTAGAAACCACATCCCGTTTGATTAAGAGTTTGACAGAACAAGCTAGCCGTAAACAGTTAAAAAACGGCGAAGCTTTATATGAGCTGCTGCGTGAAGAGATGCTAAAAACCCTAGAACCCGTTTCTATTCCTCTGGTACCAGAAAATACTGATGGCCCTTTTGTTATTTTAATGGTGGGTGTTAACGGTGTCGGTAAAACGACCACTATTGGCAAGTTAGCTAAACAGTATCAGGCCGAAGGTAAATCAGTGATGTTAGCGGCGGGTGATACTTTTCGTGCTGCGGCTGTAGAGCAGTTACAAGTATGGGGACAGAGAAACGATATCCCTGTTGTCGCTCAGCATACTGGTGCAGACAGTGCTTCGGTATTGTTTGATGCCTTACAAGCGGCTCGAGCGCGTAAAGTGGATGTGTTGATTGCTGACACTGCCGGACGATTACAGAATAAATCTCATTTGATGGATGAACTTAAAAAAGTCGTTCGTGTCATGAAAAAACTGGATGAAAATACGCCTCACGAAATAATGTTAACCTTAGATGCCAGCACTGGTCAAAATGCGATTAGCCAAGCTGAGTTATTTCAAAAAGCGGTGGGTGTCAGCGGGATCACCATCAGCAAACTTGATGGGACTGCAAAAGGTGGGGTTATTTTTGCAATAGCGGATAAGTTTTCTATTCCAATTCGCTATATTGGTGTGGGTGAGCAGATTGATGATCTTCGTACTTTTGATGCAAAAGATTTCATTGATGCCCTTTTTACTCAAGAAAATGAAGATACTAAATAGTTCAGTAAATAATCATTACTATGGACAATAAAAATAGATGATTCAATTTGAGCAAGTGAGTAAAGTTTATTCTGGTGGTCAGAAAGCTTTATCAGAGGTAACTTTTCACCTTCAGCGTGGTGAGATGGCTTTTTTAACCGGTCATTCGGGGGCCGGTAAGAGTACGTTGCTCAAATTAATCACGGTTATTGAGCGTGCTAACGCTGGGCGTGTCTTGATAAATGGGCATAACATTGCCGATTTATCTGCTAAGGATGTCCCTTATTTAAGGCGTGATATCGGGATGATTTTTCAAAATCATCACTTGTTGATGGAAAAAAGCGTCTTTGACAATGTGGCTTTACCTTTGGTGATCGAAGGTTTTTCCCATGGCGAAATTAAAAAACGAGTGCATGCAGCATTAGATATGGTTGGCTTGTATGGTAAGGAGCGTCATCATCCTATTATGTTATCGGGTGGTGAGCAGCAACGTGTCGGGATAGCCCGTGCTATTGTCAACAAACCTCCTTTATTATTGGCGGATGAGCCGACAGGTAACCTTGACCCTAAACTGTCTATGGATATTTTGCGCTTGTTTGAAACCTTTAATGACTCAGGTACCACTGTATTAATCGCCACTCATGATCTGGGTCTAATAGCGAGAATGAAGTATCGTACTTTGACACTCAAGCAGGGACATGTATTGGGAGGGGAGGAATTACCTTCACCTCCAACGCGTTCATTTAGCGTTTAACTTCATTAAGGAGCATAGAAAATATGAGCAAGAAGCCTCAGTTAGTCAGAAGCAAACTGCCGCTTTCAGGTCGTATTGTGATGTTCTTTGTACGTCATATACAACACGCAATGGCGAGTATGGGAGAGCTGTGGCGTAATCCAATATCGTCTTTGATGACAATGGCAGTATTAGGGGTGAGTTTAAGCTTACCTGCTGCATTACAAGTATTAGTGAAAAATGCCGAGGCGATCACCCAATCGTGGAATAGCGCTGCTGAAATTTCATTATTTATCGATGATGCTCGCAGCGAAAGAACCATCAAGAGCTTGATTAGCCGAGTAAAGGTGTATGCAGAAGTCAGTGAGGTTAATTATATCAATCGTGACCAAGCACTGGAAGAATTTCAGCGTTTATCTGGTTTTGGTGAGGCGATTTCATACTTAGATACGAACCCATTACCAGCCGTTGTCACTGTTACCCCAACGCTTAGATATTCCAGTCCAACGGGTGCCCGAGAGCTATTAAAAAAATTAGAGCGGGAACCAGAGGTGAGTTTTGGGCGGCTTGATATTGAGTGGCTAGAGCGACTTCAAGCCGTCGTCAGATTATTAGAGCGTACTGTACTGGCCATCGCTGTCTTGCTTGTGTTGGCTGTTGTGCTTGTGATTGGTAATACCATTCGCTTGGCCATTATGAATCGCCGCACTGAAATTGAAGTCATGAAACTCGTGGGGGCAACCGAGGCCTTTATTCAACGTCCATTTTTGTATACAGGAATTTGGTTTGGTATTATCGGTGGCATACTTGCTTGGATTATCATTAACGTATTGGTGTTGTACTTAGACGGTGCTCTGACTGAGCTCTTAGGCCTGTATGGCAGTCAATTACAGATGCAGACGTTAACTTTGGTAGAATTAGTACAGCTTGTTTGTCTTGCTTCGTTTCTTGGCTGGCTAGGTTCTTACCTTTCTGTACGGCAACATTTAAGGGCCATTGAACCTTCGTAAATTCGGCGTTGTTATGTATTTGTTTATCTATCTTGGGCTAATGTATTTTACCTTTGTCGGTGACAGGTGAGTTTTTATGAACTAAATTTCATTTGCTTTGTCTATTGCCATAGGGACAAAATATCTCTTGAGGTTGACATAAGTTGTCTAATCTAGGATAGTTCGTGACCTTGTTCTTTTAGATTAAAGAGCTATTTGGTCTAGGTGTTAATTTATTTTTGTAAGAAATCAGCAATCAAGGCTGTCTTACATATTATTCAATAAATTAGAACCTAAAGTAAACAGTGGTAGTTTATTGTAATAACTATCATTTTTAGTAAAAAATGGAGGAGCATAAATGACTGATCAAACAATGGCACTTACGGTTCCTCACGGAAGCGGTAGCTTAGAAGCTTATGTCCACTCATCGCACAACATTTCAATGTTGAAGCCTGAGCAGGAATATGAATTGGCTAAGCGGTTGCAAGAAACGGGTGATTTACAGGCAGCGAAGCAGCTGATTATGTCTCACTTGCGTTTTGTTGTGCATGTTGCAAAAGGTTATTCAGGTTATGGTTTGCCACAAGCAGATTTAATTCAAGAAGGCAATATAGGCCTAATGAAGGCCGTTAAGCGTTTTGACCCTGATGTGGGTGTACGTCTTGTTTCATTTGCTGTCCATTGGATAAAAGCTGAAATTCATGAGTATGTGCTAAAAAACTGGCGCATCGTTAAAGTTGCAACCACGAAAGCACAGCGTAAATTATTCTTCAATCTTCGAAAATCTAAAAAGCGTCTTGGCTGGTTTAGCGATGAAGAAGTGGGCATGGTTGCTGAAAATCTTGGGGTATCAAAAGCCGATGTCACTGAGATGGAATCACGTATGGCTGCCCAAGATCCAGCATTTGATCTTGCTAGCGATAATGATGATGATCAAGACTTTTCTCCTGTTCATTATTTAGAAGATCACTCTTCAGATCTGGCTTTTCAAGTCGAGAATGACAATTTTGAGTCAAATAACCAAACCCGACTGCTGGCTGCGATAAAAACGTTAGATGAACGTAGTCAGCATATTTTACAAGAACGTTGGTTAAACGAAGATAAGACTACTTTGCAAGAGCTAGCGGCAACGTATCAAGTTTCAGCTGAGCGAATAAGGCAACTTGAAAAGAATGCCATGAACAAACTTAAAGGACGAATGGAGGCTTAATAGCACTTCAACTTCGATAATTAAACCTGCTACGGCAGGTTTTTTTTGTGGTTGAAAAGGTGTTTGAAAACTTCTGCATTGATCATATATTTAATGCAATTGATATCAATCGCTAAGTAGGGTGTTTGTTCGAATATGATCTTTAGCGAAATGAGAATGACTGCACTGTCGGTAAAATATTCTGAAGTGACTCAATTAACGCGATGAGCGCCTTGGCATATACTCATCGTGTTAATATTATCATATGTGCTGTGTCATATGTGCTGTGTCATATGTGCTGTGTCATATGAGTTAGTCAAGCGGCGATAGATGACTAGATTTTATCCTCTTTGAGCCACTGAGCTGCGCGTTTAGCAAAGTAGGTTAATATGCCATTAGCTCCTGCACGTTTAAAGCAAAGCAATGACTCCATGACAATCGCCTTTTCTGAGAGCCAGCCATTTTCTATCGCAGCCATATGCATAGCATACTCACCACTGACTTGATAAGCGAAGGTTGGGACAGCGAGTTCACGCTTTACTCGGGTGACGATATCAAGGTAAGGCATCCCAGGTTTAACCATGACCATGTCAGCGCCTTCTTGTATATCAAGGGCCACCTCATGCAATGCTTCATCACTGTTGGCTGGATCCATTTGATAACTGTGCTTATTACCGCCTTTGAGGTTACTTGCAGAGCCGACAGCATCACGGAATGGGCCATAGTAATTAGATGAGTATTTAGCAGAATAAGCCATGATCTGAGTGTTAACGTAGCCTGCTTTCTCTAATGCCTGACGGATAGCGCCAATACGTCCATCCATCATATCTGAAGGAGCGATGATATCGGCCCCAGCTTCGGCATGTGATAGCGCTTGTTTAACTAAAATGTCGGTGGTGATATCGTTAAGAATATAACCGTCGGTATCTATAATGCCATCTTGACCATGTGTCGTGAATGGATCTAATGCTACATCGGTCATGACACCTAATTCAGGAAAAGCTGCTTTAAGTGCGCGCACTGCACATTGTGCTAGCGCATTTGCATTATAAGCTTCCTCAGCCAACAGTGTTTTCTTTTGTGTTGGGGTGACAGGGAAAAGAGCAATAAGTGGGATGCCTAGCTCCACTATCTCTGCTGCTTCTTTGAGAAGAAGGTCGATTGATAAGCGTTCTATACCCGGCATAGAAGCAATTTTTTCAGTTTTATTATTACCTTCTAACACAAACATAGGGTAGATAAGATCATTGGCAGAAAGTTGATTTTCAGCCATTAACCGACGACTAAAGTCATGTTTACGCATGCGGCGCATTCTGCGTTGTGGGAAGGCACTGGTAATAATATTCACATTCGATTCCTAGCTATATGTTTATATGTTCTTTAGTAAGAGGGTGGCCGATACTTATTCTGAAAATGTGACTTTCCATGACTCATAATCTAAAAAAATCGAGACTATTTTGATAAGTCTTCGCTGCAAAAATAGCAGGATCTTGACCTCTGAGCGTGGCAATATATTGCGCAATGTAGGGTAGATATTGAGGTTCATTTTTACTGGATTTAGGTTTGGGTCTCATGCTTCTTGGGAGTAAATAAGGACTGTCTGTTTCAATCAATATACGATCGTCAGGGATATCACTAACAAGTCCTGCTAGTTCTAATCCTCTACGTTCATCACATACCCAGCCAGTGATGCCTAAATAGAGATCAAGAGCGAGATACGCCTCCATACTTTTTCTATTGCCAGTGAAACAATGCAGGAGGGCTGCACATAGTGAACTACGATATTCTGTCATAATAGCGAGAAAATCATCATGGGCATCTCGTTCATGCATAAGCACTGGAAGTTGTAGCTCTACTGCTAAACGAAGTTGAGCTTCAAAAGCCTCTCTTTGTTTCTTACGTGGAGAAAAATCACGATTATAATCGAGACCACATTCGCCAATAGCGACAACTTTTGGTGATCTAGCGAGCTCTCTTAGTGTATTAGTGCTGCTATCATTCCATTCGCTGGCATGATGTGGGTGTGTTCCTGCGGTGCAATATAAATGTTGGGGATTGGCTAGGCTGCAGGTGATCGCGTGTTCGCTTTCAGGTAAATTACTGCCTATTACAATAAGCGGTGAGACCCCTTTGTCCACTGCTCGTTGAATGATGTCATGGGTATTTTTTCCCAAAGAGCTGTTAATAAGATTAACAGCTATATCTATATACTTAGGCATTATTGCAGGCGTTTAACACGTATCGTGGTGTTACGTTCATCTGAGCCTAAAATAAAGGACCCCAGTGCTGCTTTTTTGATAAATACTGTTTGTTCTGGCGCTATTTTATAATTGCGTCCGTCGGTTTGTTTCCAAATTTGACCGTTGCTAAATTTTATTTTAAGCGCTCCGTATTGATCTTTAGTTAGCGAGGTTATGTCTAAATAGATTTTTTCGATGGTGTCTATTTCAGTTTTTTTGGGCTGACCAAATTCATTTTCGATGTTACTTGAAAAAGTAACCGGATGCTGTTGCTTGACGGTAGATGTTTCGATAACAGCGCTGGTTGCCAATGTTGTGATATCTGTCGTGTTACTTTTTTTTGCGAGTGCATCGTAACAGATAAGCCTATCTAACTTATCAGTATTTTTGGCACAAACTGATATTTCTTGTTCTATGCCTGCAGTGGCGTTTGCCGATGCCAAGATGGCTGCTGCAGTGATCCAATGTAAACGCATTAATCTTTCCCTTTATTAGTGATTCTATTGAAGCTCTGAAACGAACATTATTGACTATGCGATCATCACGTGAGCATGCCAGAATAACCTATGATCTTCAGGTTATTTAGCTGCTTGATCTGGTTCATCCTGCTGGTCTTGCTCATCTTCGTCATCTTTTTTACTGTAGAAACGCGCTGCGATCAATCCCCCTTCAAATAATATCAACATAGGGACTGCTAACATGGTTTGAGAAATAATATCTGGTGGGGTTAACAGCATACCGATAACAAAAGCACCAACAATAATATATGGACGTTTTGATTTTAAGTCTTCAGGGGTCGTGACACCAGCCCAGCAGAGTATAACGACAGCAATTGGAATTTCAAAGGCCAGACCAAAAGCAAAAAACAGCTTAAGAATGAAGCTTAAATAACTGCTAATGTCAGTGGCAACCTGTACACCTTCTGGCGCAACGCTGGTAAAAAAACCAAATACCACAGGAAAGACGACATAGTAAGCAAAAGCGATGCCTAAATAAAAAAGAAATGTACTACTGGTGAGCAATGGCACCATAAGTCGTTTTTCATGTTTGTATAATCCTGGCGCGATAAATGACCAAATTTGAAATAGAACGTATGGTATCGCAATAAAAAAAGCTAAGACAAGTGTGAGTTTAAAGGGAGCGAAAAATGGTGCTGAAACATCAGTTGCAATCATACTGCTTGCTTCAGGTAGTACATCCATTAACGGGCGAGCCAGATAATGGTAAATATCATTTGACCAGTAAGCCATACAGGCAAAAATCAATATCACGCTGCCGATAGCGTGAAGTAATCGAGTTCTTAGTTCAAGCAAATGACTAATAAGAGGCTGCTGTGGAGACATGGACTACCTGTTAGATTTGTCTGAGTTCGCATTAATCTCAGTTTTTTGGGACTCTGAAGGAATATCCTCCAATGGCGCTGTATCTGCTGTCAGATTTTCTTCTACTTTATAGGGTCGATTGACTGACTCTGCTGCACTTTTTAATTGATCGATCGAATCTTGTAATTCTGGCGACAGATTCTTAAGGCCCAAATTTTCAGCTTTTTTAAGGTCTGAATGCAGTTGATCAATTTTAAGTTCCTGTTCAAGCTCATCTTTGACAGAGTTAGCCATGCGTTTCATGGTTTGTATCCATTTTGTCATTGAACGGACGGCGATCGGAAGTCGTTCAGGACCAAGCACTACCAGCCCTAAAATCCCGATCAATAATAGCTCCATTAAACCAATACCATCGAACATAAGGATTTATACCTGTTCTTTATTTTTGGATTCAGTCTTTTTCTCTGTCTGTTGGGCTGTTTTATCTAGACTTTGAGCCGTTTCTTCTGCTGCGGCTTCTTCAAGCGCCTTTTTTTCATCTTCAGAAGTCATGGCGTTTTTGAAACCTTTCACTGCACCACCTAAATCTCCACCGAGTGAACGTAGTTTCTTGGTTCCAAATAATAAAATAACGATCACAGCGATGATTAGAAGTTGCCAAATGCCCATGTTACCCATGAAAAATTCCTCGAAATTATATGTCGTTCTATTATGAACTCATGATTAATTAGTGCTAGTTAAAATTTGCGATTTTTTGGTCTAGATCGCCATCCAAGTAACCAGAGTATGATACCTACAGCGATACAAGTATAAGATGGCCATAAGATAGAGTGTTGATTATTCAGCATAGTACCACAGATGATTAAGGTCACAGCAGTAAGTAACAAATAGTTACTTTTATGGGCTTTTTGATGTTGTTTTAGGTAACGGTCGAGTATTTTGTTTTGAGCGTTAACGAAATTTTTGCCTACTTTTAGGTTGTCATAAATCAGTTCTGGTAGCTCAGGTAATTTGTCTGCCCAGTAGGGGAGTTCTTGTTTAATCTTATTGGCTATTGCTTTAGGACCAACCTGCTCAGACATCCACTTTTCTAAGAAAGGTTTAGCCGTCTGCCATAGGTCGAGTTGAGGATATAGCTGACGACCTAGACCTTCAATATACAATAAGGTTTTCTCTAATAGCACCAATTGAGGTTGTACAACCATGTCGAAGCGTCTTGCGGTGCGAAATAGTTCAAGTAGAACATGTCCGAATGATATCTCATCCAATGGTTTATTGAACATTGGCTCACACACGACTTTTACAGCTTGTTCGAACGCGGTCACATCGGTATCTGCTGATACCCAACCTGATTCGATGTAAAGCTGTGCGATACGGTGGTAATCACGATTAAAAAAGGCGAGAAAATTCTCCGCTAAATAGCGTTTATCTTCTTCGGTTAAGGTGCCCATAATGCCACAATCTAACCCTATATAGTATGGGTCTTCAGGGTGTTCTCGACTAACAAAAATGTTACCTGGGTGCATGTCGGCATGAAAGAAGTTATCTCTGAACACTTGAGTGAAAAATAGTTCTACACCTCTTTCTGCCAATATTTTTAGGTTGGTTCCTTGCGCCTCTAAAGCTGCCCTATCGGAAACCGGAATACCGTCGACTCGTTCCATGACAATCAAACGAGTAAAGCACAGGTTTTCATACATGTAAGGGATGTAAAGTGAGTTGGAGTCTAAAAAGTTATTTCTCAGCTTAATGGCGCTAAGAGCTTCCAGTTTTAAGTTAAGCTCCCCCTCAATGGTGGTGCGGTAATCATCTACGACTTCAGAGGGACGCAAGCGATTACCGTGCCCTAGTATGGTTTCCATGAGACTGGCTGCCAGAAACATCAGCTGCAGATCGGCATGAACTTGAACCTCGACATTGGGTCTTAACACTTTGAGCACAACAGGTTTACCGTTGGACTTAAGTGTAGCGGTATGAACTTGCGAAATAGAGGCTGATGCAAGAGGTACATCATCGAAATCATTGAAATAAGTATCGATAGAGTGTCCAAGTTCGGTTTCTATCATTTGTCTGGCAATCGTAGCGTCGAAGGGTGGAACTCTATCTTGGAGCATGGAAAGCTCTTCCGCCCACTCGTCATCGAGTAGATCCCGGCGGGTTGATAGCATTTGGCCAAATTTAATATACACAGGACCAAGTTCAAGCATGGCTAACTTGAGCCGTTCGCCACCCACCTTACTTTTATGTTGGTTTCTTATCCAAAACAGGCAACAACGTAATAATTTGAAGTACCATGGCGTTAGTTTAGAGGGAATTAACTCATCTAACCCATAGTGAAGAGAGGTTTTGATGACCTGATAAGCACGCCTGATACTGGTGACTGTCATGTTTTAGCTTTAGTCCTAGATTGTAAGTCATTTATGCGTTTTTCAACGGCATTGGTGTTGAATATCAGTTCATCGACTTCATCACCGAAATGAACAAACTCTATTCTATGGGGGGCTAATTTATATTCTTCGGTAGTTAATTGACCTACATGACTTCGACTTTTACGAAATATCTGAGCGATATTATTTTTTGTTTGCTTAATGCCAGTGATGAGTATGTGTGTTGGCGCATCACCTAGGTATGTAGAGATAGGTTCAGCAAAGTCGAATTCAATTTTTTTGAGGAAATGGCTAAAGGTTTGTAATACATCCAGATCGCCTTCCAAGCTTAGCTTATCTTGTTTAATTAATTCGGTTAGATTTGCCCCTTCGGTTAGCAAGTAGAGTGAGGTTATGTCGGCATTAACTTTAGTGGTAACGTCGCCTTCATATTGGCTTAATACCTGTATCTCTCGTGCAAAAACAAGGTAGATAGGCCAGCTAAGTTGACTTAACTGGATACACAGTACTTTACCATGGAGTGAACGCAGCTTGGCGTATTCAACCGGAGATTGGGTTAATGCTAGTTTTAAAGCAATTTCTAAACCAGCGTTGAGCAACAAAGTGAATTCACGTTTCATGATAATCCAATTAGAATTTGTAACCTTTATGGAGTGCAACAATGCCATCAGTCATATTGGTATATTCCACTTGCTCAAAACCGGCATTAACCATCATTTCTTTTAGCGTATCTTGATCTGGATGCATGCGAATAGATTCAGCGAGGTATTTATAACTTTCTGCATCTTGAGTGATCAGCGAACCCATTTTAGGTAAAATTTTAAAGCTATATAGATCGTATATTTTACGCATCACTTCATGCTGTGGTTTGGAAAACTCAAGAATCAGCAGTTTTCCACCGGGCTTAAGTACACGTAACATAGAGCGGATTGCTGCATCTTTGTCAGTCACGTTTCTTAGACCAAATGCTATCGTAATAATATCGAAATGATTATTTGGAAATGGTAGGGCTTCAGCATTGGCTTGAACATAGTTAACATTACCGACAATGCCTTTGTTCCTCAGTTTTTCACGGCCGACTTTTAACATTGAATCATTAATGTCAGCAAGGGTGACTTGGCCTTTATCTCCGACTAGATGTGCAAATTTTGTGGTTAAATCCCCTGTTCCGCCAGCTAAATCGAGTACTTTCATACCTGGGCGAGCCCCTGCACTTTCGATGGTAAAGCGTTTCCACATGCGATGAATGCCTAAGGACATGACATCATTCATAATGTCATATTTGGCTGCGACAGAATGAAATACACCGGCAACCATATCGGCTTTTTGATCGCTATTAACTGTTTTATAACCGAAATGAGTACTCTTGGGTGTGTCTTCTGACATCTATGCTTTCCTACATTTACTTAAAATATTATTTGTGAATGAACGTTATTTTATCAAGCAACTATATGGCTCATTAAGCACACATGAGCTGGCTATATTTATACTAACGCAAATATTCGCAAAATAGACGCTGTATTATACCTAAACTGCTTCAATATGCGAGTATCAGGGTTTGGGTTGTCAAGCTGATAAAATGATTGATAAGGCCCACAGTTTCACTTTTTTGAGCCTTACTTTAACAGTATCAACTAAGTTGTTGAGCTAGGTTTCTTCCTTGGATATAAGCATAAATCAGCTCGCTGATACTTTGTCCTGTTTCTCGGTAACCTGCTTGAATCCCCGCGACATGACAACTTGGAGCAGCTTCAGCTAAATGCAAATAAGTACAAGGGGTATTTTTGGCAATAGTATATACATAGTGTAAGGCATCTAGGAGGGGGATCCCTGAAGCTGTTGAGGCGCTGCTTGGCATATTGGTTATGGCATCAAGGTCGAGCTCAAGCGCCACAGGCAATAGGCTATTATTGAGTGTAGTGACAATTTCATCTAAGGCAGATGTTAAGCTGATTTCACGACGTATCCAGATAGATTGAAGGGTATGCCACTGCCCACCGAAAGCACTTAGCTGTGCTAAAGTCTCTTCACTATTTTTAAGTTCATGCATGCCAAGTATATGGTAGTGGCCCAGTGCGCCGCTAGCGGCAGCATAGCTAAAGCCATTACCACTGTGGCGGCCTTCACGCGGACGAAAGTCACTATGCGGGTCTAAATTAACTGCTGCTATTTTTTTATTATAAGTTTGCTTGGCAGCCATCAAGAGACCGTAAGCATTATTATGGCCACCTCCTATCACTATGGGTTCAAGCCCTGCTGCCATTATCTGACGACTTATTTCTATGACTCGTTCATCGAGATATTCAACGTTGGCTCTTAAGTCACTGGCACTTGCTCCTTCTTTTAGTTGGAGATCCTCAGTTTTTATTTGACCGAGTACTAAGCATTTTTTGCCATTAAAAAAACGATTTGACTGAAGGTTAAGAAATTGAATCATTGCTGATTCGAATGCATCAGTTGAACCGCCTCTGCCTAAGTTGGCGCGTGGACCGATGTCTTCACCTATCCCCAAAATGGCAAAACGGGCACCATTATTCACCGCTTCAGTCAGGTTTTGCGACAGTGACAGCTCTGTATTATAAACGTGTGAAGTCTGACCTACTTTAGTTTCGCCAGCGCGCAGATTAACGAGTTTTTTTATACAGCTTGTAGTGAAAGGGAGTAGATGTTGGGGTAGATGCTTCATCGAAATCCTAACTTTGGTGTTGGTATGATTTATTCTGTTACTTATTTTGATATTGTGACTTAGGTTGAGAATTAATGGCAATCAAAATATGGTGTTAACACTTTTTTGCAAGTGAGGTCTAAAGCTTAAATCCTTTAAGGTTAGCTGCCTATCGTAGGACAAAATTATGATAAAAAAGAACATAAGCGCCTATGAGAGACGCTGTTAATCGACCTGCCTTTAGTCTAAATCAAGAGGCTCAGGAGATAAAATAATGCCTGTGTTGTCAGCATAAACATGATCGAGAGGTAAAAAAGTCACACCACCAAAGTTGACAGGGATTTCAAGTTCACCCACTGAATGACTTTCAGCGCCGACTGGAATTGAAGCCATAGCCTGAATGCCAATATCGAGATCTTCTAATGCATCCACATCTCTTACCGACCCATATACAATGATCCCCTCCCAGTCATTATCGACAGCAACCTGTGCGATAGAGGCATCGATAAGGGCACGTCGTAATGAACCACCACCATCGATAAGGAGTACTTTTCCTTTGCCTGGTTTTTCTAATGTTTCCATGATCAATCCGTTATCTTCGAAACATTTTATCGTGCTGATCGAGCCACCAAAAGAGTTACAACCACCATAGTTACTGAACATAGGCTCGACAACATCAACGACGTCGATGTAATTGTCACAAAGTGCTGAGGTGTTGTATTCCATAGTCATACTCCTGAAATCAGTATCGTGTCTAATTTGGACACATTTAGGTAGTTGTAGCCAGTATATAAGGCTTTTTTAAAAAGAAAAGTGTTATCAATCAGGACATCGCTGATTACTTCTCTTTGCAAACTTTGGTCGTAATATATCAGCATTCGCGTACTTTAGTATACCGACAGTATTATAGTGAGTATTTGTTACTGCTATCGTGAGTGTTATTTGTCTTTTGTAATACCTTAGCTCAGGAACTACAGAGACGTTGTTATTTGGATCGTAAGCGGCTTTATCCTTGGTGACTTACTTCAGAGTTGGTGCGCTAACCTGCCTATAATAGTATGAATTTAGCCATTCGTCAGCACGTTTTCGACTGTCTTGATTATGTGAATGATACGGTAGTGATGTTTTTCAACTATATTTAAATTTCATTTTATTCGTTTTAAGTCTGCGTCATTATTGTCTATTGCTTTTTACGGGCGAGTAAAAAAAGACGTGTGTAAGGGATAGCTAATGTTTTCGACCTTGGTTAACAAACTTAAGCAAGTGAGCATACGATTTACTCTCGTTAGTATATTCATGTTAGTCACCTTATTAACCGCAGGTATTGCCATTGGCTTGCAATATCACTTTAGTAAATCCATGGCTCGAGAGTCTGCCCTATTCTTCAATATTCTTGAGGCTAGTCATGTGAGTGACTTTCTTGCTCGTATTGATGATGAGGCTGTTAACAGTACCAAATTACTTTCTAGCTTAATTCATTTTATAGAGCCTGAAAATTTAGATGTTGATATTAGGCCTATTTTTGCAGATATAATGCGTAGTAATGGAATGTTCCATGCTATATCTATCGGTTTCCCAAATGGTGATTATCATAGTTTAATAAACCTAGAAAGCAGTAAAAATGTCAGAGATCAATTGCAGGCATCGCATGAAGATTACTGGCTGCAAATAATAGTGAAGGGTGAGGGTGACGATCGTCAACGGCAATTTTTCTATCTAGATAAAGAGTTAAACCTTAGGGCTCAGCGCTCAGAGTCCACTAATTATCATACTAATGAGCATCTTTGGTATGTAAATGCTAAGTCTAGTGAAGTGTCTAAATCTGAGCCGTATTTACTTCATCATTTGCAATCTCCAGGATTAACATATTCACTTGAAATCACAAGTATGGATGCCGTCATAGCGGTTGATGTAGTACTATCTTCAGTATCAGATTACCTACAGGACTTTAGTAGTGAAGACAGCGAGATATATCTTTATCGGCAAAGTGGAGAGTTGATTGCGTCGAATCAACAAAAATCAGAACAGTTCCCTATCCCAAAGATTAGCCCCCTTAATTTGACTCCCGATCAGCAAGCTATTATATCAAAGCATTCGGTGATTAAGGTGTCGAACGAGACAGATTGGGCACCGATTGATTTTGCTAAGTCAGGTGAACCCCAAGGTTACAGTATTGATATGCTTAATATTATTTCTGATATGACAGGCATTAGATTTGATTATCTTAATGGGTTTACATGGTCAGAGCTGGTTGAGCACTTTAAGCAAAAAAAATTAGATTTACTTCATTCAATTTATCAAACCCCTGAGAATGCGAGTATGGGGCATATGACCGACCCATTTTTAGCGTTGCCGCTTACGGTTGTGACTAAGCCTAATACGAATAAAATTAAAAGCATAAATGAATTAAATGGTAAAAGAGTGGGAATACCTAAAGGTTGGTCGATTATCCCCATCGTGAATAAACATTTCCCAGATATTCAGGTGGTGGAGCTGGCGTCAACTAGAGCTGTATTAGTTGCCGTCGCGAATGGTGAAATATTTGCTGGGTTAGATACTGGGATCATTTTCCGCTATACCGCGAAGCAGTTTTTTATTAAGGACCTTGTTTATCATGAAGCCTTAGATTTCGGCGGGGTAACATTCCCTGATACATTGCATTTTTTATTTGGTGATGCTAATCAAGAACTGGTCGATATTTTTAATCTGGCACTGGCTAATGTGACGCAGGAACAAAAGGAGGCATTAAGCTTAAAATGGTTTGGCAATAAAAGACAGCAAGTACAGAGTGAGGGCGTCGTACCTTACCAAGAACTGATAGACATCATTAAGGACCGAAGCCAATATTATCAGTTGTTATCTCGAACTGTGGAGGGTATTAAATACTTTATGTATATTACCCAATTAGGTACGAATAATGAATTTTTAGCTCTTGTGACGACAGAAGAGGTAGTATTAATGTCGAGTATGGAAAAAGTGACTACCTCTATCTATATTACGGCGACGTGTTTACTTTTTATTTTACCCATTTCATGGTTGTGTTCCGCACCCATCATTAACCCTATTAAACTCTTCTTGGCTGAAAATGAAAAAATAAAGAACCGTCGCTATGACGAGCTTAAAAAAGTTGATACAAAGATCAAAGAAATCAAAGAGCTCTCTGATTCGATGCTTGATATGTCGATGTCGATTCAGCAACACGAAGAGGACCAAAAAGAATTAATGGAGTCCTTTATCAGACTGATAGCTCAAGCGATTGATGATAAATCTCCTTATACAGCAGGCCACTGTAATAGAGTGCCTGAACTCGGACTCATGTTGGCAGCTGCGGCTGAAAAATCGAGCTTAGCTCCTTTTAAGGACTTCAGTTTTAAATCAGAAGATGAACACCGTGAGTTTAGAATTGCTGCCTGGCTACATGATTGTGGCAAAATTACGACACCCGAATTTGTGGTTGATAAAGGGACCAAACTCGAGGCTGTTTATAATCGTATCCATGAGGTGCGTATGCGCTTCGAAGTGCTATGGCGTGATGCTGAAATTGATTATTTAAAACGTATTGCTTCTGGAATTGAGTCAAGTCACTCATGCTTGACTGAGCTGACTAATAAGCGTGAGCAACTAATACAGGATTTTGAATTTATTGCCAACGCTAATATTGGCGGAGAGTTTATGGATCAAGTTCATAAAGATAAGTTAGCTGAGTTGGCTGCAATAACTTGGGAGCGACATTTTGATGACAGGCTGGGGCTTTCTCCCATTGAAGAGCTAAATTTAAGCAAGCAAAATGATGAGGTAAGTTATCCTGTTATTGAACCATTACTAAGAGACAAACCTGAACACATTATCAAACGAATTAATAAGGTTGAATTTGATCCTAAATTTGGTATTAAGATGGATATTCCTGAGCACCAATATAATTTAGGCGAGCTACATAACCTGGTTATTTCTAGAGGTACCTTGACGGCAGAAGATAGATTTAAGATTAATGAACATGTGACAAGTACAATTAAAATGTTAGAAAATCTACCATTTCCTGCAGAGTTAGCCCGGGTGCCTCGTTATGCTTCGACTCATCATGAAACCTTAAAAGGAACCGGGTATCCTCGTAAGCTCAGTGCAGAAGATCTCTCTATTCCAGAGCGTATTCTTGTGGTCGCTGACATTTTTGAAGCGTTAACAGCAGCTGATAGACCTTATAAAAAAGCCAAACCTCTCAGCATTGCTATTGATATTTTACACAAAATGGCGTTGGATGAGCATCTTGACATGGATGTGTTTACGCTCTTTTTGACTAGCGGGATCTATCTTCAATATGCTCATAAATTTCTCGATACTGCTCAGATTGATGAAGTCGATATCGATAAGTACTTAATTCATGATGAGCATGTTTGAGTTTTTTATTTTGTGTTAAGCATAGATCCTTCTAAATAGTGTATCGACAGTTTGCCTTGTTGAAATTCTGAATCGTTTAGTATTAGTTTGAGTAGAGGCAGATTGGTTGAAATGCCTTCAATGACGAGCTCGCGGAGCGCAGTTTGCATGCGTGTGATGGCTATCTCCCTATTTTCTCCCCAAGTAATGAGTTTGCCGATCATGGAATCATAATAAGGTGACACGGTATAGCCCGAGTAAAGGTGAGAATCCCATCTAATCCCAAAACCACCTGGAACATGCAGTTTGGTCACCGTGCCTGGTGAAGGCATAAAAGTTTGAGGGTCTTCGGCATTGATGCGGCATTCTATACTGTGACCATTACATTGAATATCTTGCTGCTTAATGGATAGAGGCTTTCCTGATGCGATTGCAAGTTGTGCTTGGATCAGATCGATACCTGTGACCATCTCAGTAATGGGATGCTCGACTTGAATGCGGGTATTCATCTCGATAAAGTAAAATTCACCGGCTTCATACAGAAACTCGAATGTACCTACACCACGATAGCCGATTGCAAGGCAAGCATTGGAGCAAAGTGAACCGATCTTATTTCGAGTGAGTGTATCAATGCCAAGTGCAGGGGCTTCTTCTAACATTTTTTGATGTTTACGTTGCATGGAACAGTCACGCTCCCCTAAGTGGATAGCATTACCTTGTCCATCTGAGATTATTTGCACCTCTATATGGCGAGGTTGTTGGAGATACTTTTCCATGTAAACATCGCTATTAGCGAAAGCTGCTAAGGCTTCAGCCTGAGTCAGTTGAATCGCTTGAGCGAGTTGTGATGATGTTAACACCACCCGCATACCTCGTCCGCCTCCACCCGCTGTAGCCTTAATGATAACGGGGAACCCGATACGATGGGCGATGGCTTTATTAAGTTCATTATCTTGAGTCAATACGCCATCGGAGCCAGGTATAGTGGGAACGCCGGCATTTTTCATGGCACTAATCGCCGAAATTTTATCCCCCATAAGGCGGATCACATCTGCACTAGGGCCAATAAAAGTGAAACCACTACGCTCAACTTGCTCGGCAAAGTCGGCATTTTCTGATAAAAAACCATAACCTGGGTGAATGGCATCGGCATTAGATTGATAAGCCGCCGATATTATCGCTTCCATATTGAGGTAGCTTGCTTGAGGAGAGGGTTTGCCTATGCATAATGTCTTATCTGCGTACTTTAAATGAAGTTGATCTCGATCAGCTGTAGAATGAATGGCCACCGTCTCTATGCCTAGAGTGTGACAGGCACGTTGAATTCTCAATGCTATTTCACCGCGATTGGCAATCAAGATTCGTTTTAGTGATGGTATGACTTGCTGAACCATCTAGATTGCTTCCTTTGCACTATTCATCTTCAATTACAATCAATGCTTGGTCAAATTCAACACTATCACCACTTTCAACCAGAATCTCGGTGACGACACCTGACCGCACCGCTTCCATTTGATTCATCATTTTCATTGCTTCTATAATACAGACTATTTGCCCCTTTTCGACTCGTTGCCCTATTTGGCACAATGGCTCAGCATCTACCGAAGGTGAGAGGTAGAAGGTGCCGACCATCGGAGATATCACTGTGTTATCTTCGTCAAAATAGGTGGATCTTTCGATATCTAATGTAGACTTTACAGCAGTGTTTAATGATGAAGCTGCATCTACAGAGTAAGTTTGTTGCGTTGTTAAGGCTTGATATTGCGCGTTATTTTGTTGTGTATGTAGACTAATTCTGACGGATTCTTCGCCTTCCGTGAGAGCTAATTCGGCAATGCCAGATTCCTGTACTAATTCGATTAATTTTTTTATTTTTCTAATATCCATATTCATTCCAATCAATTGTTGAGGAAAAATTGTCTCGCGACGACATTAGGAAGGTATTTCCTGTAGGAGATTGATGGCTGACGCTAGTGCAAACTTATATCCTTGAGTACCTAAACCACAGATAACACCAATGGCCTTATCGGAGAAGTATGAATGATGGCGAAAGGGTTCACGGGCATGGACATTGGAAAGGTGGACCTCAATAAAGGGAATGGCAACACCTGAAATAGCATCTCTTATGGCAATACTGGTATGGGTAAATGCAGCTGGGTTAATAATGATGAAGTTAGCATCGGTTTTATGGATGGCGTCGATTAACTCATGCTCAGCGTTGGATTGAATATGCTCAAGCCCAATACCCGCTTTTTTGGCCTGAAGTTGTAAGCTTTGAACAACACTATCTAAGGTCTCTGAGCCATAATGTTCTGGTTCACGACGTCCCAATAGGTTGAGATTTGGTCCATTGACTAACAAGACCTTTGCTGTGTGACTCATGCCGGTATCCTTTCAAAAGCTAGGTTGCTTTAACTTATTTCTAGTCAGTTGATTTCAACAGAAGTTTACGGAATTGTCGACTTTAATAGTGCTATTTTTAATTAAATGAGCCGGAAAATATCAAAAGACATAAACAAGTCGTGAGGCGGTTGGATAGGCAATGTATGTGTTCACTGGAGTGATCTTGGTGGGTTTAGTTGCGACACGCTTTTTTTGAATGATGGCGACACTGGTAATCTATTTTAATTGAGCAAGTAAAGAATTCGGGGTTTATGGAGTGGATCCGTGCCATTAAACCATTAGTGCTAGTGACTAGTCTTGTGGTGGTACTAAGTAAGGTAATGTGACCTCGATAAATGAAATGTTTGGACAGTTTAATGGGATGAGATTATCTGAAGATGAATTAGTTGATCTCGATGGAAAATTGAATTTTTATTTAAAGAACTGAAATCATACTATAAAAGTGGATTGAAATTTTACTGCTGATATCTAACAATTTACTTTTAGCTGAAGATATTATAATGAGATTTATTTGTATATTTTCACAAGGTTAATTTTAAGTTTAAAGTGTATTTCCCTGATGATATATAAATGGTTTTTTGAATGAACAATATAAATATTTTCAATACGAATTTCATCCATTATATCTATTGCTATTATAAATCATAGTTATTATCATTAATTTAGTTGTTAGTAGATGTGCTTGTTTACAAAGGGTTTTAAATGATTGGTAGGTTTTTTGTTTTAAATTCATACCTTTGGGGATAGGACTGGTTTCAAGTGTATTTGGGTTTCATTATAGAATGAATTATGGAATATTTTATGGTGCTAAAAAACCTATTTTAAGTCAAGTGAATTGTTGTACTAGAATCACTCTTGTAAAAATATGGGATAATTAATGAAATTACTAAAGTTTTTTATATGTGGATTATTCTCCACCTCATTTATCAATTTAACAGGTTGTTCTGGGCCTGATACAATGGATCTTAACGGAGAAAGTAAAGACGCAACTGAACACACCATTAAATCTAATGACCAGGTCAAGATCAATTTACCATTTGATAATATCGATGACTTTAAAAATGCTGATCGTGGGTTTATTGCTAAACCGGACATGCTTACAATTACAAGTGAAAATGGCGAGCCTATTTGGGATCTGGAACAGTATAAAAGTTTTATCAGCGATGACAAAACTTCCCCTGATACAGTCAATCCCAGCTTATGGCGAAATGCTCAGCTTACCATTCGATACGGTTTGTATGAAGTCATGGATGGTATCTATCAGGTGCGCAGTTATGATTTGTCTAATATAACCTTTATTCGTGGTAAGACTGGTTGGATTGTATTTGATCCGCTGATTTCACCTGAAACTGCAGCAGCAGCGCTGGCACTTATTAATAAAGAACTTGGTGTACGAGATGTAGTTGCCGTGGTATACAGCCATAGTCATGTCGACCATTACGGTGGTGTTAGCGGGTTTATTAATGAAAATAATCAGGGTTCACTGCAAATATTTGCCCCGGAAGAATTCACCGAGCATGCTGTTTCAGAAAATGTGATTGCAGGAAATGCAATGGGACGTAGAGCGGTTTATATGTACGGTGCTATGTTACCTCGCGATGCCAAAGGCGGTGTTAATGGTGGATTAGGAATGACCATCTCTACTGGTGTTTCTGGACTGATACGACCTACAACTGAAATTAAGCGCACGGGTAAAAGAATCATCGTTGATGGCGTTACTATGGAGTTTCAAATGACGCCAGGGACGGAAGCTCCGGCGGAAATGAATACCTGGTTTCCAGATTTAAAGGCTTTATGGATGGCGGAAAATACGACGAATACCATGCACAATATTTTAACCTTACGTGGTGCTCAGGTTCGTGATGCATTAAAATGGTCAAGTTTCTTAAATGAAACCATGGAGCGGTATGGTGATGAAGTACAAGTTAAATTTCAAAGCCATCATTGGCCAGTATGGGATAATGAAAATATAATTCCCTATTTTGAAAAACAACGTGATGTTTACAAATTTATCCATGATCAAACTGTTCGTCGTATGAATCAGGGATATAACGGCGAAGAAATATCAGAAATGATTGAGTTGCCAAAGTCATTGGAGCAAAACTGGTCTACTCGTGGTTACTACGGAACGTTACGTCACAATAGTCGAGCGGTTTATCAGTTTTATATGGGCTGGTACAATGGTAATCCTTCTGATCTAAACAATTATCCCCCAGAGCAAGCAGCTAAACGGTATGTTGACTTTATGGGCGGAGAAAAAGAAATCATCAAGAAAGCACAAGAATCTTTTGATAAAGGGGATTATCGCTGGGTTGCTGAAGTCATGAAGCATGTTGTATTTGCAAACGACAGAAATAAAACAGCTAAATATCTATTAGCTGATGCTTTAGAGCAATTGGGTTATCAATCAGAATCAGGACCATGGCGTTCAGTGTATTTGCAAGGTGCCTGGGAACTGCGAAATGGCGTTCCAAACATTGGCGGTACGCAAACGGCTACGCCTGATACTATCCGTTCGATGACACCTGAAATGTTGTTTGATTACTGGGGTGTAAAACTGAATGCTGAAAAAGCTGAAGGCAAGGACTTTAGTTTCAATATTATCTTTACCGATCTTAATAGTGAGTATTCACTGTCGGTTAAAAACTCAGTATTGAATTATAGTCAACTACCAAACCCTGACGCTGATGCCAAGATGAGGATGGATAAAACTACGATGGATAAAATTTTATTAGGTGAAACCACCTATGAAAAAGCAGTTAAAGATGGACTTATCAAGATTGAAGGTGATAAATCGATCGTGGATGACTTCATTGCCATGCTGGATAACTTCGAGTTCTGGTTTAATATAGTAACACCTTAAAAAATATGACTTTTTATTTTTGTTAACTCATTTTGGTATTTCAGTAAGCCTTGTTTCCTAAATCGAGGGAACCTTTTGCCGTTAGCGTGATCTGATCCCTAAAGATAGCTATACGGAAGCTGAAAAGTGGGAAAATCTAAACATAAAATAACCAATTGGTCTCAGTACAATAAGGCGTTGATTAATCGAGGCTCACTCACTTTCTGGATTGATGAGCAAGCAATTAAGTCTTGGTATTGTTGTGAACACCACGGGCGTCGTGGTCGAGGGTTCACTTACTCTGATGTTGCTATTGAAACAGCACTCGTTGTGAAAGGCGTTTTTAACTTGTCATTACGAGCACTTGAAGGATTCACCAACTCTGTATTTCAACTTATGGATGTGCCACTGACTTCACCAAGTTATAGCTGTATAAGCAAAAGAGCTAAGACTGTTGAGATCAACTATCGAGCACCGAGTCGTGGCTCTGCTGCACATGTTGTGATTGATTCAACAGGTCTGAAAGTTTATGGAGAAGGAGAATGGAAAACGCGTAAGCATGGTAAAGAAAAACGCCGTACTTGGCGAAAGCTACACCTTGCAGTGGATAGTAATACCCATGAAATTGTGTCAGCTGAAATAAGCTTAGTTAACGTTGCCGATAATGAAGTATTTCCCACATTACTTAACCCATTAAGAAGAAATATAACTCAAGTCTCAGCTGATGGTGCCTATGACACTAAGGCATGTCATAAACTACTTCAGCGCAAAGGATGCAAGCCAACTATCCCTCCGAGAAGTCATGCTGGATATTGGGAGGATGACCACCCCAGAAATGAAGCAGTAAAAGCACTCAAGGCTAACCAATTAGCGCAATGGAAACAGGATAATGATTATCATCAGAGATCACTATCAGAAACAGCGATGTATCGATATAAACAGTTAATTAGTCCAAAACTGAGTCTTCGGGATTATAACGCTCAGGTAGGTGAAGCGTTAGCGGGTGTTAAAGCAATGAATAAAGTCATAGGGTTAGGAATGCCAGTTAGGAAACACGCTGCCTAATTGGGTGAAACACCTTGGGGTGCTGCGTTTAGATTCGGGATTTGAGCAACAACGCCATTTCAGTATCAAAATGAGTTATTTCATGTGGCATAACAATCAGCTCAACGCTTTAATAAAGGATAATATTCTAGTCAAACTAGATGTTTACGAGTCAAAAAAATAGAACAGAATTTAGGGTTCTGTCGTATGTTGATATTCGAGCGCGAGTTTCCTTCTCCTACCAACTTCTCAACATCAATCGTTCATTAATACAATTAAGTGAGGATTATGTCACTCTTATTTTTTAGTCATCGGACTTCTTTTGTCTCAGGGCTTTAGTTGCCCCTTTTTGCTTTTTAACATCGACGCGGCGGCGCTGGCTGCCTTTGGTGGGTTTAGTTGCGACACGCTTTTTTTGAACGATGGCGACACTGGCCACGAGTTCAATAAACTGAGTAAGGGCTAATTGGCGATTAAAATCTTGGCTGCGGCTTTGTTGGCACTTGATAATGACTTTACCGCTTTTAGTGATGCGATGATCCGCTTTTTTAAGCAAAGCTTGTTTATAAAAATCGGGGAGAGAAGAAGCGTTAATATCAAAAATGATCTGAGCGGCGGTGGAGACCTTGTTAATGTGCTGCCCACCCGCACCACTTGAGCGGATAAATTGCCATTCAATTTCATTTTCTTGAAGGGAAACACTATTTGAAATCTTAATCATGGCAAACTACTTCAACTCTGGGAGGGTTATCTTATCAAATTTTATTTACTTGTGTTTGATATGTTTAGTTTGCTGATGAGTAGAGTGAATTGCGCGCGGGACTGTTAGGTTGTCATCTCAACGCCTAAGTGGTGAAATATAATTAGATAGATTATTCTATTTGATATTAAAACGACACTTGAGTATAGCAGCTTAAGCATCTAAGTCGTAAATGATAAATATTACCCGTTGGGTCAATACTGATAGCGTTAAGTTTAAGGGAAATAGCATGTTATTGTCTTTACCTACCCAGCTAATAAAGGCTCTTTTTGCCTTAATCGTTGGTGTGTTTATGATGAGTTTAAGTGGTTGTGCTCAAGAAGTAGGTGATGACGAATGGTGTAAGCTGATGAGTGACAAAGCTAAGGGGGACTGGTCTGTCAATGAAGCGGCAGATTATGCCAAGCATTGTGTATTTAAATAGGCGGCTTTTTTAAAAAAGAATACAAAGATCTTATGTTTAGGTGATTTTTTACTGTTAAGCTGTAGAAATGCTTGTCATGATTGAACTTTTGAATAGAATACGAGTCTGATTTATGGACTGTTATAAACACATATTTTTAAAAGGTATTTTTTGAAATATTATTTTCGCCAATTCACTCATAAGATTGCTATATCGTTGATCGCCGTTGTGTTACTGCAGTTCGCAGGTGCCAATATAGGCGCACATCAATTGCATCTTGGTAATAGTGAAGAGAAGAGCGAAAATCATCCTCATTTAGAGTTTACGGCAGAAATAACCAGCTTAGCGCAATGTCTTGGCTGTGATAATAATGTTCAAACCAATATTGAATCGTTTAGTACAGATACAAGTCAGTCCTTAGTTCAGCATAATCACTTAGCCAGTAAAACAGAAACTAAGACTTTCGATCTTTGTCTTGATTGTCAGTGTCATGGTGGCCATGTGACGGCCATGTCAATGACTGCTATGGTACCTTCGATACCGAATAGTGATGAAGTGACCAGCAGTATCGATCAGTATTTACCACCCGAAGCCATCCCCGATTACCGCCCTCCTATCGTATAACGCCTATTTTGCTATTTGAGATATTGTATTCGCTCATAGCATTTAAAAGTGAATGGAACCGTGTTGACTAAACTCTAGTCACAAGATTGTACCGAACTTTTCATCCTAATTTTGCCTTGTATTTAAGCGTTGGTCTTAGTATGCATTGAGGGCTTTTGGGAAAAGGATATACGATGAAAAAAGCAATAATAGCCTGCTTACTGTTGATTTATATAGCAGATGGAGCGCTCAGTGCTCAAGCAGCAACAGCAGTTGACTCGAAAGACACCGATAGAAATAGATCAGCAGCTCAGATGCCAACAAATGTTCAGGCTAACTTCAGTGCCTGGCTACCAGCTCTAATGAAAGACTTCAATGCACTGCCAGAGGTTAGAGCTCAAGAAGCTAGGCGTAGGCAAGCGCAATTAAAGATCAGCGCAACTGATCAAGCTGTTTATAATCCCGAACTTGGCTTAGGGTATCAAAACGCTTCAGCATCAGAAGATACTTATTCATTGAATATCAGTCAGGCAATTGATTGGGGTGATAAGCGAGGTGTAGGTGCACGAAAAGCACAGTTGGAAGCTGATATACTTCTGTCTGACATCGCATTAGAGCGGAGTCAAATGTTGGCCAATTCAGTACAGGCTTTAGTTGAGCAGTCACAGATGAGAAAGGCTTTAGTGTTTCAAAAAAAGCAGTTTTCTTCAGCTAAAATTCAATTAAAAATAGCGCAACAGCAGATGCAGTTGGGGGATTTATCTGCGGTAGAGTTACAGTTAATTCAGCTTGATGTTGCTAGTAAGGCGTCAGATTATGCCATGGCAGAGCAGGCATCGATTACGGCTGATGCTAATGTGTTGATGTTATTAAACAGTAGTGATTTACCCTTTAATGGCTTTTTTAATGCCCTTATCCTACCGAACATTGCCAAGCAAATAGATCCTGAGTTGCCCGCCCTTAGAGGGGCTTATCAACACGTATTATTAGCGAAAGTGACAGCAGAACAAGTCAAGGCAGAGACGTCAGCAGATCCGACTATTAGCCTTAATGCAGAGCGTGAGGGAGACGATAATAAACTTGGTTTAGGCTTGTCTATCCCATTACAAATACGCAATAACTACAGCGATACCTTAGCTGTTGCCAGTCAGGAGATAGCGATTGCTGAGCAGCGTTATTTAACCAGTGAACGCGTACTCACTCAACAGCAAAAAAAATTCAATCTAAGCCTTCCTCGGTTAACTGAGCGCTATCAAGACTGGCGTGAACTGGTGCTGGGTTCTGGTCAGGAAGCTGCATTGGCTCTAAGTCAGCAATGGAAATCGGGTGATATTAATACCAGTGATTACCTGCAGAGCCAGCGTCTCTTGTCGAGTAGCTATTTAGCTGGTCTATCACTAGAGACGGCGCTCTATTCAAGCTGGCTTGAATGGATGGGGGCAAGCGGACAGCTAGAGACTTTCTTAAACTCTCAGCTTTCAGTGACCTTTAACAATGGGCCTATCAGCAGCATTCTTGCTCACTAATTAGATTGGAATTGAAGAATATGAAACATCACACAAGTTGTAAAGTCAGTAACATTAACGCGATGACTAAAGCCATGATTAACGCGAAGTGCTTTGGATTAGTTATTGCATTAGCTGCGGTTATCTCTACTCCAATGGCTACATTTGCAGGTGAAGGTCATGATCATGCAAGTGAAGAACAAACGGTGAAACAAGAGCAACATACCAGCGGTGAAGAAGAGTCGCATGCGCTGGTATTCACTGATGAGCAGCAGTCTCTTGCTGGTATCAAAGTAGAAAAACTATCCACCCAACCTTTTAGTTTAGAGGCCGTTGCTACCGCAACACTTGTGGTGGATCGTGATAGAACAATGACACTGGCACCACAACTGGATGTGAGAATTGAGCAGCGCCATGTGGTGCCGGGGCAAGAGGTGACTGAAGGTCAACCTTTATTAACGTTAGGGGGCGTGGCTGTTGCACAAGCTCAAGCTGATTATATTACGGCTTCAGCAGAGTGGAGCCGAGTGAGTCGTATGAGTAAAAGTGCAGTGAGTGCAAGTCGCCGCCTCCAAGCTCAGGTTGATGCCGAATTAAAGCGTGCGATTTTAGAGGCGATGAAAATGACCTCAAAACAGATCATATTGTTAGAGTCTAATCCTCAAAAGATAGGTAGCTACCAGTTATTGGCACCGATTAACGGTCGTGTTCAACAAGATACTGCCAAGCTAGGGCAAATAGTGTTAGCGGGTACGCCTTTAATGCAGTTAACCGATGAATCTCATTTGTGGGTTGAAGCGCAAGTCACTCCAGCTCAATCAGAGAAAATAAGTATAGGCAGTGCAGCACTTGTTAGGGTCGGCGAGAGAAGTATAGAGGCTAAGGTGATCGGGCGTTCTCATGAATTAGACAGTATTACTCGTACCGAGAAAATTTTAGTGAGCTTGGAAAATCTCGGCCATGTGATCCATGCGGGGCAATTTGCAGAATTATACCTATCCGATCCTGTTAGCGGGGGAGCAGTGCTTCCTGATGCGGCGCTAACGCGTGGCAGTGATGGTGATTGGCAAGTATTTATTCAAGATGAAGATGGGTTTGAAGCCGTCGAGGTTGAAGTGGTTGAACGTCAGCGTGGCATGAATTTAGTACGCGGACTCGCCCCAGATAGTCAGGTTGTGGTGTCGGGTGCTTTTTTCTTAGCCTCTGAGCAGGCTAAATCTGGTTTCGCGATTCATAACCACTAAGTAATGACATCCAACTAATTCTTGAAAAGTAAGAGGTTCTCTCATGTTACAGAGATTAATTGAGGTTGCTATTCGCAACCGTTTATTGGTGGCATTAGGCCTAGTCGTCATCGCGATAGCCAGTGTGGTCATGTTACCGAAATTAAATCTGGATGCATTTCCAGATGTCACCAATGTTCAGGTGACGGTGAATACTGAAGCTGAAGGTTTGGCGGCCGAAGAAGTTGAAAAATTGATTAGCTACCCCGTTGAATCGGCAATGTATGCATTGCCTGCGGTAACCGAAGTACGTTCATTGTCACGTACAGGCTTGTCGATGGTGACGGTGGTGTTTGCCGAAGGAACAGATATCTATTTTGCTCGTCAACAGGTCTTTGAGCAATTACAGGCAGCGCGTGAGATGATCCCTGATGGGATTGGTATGCCTGAAATTGGTCCTAATACGTCGGGGTTGGGGCAGATTTATCAATATATTTTGCGTGCTGATCCTGATGCTGGTATAGACTCAGCTGAACTACGTAGTCTTAATGACTATCTGGTAAAGCTGATTATGATGCCTGTTGGTGGCGTGACAGAAGTCCTCTCATTTGGTGGTGATGTTCGCCAATATCAAGTGCAAATTGATCCCAATAAACTGCTTAGTTACGATCTTTCTATGGAAGAGGTGACGACGGCACTTGAGAGTAACAACCGCAATGCAGGCGGTTGGTTCATGGAGCAGGGCCAAGAGCAGCTAGTGGTGCGTGGTTATGGTCTGTTGCCAACCGGAGATGCTGGATTAAAGGCGATTGCACAGATCCCGTTAACAGAATTTTCCGGTACGCCCATTCGAGTGGGTGATATTGCTAAGGTTGCTTATGGCAGCGAAATTCGTGTTGGCGCGGTTACCATGACTCGTCGTGATGAGGCGGGTAATCCACAGCATTTAGGTGAAGTGGTCGCCGGCGTTATCTTGAAGCGTATGGGGGCCAATACTAAGGCGACCATCGATGATATCAATGCAAGAACGGCGCTAGTAGAGCAGGCTCTTCCTGAAGGGGTTACCTTTGAAGTGTTTTATGATCAGGCTGATCTAGTGACTCAAGCTGTTACCACTGTGCGTGATGCGCTGTTGATGGCATTTGTGTTTATTGTGGTTATTTTGGCACTGTTTCTCGTTAATATACGTGCGACCTTGCTCGTGCTGCTATCTATCCCTGTTGCTATTTGTCTTGCCTTAATGGTGATGTCTTATTTTGGTGTGTCGGCAAACTTAATGTCACTTGGTGGACTGGCTGTGGCCATTGGTATGCTAGTGGATGGCTCCGTGGTGATGGTTGAGAATATCTTTAAACATCTGACTCAACCAGATAGACGCCATTTAAACGATGCTCGAGCTAGATCGGGTGGTGAAGTAGACCCACATCATGTCGATGAAGACGGTGCTAAAATAGATGCCGGAGATGGTATCGCTTTGCGAGTGATGTTGGCCGCCAAAGAGGTGTGTAGTCCTATCTTTTTTGCTACAGCAATTATTATTGTCGTATTTGCTCCTTTGTTTGCCTTAGAAGGGGTTGAAGGTAAGTTATTTCAGCCAATGGCCGTCAGTATCATACTTGCCATGTTATCCGCCTTAGTGGTGGCGTTAATTGCAGTACCTGCCTTAGCGGTATTTCTCTTTAAACGTGGGATCACGCTAAGAGAAAGCCCAGTGCTTAAGCCCATTGATGCGGGTTATCGTCGCTTGTTAACTGTGACGATGGCAAAACCAAAAACGGTGATAATAGCAGCCTTGGTGATGTTTGGTCTTAGTATGGCTTTGCTGCCTCGTTTGGGGACAGAGTTCGTGCCTGAACTTGAAGAGGGGACGATAAATTTACGTGTCACACTTGCGCCAACAGCAAGCCTAGGCACTTCAATCAATGTGGCTCCCAAACTTGAGAAATTACTGTTAGCGTTTCCGGAAGTTGATTATGCGCTTAGCCGAATAGGTGCTCCAGAGCTGGGTGGCGATCCTGAGCCCGTGAGTAATATTGAGATTTATATCGGTTTAAAGCCTATTGAACAGTGGGAGCACGCAGAAACAAGAATAGAGTTACAGCGTAAGATGGAGGAAAAATTAAGTGTTTTCCCTGGGTTGCTGTTTACTTTTTCTCAGCCCATCGCAACGCGAGTTGATGAGTTGCTTTCGGGGGTGAAGGCGCAACTGGCGATTAAAATTTTTGGCCCTGATCTTGATGTGTTGTCAAAAAGTGGCCAAAAACTCAGCGACTTGGTATCAGCGATTCCCGGTGCGGTTGATGTGTCGCTGGAGCAAGTCAGTGGTGAAGCGCAACTGGTGGTTCGACCTAAACGTGATTTACTGGCGCGTTATGGTATCAGTGTTGATAAAGTCATGAGTCTGGTGAGTCAAGGTATAGGGGGGGGGAGTGCGGGACAAGTTATTGATGGTAACGCCAGGTATGATATCAATGTTCGCTTAGCGCAGGAATATCGAAGTTCTCCTGATGCACTTAGGGATCTGATCTTGAGTGGTGTCAATGGTGCTAAGGTACGTTTAGGTGAAGTGGCGAGCGTTGAAGTTGAGATGGCACCACCGAATATTCGTCGTGATGATGTACAGCGCCGCGTGGTGGTTCAGGCTAATGTTTCCGGTCGTGATATGGGCTCTGTAGTGAAGGATATCTACGCCATCATTCCAGAGGCAGATCTACCTGCTGGTTACACGGTTGTTGTGGGTGGACAGTATGAAAACCAACAACGAGCTCAGCAAAAACTGATGTTAGTTGTGCCTATTTCTATCGGGCTAATTGCCTTATTACTCTTCTTTTCATTTGGTTCGATTAAGCAAGTTGGCCTTATCATGGCCAATGTTCCTTTAGCACTAATAGGCGGTGTGGTCGCGCTATTTATTAGTGGCACTTATCTTTCTGTGCCTAGCTCCATTGGCTTTATTACTTTATTTGGCGTGGCTGTGCTCAATGGTGTGGTCTTGGTGGATTCGATTAACCAAAGGCGTCAGATGGCGCTGAAGGAAAAATTGGGCAGCAATGCCGGTGAAAGTCTATATGATTCAGTGTATGAAGGTACCGTTGGTCGACTACGGCCAGTATTAATGACCGCGTTGACCTCTGCTTTAGGTCTCATTCCTATTTTGATCTCCAGTGGGGTAGGAAGTGAGATCCAGCAGCCATTAGCAGTGGTGATTATCGGCGGCTTGTTTAGCTCAACAGCCTTGACGTTATTGGTACTGCCGACGCTCTATCGATGGATGTATCGCAAGCAAGAAAATGCTTAGTTGTCTGTATTGGACGTAGGTCAATCAAGCTGGTGATACATGGCTACCTTAAATTTACAGTTTAATTTTCACTGATTTTATTGAGCAAGAGGCCCTAATACAGGTGTGGAGCGTTAGTCTGCCGTTGCACCTGATATTGGTAGTAAGGTGATGTAGTATGCGCAGCTGGATGCTGCGTTTTTTTGGAAAGAATGTATGCCACATATTCAAGATGTTGATAGTAAACATATCATTTTGGAGATCATTGAAAAGGCCCACGAATAGAGACTTGAGCCATAAACGGAGCTTGAATAGGTTATTTTTGTAGTTGGGATTTTGCCGCTTCAACTTTCGAGAAGTCTAATCCTAGCTCAACAACGGCCTCTTTGATTAAATTGGGGTTTTGCATGATTAACGCCATCAGTTGTTGTAGTTTCTCTGCTTGGATCCCTAATTGCCCTATGGTACCCATGGCCATTAATGGGTTTTCGGTCAACGTTTGGAATAAATCATTAATCTGCGTGTCAGTGATGTTGTGTTCTTTTAAGATGGCAATAATTGGGTTCATTACTTTACCTTGTGTGTATTTTAGAATTCAATTGGTGTTGATTCTATCACCCCCAAACAATAATTTTGTAACTTTTTAATTATGACGAATACCTGAATGTATTGTTGATTGTGTATGAACATTTAGTCGACGATATTTGTTGGTATTGCTTGTGAGTCGACAAATTCTTTTGCTTGTTGGTAATAAGCATCAAATAAGCCTTCTGCTTTCATTTGGCGAAATACCACGGCTAATTTAACCGCAAGTTCTCTGTGGTGTTGGTGCAGATAACCGTAGGTAGTTGATTCTTCTAAAATAGCTATCATCTTGATATTACTATCGGTAAACTCTGGAGTCATTAATAGGTTGAAAAGATTCATATTTGAATCAATATAAATATCTATTCGACCTCGAAGCAATTTACGTAGTGACTGCTCTGGGCTGGATGAATTACTGAGTCTATCTGGATTGATATATTGAGTCAGTCGTTGGTGAGCTAAGGCCATACCGCGATAATATTCAATATTATACTGGCTATTTTGCAAGTCTTTCCAAGATTGTATGCTGATTGATGGATTAGAGACAAAAGCACTTAATTTATCGATTACAAGGGGTTCTTCTATGCGGATAAGATTAGGGTGTTTCGCCCCGTAAGTTGACACTCTTGACATCTCACCGTCAATCTTACCTAAATCAACCATTCTACTTGCTCTAATAGCGGGCATAATGGAGCATGAAAAATCAATATTCAGACGGGACAAGGCGTCGGTGTAAACCAGCTCTCCCCATTTAGTGTAAAAATTTGTGTTGGGGTCGAGGTAGCAGGCAAAAGTGATTTTTTGCCTATCAACTCCCTGCACCGTAGAGCTTAGCAAGGCAAGTATGATGAAACCGATCCTTTTCAAATTTCGATGCATTTCTATAGGATAACGTCATTTGGAATTGTTGACTAAGTATAGGTGAAAATGTGCTTTTGGTGTTTTTCAATTAGAGTGTGACTCGCTGATTTGCTCTATCAGCGTATAAGGTTTGTAGATTAAGGTGTTGTGGTTTGTGAGTCGATAAGTGTCTGAGCTTGACTAAAATAAGCATCGAACGTTCCCTCTGCTTTCATTTGACGAAATACCTCGGCTAATGTAATGGCAAGCTCACTGTGGCGTTGGTGTAAATAGCCATAGTGAATATGCTCTTCTAGCGTGGTGAGCCGTTGTAGGTGCTCGTTAGCAAATTCGGCAGTGGCTGCTTGCTGGTTAGTTATTTTTGTTGGGCCAACATAAATGTCTATTCTAGCGCGGATTAATTTACGTAAAGATTGTTCAGGTGTTGACGAAGTACTTAATCTATCAGGGCTAATATGTTTGGAGAGTCGTTGATGAGCAAGAAATGAGCCGCGATAATATTCCACTTTATACTGGCTGTTATAGATATCGTTCCAAGAGCGTATGTTGACTAATGGATTATAAGCGAATGCGCTTAAACTTCCACTGGCGATAGACTCATTGATCCGGACTAAGTTGGGATGCTTGGTACCGTAATTTGCATCTCTTGCTATTTCACCATCCACCTTACCTAGATCCGACATTCTGCTTGCCCTGATTGAAGGCATTATAGTATAAGAAAAATCGATGTTGAGGCGGTTAAAGGCGTCGGTGTAAATCAGCTCCACCCATTTTAAATAAACATTGGTGTTTGGTTCGGCATAAAAAGTGAAGCTAAGCTGCTGTCTTTCTACTGTTTGAGCCATGAAACTTAAGGTGGTAATCCAAATAATCATGCTAATTCGTTGTAATACTCGATACATTATAGATCGCTCAAAAGAGAAAATGTGTTGATAAATAGAGTGTAGGACATACCGAGATGGTAAGAGTGTATTTTGGTTGTCCAGTTAGGCTATTAATGATTGTGTAAAGGAATAAAGCCGTTACGGTATTCTTTTCGAGTTGATAAATAGTGTTGCTTGCTGATAATAACTTTCAAATATTCCTTCTGCTTTCATTTGGCGGAATACCTTGGCCAGCTTCTCTGCGAGATCGGAGTGACTTTTGTACAGGTAACCATAAAAGGTGATTTCTTCTAATTGGGCTTGCATTCGAATATTAGTGTCGCTAAATTCAGGAGTGGCTAATATGTCATTGGTGAATGTATCTATACCAATATAGATATCTATTCTTCCTCCCCATTTAGGGCGCATTAGTGTGTATAAGGATTCGTTCGGTGTGGAAGAATTGCTGACTCTGTCTGAGTTGACGTATTGTGACAGCCGTTGCTGAGCAAGGTACGTACCACGATAATATTCAACGGTGTATTGGCTGTTTTGAATATCTTCCCAAGAGTGTATATCGATTAAAGGATCATAAGTAAAAGCGCTTAATTTTCCGCTAATAAGGGGTTCATTGATACGAACTAAATTAGGGTGCATTGTACCGTAATTAGCCGCTCTTCCAGCTTCCCCGTCAATTTTACCTAAATCTGCCATTCTACTTGCCCTGATAGCTGGGAGTACGATGTATGAAAAATCAACATTAAGGCGGGAAAAGGCTTCGGTATAAATCAATTCCCCCCATTTCACCTCGCTGTTGGTGTTAGGATCGGCGTAAAATGCGAGCGTAATATGCTGCCTTTCAGAAGTGTGCACCATGAAACTTGAGATGGTAAGGAGTAGATACACAGTATTTTTTAGTGTTTGATGCATTTTTGATATTTAAAAATAACAGAGTAAGGTCAATTGAGTATAGCTGACACAGTAATAAGTACATTTCAATTGATAGGATAGGGTAAATGGTGAGATTAAGGTTGTGTACCTTGTAACTTTATGGATTGTTTGGCTTGTTTGAAATAAGCATTCAATTTATTTTCTGATTTCATTTGGCGAAGCACACCAGCTAATTGAATAGCAAGTTCTGTATGACGTTGATGCAGGTAACCATAGGAAGAAAACGCTTCCAGTTTCGCAACCATTTGGATATGACTATTGGAAAATTCTGGGCTAGCTAATAGTTCTTTGGTGAGTAAATCTGTATCGATATAAACATCAATTCTACCTCGAAGTAATTTACGTAATGACTGGGCAGGGCTAGATGAATCACTGAGTCTATTTGGTTTGATATATTGAGAGAGCCTTTGGTGAGCAAGAGACATACCACGATAGTATTCGACATTATATTGGCTATTTTGTAGGTCTTTCCAAGAATGTATGACGATTGATGGGTCATAAGTAAATACGCTTAGATTAGCAGTGATGAGAGGTTCTTCTATACGAACTAAATTAGGGTGTTTAGTAGCATAGTTTGCGACTCTAATTGGTTCGCCATCGACTTTACCTAAATCAACCATGTTACTGGCTCTGAGTGCCGGCATGACAGAATAGGCAAAGTCGATATCAAGCTGAGAAAATGCATCGGTATAAACTAACGTTATCCATTTTGCATAAAGATTAGAGTTTGGATCGTTGAAAAAAGCGAAGGTGATTTGTTGTCTTTCAGAAGTATGCACCATGAAACTTGAGATGGTAAGGAGTAGATACACAGTATTTTTTAGTGTTTGATGCATTATCATCATACTTAAAAGGTTAGCAAGCTAAGTTCAGTTGAGTATAGTTGATATTGTGCTAAGTTTATTGCGATAAGCCGTCAGCATGTGATGGCTAAGGTTGTGTGTCTTTTACTTCAGTAGCCAGTTTCGCTTGCTGGAAATAATCCTTGAACTTACCTTCAGATTTCATTTGACGAAAAACGTCGGCTAATTTAATCGCCAGTTCACTGTGGCGTTTATGTAGGTAACCATACGTTGAGGTTGTCTCTAAAATGGCGATCATCTTAATATTTTTATCGATAAATTCGGGAGTCTGCAATAATTCGCGAGTCAGTAGGTTTGAATCAATATAAATATCAATTCTATCTCGAAGCATTTTTCGCAATGACTCACCGGGAGTGGAGGAATTGGTCAGCCTATCTTGGGGGACATATTTAGGCAGTAGTTGATGAGCAAGTGCCATACCGCGATAGTACTCTACCTTGTATTGACTGTTCTGAATATCTTGCCAGGACTGTATTTTTATTGCTGGGTTGTGAGCATATGCACTTAAACTTCCGTCCACAATAGGTTCGTCGATACGGATCAAATTTGGGTGTTGTTCTACATAAGTGCCAATTCTTCCTCCTTCTCCATCGACTCTACCTAAATCAGCCATTTTACTGGCCCTAATCGCAGGAAGGACCACATATGAAAAATCAATACCTAGGCGAGAAAAAGCATCAGTATAAATAAGATCAGCCCATTTACCATAGAGGTTAGTGTTAGGGTCTGTATAAAAAGCAAAAGTAATATGCTTTTTCTCCGTTGCTTGAGATGTGGCACTGAAACTAATGAACAGCGTGATAGCGATGATTACTTTCAATATTCGATGCATTTTTTCAAGCTCAAAATTTAAAATTTTAACATAAATAGAGTGTAGACCATGCTTGTTCGGGCTTACTTTGTTTGTGTATCGATGAACTGCCTTGCTAGGGTTAAGTAAGTGTCAAATTTACCGTCTGACTTCATTTGACGCAACACCTCTGCTAATTTAGGTGCTAATTCGTTGTGGCGCTGGTGTAAGTATCCATAGCTAATGACTTGTTCTAAGCGAGTGAGCTTTTGAATGTGAGTGTTGGTAAATTCAGGCATGATCAACACCGGACTGACATTTTCTTCCATTTCAATATAGATATCGATTCTCCCTCGCAGTAATTTTCGTAGTGACTCTATTGGGCTCGACGAATCACTCAATCTATCAGGTTTAACATATTGAGACAGTCGTAAGCTCGCGAGGTATGAACCACGATAATATTCGACTTTGTACTGGCTGTTTTGAATATCTTCCCAAGAATTGATCTTGATTGAAGGATCATAAGCAAATGCACTTAAATGCGTGATGACGATAGGCTCTTCTATTCGTACTAAGTTTGGGTGTTCAGTTCCATAAGTGATTGATCTTGCACTCTCACCATCAATTTTACCCAAAGCGAGCATTTTACTTGCTCTAGCATAGGGGAGTACTGTGTATGAGAAATCGATATTAAGCTGATTAAAAGCATCGGCATAAATAAGTTGGCCCCATTTCATATAAAAATTGGTATTAGGATCGGCGAAAAAAGCCAGGGTGATTTTTTTTCTATCTGTTGCCTGTACAATGAGGCTGAGTGAGCATAAGAGCAAGGCTAATCCAACTGCTGGCGATATTCGATGCATCTTGTGGACTCAAAAAATGATATTTAAGGAAAGTGTAGACTATTTGGGGTGTAGATTATTTTGCTGACTGCGAATAAACTGCCTTGCTTGCTTGAAATAAGTTTGCAATAGACCTTCGGATTTCATTTGGCGAAATACCTCTGCTAATTTAATCGCTAGATCATGATGGCGTTGGTGTAGATAACCATAGAAAGAGATATTTTCTAAGTGGGCTATCATCTGGATATTACTGCCGATAAATTCAGGTCTAGTTAATAGTTCAGTGGTAAACTGCTCTACGCCAATATAAAGGTCTATTTTCCCTCGGTTCTTGGGACGAATTAATTTATGTAATGACTCTGAAGGAGTGGAAGAGTTGGTTAATCTATCTGAACTTATATATCCAGTTAATCTCTTATGTGTCAGGTATATTCCCCGGTAATACTCGACTGTGTATTGACTGTTTTGGATATCTTTCCAGGCATTAATTTTAATTGATTGATCATTGCTATAAGCGCTTAAGTTGGCAGTGAAAATGGGTTCTTCTATGCGAATCATATTAGGATGTGCTGTTCCGTATGTTGCCACTCTCGCTGTTTCCCCATCGACTTTACCTATGTCAGTCATTTTACTTGATCTAATGGCGGGCATAACAACGTAAGAAAAGTCGATGTTAAGGCGAGTCAATGCATCGCTATAAACTAAATGCAGCCATTTGGTATAAAGATTAACGTTAGGATCATCTATTAAGGCAAGCGTTATTTTTTCTTTATCAATAGCTTGTGCCATAAAACTGAATGTGGTGAGCAACACGATATAACTCGTTAATTGCAATATTCTATTCATCTTAAGTGACTTTAAAAGAAAGAATGTAGATATGTAAAGTGTAGACCATTGTGTCGTCAGCTTGATCACTTTGTTGTGGTATAGATAAACTGTTGCGCTTGTTTGTAGTGCTCATTGAATCGACCTTCAGATTTCATTTGGCGGAGTACTTCAGCGAGTCTAACGGCGAGTTCTTTATGGCGTTTATGCAGATAACCATAGAATATAATTTCTTCTAAGCGTACTTGCATTTTTATATCGGTAAATTCTGGGGTGGAGAGGACTTCGTTGGTGAATTGTTCTATGCCAACGTATATATCTATTCTTCCCCGCATTTTTGGGCGCATTAATTTGCGTAAGGATTCACTAGGTGTGGAAGAGTTGCTGAGTCTGTCTGCACTGACATATTTTGACAATCGTTGATGTGCGAGGTGAGCGCCGCGATAATACTCCACTTTATATTGACTGTTTTCAAGGTCTTTCCAAGAATTTATGTTGATTGAAGCATCATATGTATATGCACTTAAACTGCCATTGGCCAGAGGTTCATTGATGCGGATTAAATTGGGATGTCTTGCACCATAATCTCCTACTCTTCCAGCCTCACCATCCACTTGACCGAGATCCGCCATTTGACTCGCCCTGATCGCAGGTAAGACAATGTATGAGAAATCAATATTAAGGCGAGCGAAAGCATCGGTATAGACCAACTCTCCCCATTTAACATACAGGCTAGCAGTCGGTTCAGCGTTAAAAGCAAAGGTTATTTTTTGCGCTTCAGCAATGTGTGTCACTAAAATTAAGTGGCTGATAATAAAAATAATAATTATTTTTTTGAGTGCTGTGAACATTTATTTTTTTAAAAACTAACAAGAGGAAAGTGTATTGAGTATAGAAGTTAGGATTAAAATCAGCGAGAAATCGAGCGTAATTGTCAGTATAGGGCCTACTGACTTGTTGAGTCCATGGACTCTCTTGCTTGGGTAAAGTAAATTTGAAATAAGCCTTCTGATTTCATTTTTTGAAACACGTCTGCTAATTTAACAGCAAGCTCCTTGTGTGTTTTGTAGAGGTAACCGTGGATGTTCATGTTTTCTAGGCGGACGAGCATGTTAATGCCAGTATTAGCAAACTCAGGCGTTGTTAGCAGACTTATCGGAACTTGTTCTGTGTCGATATAGATATCAATTCTTCCTCTGAGTAATTTACGCAGTGACTCGCTAGGGCTGGATGAATTACTTAATCTGTCTGGGCTGACGTACTGGGTTAGCCGCTGATGGGCCAGTAAGGATCCACGGTAATATTCGATGTTATATTTGCTGTTGTTAATATCTTCCCATGAATTTATTTTGATTGATGGATTAGCAGTAAAAGCGCTTATGTTGGCCACAAAGAGCGATTCCTCTATACGCACTAAGTTGGGGTGTTCAGTACCGTAATCTGCCACTCTTGCCACTTCACCATCGACTCTGCCTAAATCGGCCATTTTACTTGCTCGGATGGCGGGCAGGGCGGTATATGTTACGTCGATATTAAGCCGGTCGAATGCATGCGTGTAAATTAAATGTAGCCATGTAACATAAAGACTTTGGTTAGGTTCACCAATCGTGCTGAGGTTGATACTTTGCTTGTCAGCAGCATAGACTGTGAAGTCTAGTGTTATGAAGAGTAAAACAAAGCTTATTAGCTGAGTTTTTCTGTTACTCATATCAGGCCTCCTCTAATCAGTTAGGTAAATTAAGCATAGTTTATTTTGAATTTCGTCGCTTGCTCGACGTCCAATAGTGATGACTAAAGTGACTTAGTTATAAGATGTTGGCGTCGATGAGCCATTATCAAGAGTGATGTATCGCGTATTTACCCATGTGCGAGAGCCGAGGAATAATTAACTACAGTGAATATTGTTACTTTTCTACCTGCTTATTATATATTTGGCGGATTATTGGGATGTAAATATGAAAGTTTTACATTAATCACCAGTAGTGATAAGTGTGGTATTTATACATTATGTGGAGTTATTTGCTTAAAAAAAGTGATTTAAAGGTGTAATACGTTGTGGTGGTTTTTTTTTACGCTACCCAAAAGTCTATGTTCCTAGTCCTTTATTTTCTGAAAGATAGCCCGTTTTGCTAATAGCCTCTCCAAACTTTGACTTATAGGATTAATCTTTGTTTCATATTGTATCTAAAAACTCCAGTGGTTTTATTTGATCCTAGATGAAGCGAACGATATTTGGTTTTCTAGTTTTACAGACTATTTTTTGTTGTGTCTGCTTAAACCCTATGTCACCTAGTCAGCTGCTATTTTTTTGCAGTCATTTTCCTAAAGTTCAAATTTAATGGGTATAAAGCATGATGAAAAATAATAAGATCTCATTAGTTTTTCTAGCTATTTCTTCAGCCTTAAGCTCTCAAGCGATGGCCGCTAATAGTGTTGACGTTTCCAAATTAAAAAATATTCGCTCTAGTAATAGTATTAGCAGTGCCATTTCTCTTGAGAAAGGAAGTGATTTTAAAGTAGCAAAAGAAATAAAATTAGGGAAAAAAACAACGAAGAAACGGCTACAACAATATTATCATGGCGTACCTATATTCGGTTATTCAATCAGTGCTGATGTCTCATCGATGGGGGTTTTCTCTGGCTTGAAAGGTAATATGCTGAATAATATTGCTAAACCAGATAGCTTTGTTAAAGCAAAGTTGTCACCAGCACAAGCTCTCGCTGCTTCATTTAAGGTCAAAAATGGCTTGGCAGCTCAGACTAAGCATCATAATGAGCAAGCTGATCTATGGATATATCAAGATGATGTTGATCAGGCTCGCTTAGTTTATATCACTTCATATGTTGAATATGGTGCCAATCCTACTCGTCCATTTACAGTGGTCGATGCTCAAACAGGGGCAGTGCTTAAGCGCTGGGAAGGGTTAACTCACGCTGAAATAGGTACTGGACCTGGTGGAAATATCAAAACAGGTCAATATGAGTATGGTACCGACTTTGGTTATTTAGATGTGACTGAAGATGGGGCTAATTGCACCATGAATTCGGCTAACGTGAAAACCGTTAATCTTGATAATAATGCTACTGATGATACTAGTGCTGATAGTGCATTTGAATTTGTTTGCCCGAGAAATACAGTTAAAGAGATCAATGGTGCTTTTTCACCGTTAAATGATGCGCACTTCTTCGGTAATGTTATTTATAACATGTATAGCGAATGGTATGACACTGCACCACTGACTTTTCAGCTGACTATGCGTGTTCATTATGGCAATGGTTATGAGAATGCCTTTTGGGATGGTTCTGCCATGACATTTGGTGATGGTGAGACAACTTTCTATCCCTTGGTGAGCTTAGATGTGTCAGCTCACGAGGTGAGCCATGGGTTTACAGAGCAAAACTCTAACTTAGTCTATGCTGCTCGTTCGGGGGGGATGAACGAAGCCTTTTCTGATATGGCAGGAGAAGCTGCTGAATTTTATATGCGTGGCACCAATGACTGGTTAGTTGGGGCAGAAATTTTTAAAGCTGAAGGCGCATTACGCTATCTTGATGACCCTACCAAGGATGGGATTTCAATAGGCAGTGCGAATGATTACTATGATGGTATTAATGTTCACTATAGCTCTGGTGTATTTAACAAGGCGTTTTACACATTAGCGAATACCGACGGGTGGGATACTCGTAAAGCGTTTCATGTGATGGTGGTTGCTAACCAAGTTTACTGGACTGCCAATAGTCATTTTTGGGATGGAGCTTGTGGGGTAAAAAATGCCGCATCTGATCTTGGTTATAGTACCGCTGATGTCGAAGCTGCTTTCTTAGCTGTCGATGTTCAAGCGTGTGTTGAACCAGAGCCTGAACCAGATCCAGAGGCTACAGAGTTAGCTAATGGGGTTGAAGTTACTGATATATCAGGTAATACAGGTAGTAAAACATATTACAAATTAGCAGTCCCTAATGATGCAACAGAATTAAATTTTGCCATGTTAGGTGGTACTGGAGATGCCGATCTGTATGTGAGATATGGTCAAGCGCCTACACTTGTGACTTATGATTGTCGTCCATACGAAAGTGGTGGTGATGAGTCTTGTCCTGTTGATACAGCGCAAGAAGGAAACTACTGGGTGATGGTGCATGGGTATTCTGCTTACGAGGGCGTGTCACTGGTCGGTAGCTATGAAAGTACTGATACTCCAAACGAAGCCCCTATCGCAAGTTTCGATGCCAGCTTTAATTTAGGTCAGGCTAGCTTTACCAGTACAAGTACAGATAGCGATGGTAGTGTTGTTGATTGGAGCTGGGATTTCGGTGATGGTGCATCAGCAAGTGGTGAAAATATTGTTCACGAGTATACCGCTTCTGGGATTTACAATGTGAGTTTAACTGTCGCGGATAATGATGGTGCTAGAACAGTAGCGATGCAGACCTTCAATGTGACAGTTGATGATGTTGCTGATTTTGATTTAGTGGTGAAATCCACTCATAAGTCTCGCCGCGGAAGTATACGCGTTAGACTTGACTGGGAAGGTACAGGCGCTTTCACTGTATTGCGTGATGGTGTTGAGGTAGGTACAACTTCTAAGAGTCGCTTTACTGATAGGTTTAGAGATGCTGACGGAACCAACTTCAGTTACAAAGTATGTGATGCTAATGACCGTTGTTCTGATGTTGAAGTGGTGACATTTTAACAGCTAACTAAGCTTACATTTCGCTAAGCGTATTCACGCTTTATTGAGGCCATCGATTTTTCGATGGCCTTTTATCTTGAGTTGTCATTAAGGTATGAATTTTCCTCCTGCTTTATATAGCTAAATAGTATATTGTGTATTTAAAAATGAATAAGAATAAAATAGGGATGTAATTTGAAAATAATTAGTTTTAATTTTTTGTGGTTAATTGTTTTTAATTTTTTTATTTTGCTGGCAAGTCATGTTTCTTATGCGAATGCCATTAAGCAATCTAAGGGAGATTATGAAGATAAATTCAGGCAGCTAGATGAAGATTTACCTACTGCTAACGTTTACCGCAATGCAGCAGGAGAGCCAGGACATCAATATTGGCAGCAGCAAGTCGATTATAAGATTAAGGCACAACTCGATGAAGATAAGCGTAGCTTGTCAGCTCAATTACAGATCACTTATCAAAATAATTCACCAGATACTCTTAAGTACCTTTGGCTACAGTTAGATCAAAATATTTATAATAATGATTCAATTTCAAGTCGTACTCAAACTTTCTCTACTTCCAAAGAACTGCGAGAGAGCACAAATGGTAAACCGGTGAAAATTGGATTGCAGACTTTACGTAAGCAACAGTTTTTGGCTGATACTGAGGTCGGTTATCAAATAGCGTCAATTACATATAAAGGAAAACCCTTGCATTATACTGTGGTTGGCACCAACATGCGCATTGACTTATTCAAGCCATTGAAAGCGGGTCAAAATATCAGTTTTAATTTGGATTACCAATACAATATTACCGACCAAAAATCTGTCGGAGGTCGTGCAGGCTACGAGCATTTCAGTGAAGATAAGCGTGACGGTGGTAACGATATTTTTCAGTTAGCTCAATGGTTTCCACGCTTACATGCTTATACTGACTACGAAGCATGGACGAATAAAGCTTTTTTAGGCACTGGTGAGTTTACTGTAGAGTTTGGTGATTATGATGTTGAAATTGACGTGCCAGCAGATCACATTGTTGCGTCTACTGGCGCGTTAATCAATGCGGATAAGGTCCTGACCAAACAACAGCAGCAAAGGTTTTCAGAGGCTAAAAATAGTCAACACCCAGTGTTCATTGTCACAGCAGATGAAGCGTTAGAAAATGAAAAAACGGGCACTGAAAAACGTCAGATTTGGCATTTCAAGGCCAACAATGTTCGTGATTTTGCTTGGTCATCATCACGTAAGTTTATCTGGGATGCTAAAGGATACCATCAAGAAGGAAGTCAGCAACCGTTAGTCATGGCAATGTCTTTTTACCCCAAAGAAGGCGGAGAACTGTGGGAAAAGTATTCTACCGAAACCATTATTCATACGATGAAGGTCTACTCAAAATATTCATTCGATTATCCTTATCCTGTTGCTCAATCGGTTAATGGTCCTGTTGGTGGCATGGAATATCCGATGATCACCTTTAATGGCCCACGTACCGAACTCCAAGAAGATGGCAGTCGAACCTATACCTTGTCTGAAAAGCGGTTTTTAATCGGGGTGGTGATCCATGAGATTGGTCATATCTACTTTCCTATGATCGTCAACTCTGATGAACGTCAATGGAGCTGGATGGATGAGGGGTTAAATAGTTTCTTAGAAACGTTAGCTGAGCGCGAATGGGATGCTGAATCATCATGGGCTAGTGAACCTAGAGATATTGTCGAATACATGAAATCGACGATTCAAGTGCCCATTATGACACAATCAGATAGCATTCTTAAATTTGGCCCTAATGCTTATACCAAGCCTGCTGCTGCACTGAATATATTACGTGAAGTGGTATTGGGACGTGAATTGTTTGACTTCGCTTTTAAGGAATATGCCACTCGCTGGAAGTATAAACGTCCGACGCCATCAGATTTTTTTCGTACTATGGAGGAAGCGTCTGGGGTAGATCTAGATTGGTTTTGGCGTGGCTGGTTTTACAGTACAGATCATGTCGATATTTCAGTGGATCGTATTTATAAACTTTCGATAACCAGCCAAGATCCTGATATCGATTTTAAGCATGAACGGCAGCGTGAGTCTGATAAACCAGAATCAATGTCAATGACGCGGAATAAGCAAGAATCGATTAAGTCTTGGCGTGAGCTTAATCCTGATATTGTTGATTTCTATGATGAAAATGATGAGTTTACCGTAACGAATAAAGAGCGGAACGAACGAGCTGAAATATTACAGGATTTAAAGCCTTGGGAGCGTGATGTGATAGCGCGCGCTGTGGCTGAAAATAAACATTATTATGTATTAGAGTTTTCCAATGTGGGTGGGTTGGTTATGCCCATTTTATTGCATATGACCTTTGAAGATGGTTCGGTAGAGAAGTTGAATATTCCTGCGGAGATTTGGCGTCGTAGTCCTCAGCATGTGAATCGTTTAGTGGTGACAGATAAATTACTTAAAGAGGTGGTCATCGATCCGAGTTGGCAGACTGCGGATGTTGATATTGAAAATAACTATTATCCGAGGCGTATTATTCCATCGCGTATCGAAGCTTATAAGGAAGAAAAGAGCCAACTTAAAATTAAGCGAGATATTATGCAGGATATTAAAACTGAGCTTAATAAGCCTGAGGACGAGGATACTATGTTAAAGGTTGAGGGCAAATGAGCATGAGTAAGCTAAAACTTGCCGTACTTTATATTGGAGTGTTTTGGTTATTACTGATGAGCGTCGCTTCAGCGTTTGCTCATCAGCAAAAGTTAGCTGTGACAACGCTTCTTTTTAACAATCGTAGTGGTTTGCTCGAGGTAACACATAAATTTTACCTTCATGACGCTGAACATGCAGTTAAAGATTTATTTTCACCTAGTGCTAATATTGTGAGTGATAAGCTAACACAAACGACGTTTATTCATTATGTTGAGGGGCAGTTTTCGGTTAAAGACTTAAAGGGTAAGGATATAGCATTATCATCTGTCGGCAGTGAGATTGATGGCCGATATTTTTGGGTTTACCAAGAAGTGACGATACCAAAGGCCATTGAAGGCATACAAGTTTCAAATGGTGCACTTAGGGATCTTTGGCCCTCACAAGTTAATTTAGTTAATGTTGAAGGTAAAGGAGCGTTGCAATCACTGTTGTTTGAAGGTGAAAGTGATTGGTTAACATTAGTATTAAAAAGTAAGTGAATACTAACTTCAACGTTACCGTTAAACATGAGCTGAGTAGATATCTAGCCTTAATATTTTAACGCTTTTTAGACTTGGAGAGAAGAAAGGCATAGCTTGGTAACAGTTCATGACATTAATGTTGAGTGTAGCATGGTTAATTATTCATCCTTTATTGGTTGTGTGTATTTATTGTTTGCTTGTCATCATGGGTTAGCTAATCCGTGGGTATTAATCAATGAGCCTTTCGATGGAAAATCCAGTTCAATAGGAACTTATACTAATGGTTGCTTATTTGGAGCTGTACCATTGGCTGGTTCTGGTGAGGGTTATCAGGTTATACGTACTTCTTTGAACCGTTTTTATGGCCATAAAGCACTAGTGCAGTTTATTGAAGATTATGCCACCAATCTGAAAAGAGCGGGGGTTGATGACATATTAATAGGCGACATGTCGATGCCTAGAGGGGGGACTTTATCTCTGGGCACACCAGTCACCAGATAGGACTTGATGTTGATATTTGGTTACGGCAAGTAAGTGGACCTTTGTCGAGTCAATGGAGGGAAAGACCGCAAAAACTTGACGTTGTTGATCATAATGGATTTAAGGTTAATGAAAACTGGTCATCTGTCCACGTAAAGATGATTAAAATGGTCGTTTCAGATAGCAGAGTGGCTCGTATTTTTGTGCATCCAGCAATAAAACAGCACCTTTGTGAGCAAGCGACTCAAAATAAAAATTGGTTGCAGAAAGTGCGTCCTTGGTGGGGGCATTCATCTCATATGCATGTCAGACTTAACTGTCCTGATGGCGATATATATTGTCAGGATCAAGTTCAGCCACCAAAGGGGGATGGCTGCGATGATCTGAGTTGGTGGAGGGCGCAGATGGCTGCGCCTACACATGCGAAAAATACTGATGTCGATACTAAGCCTAAACCCAAAAAGGCAAAGCCTGAATTATGCCTCACTCTATTATGAGGATTCGATCAGTTGTTAGCTACTTAGTGCGTAACCGCCTTTAAGGTGGGCGACATTGACAAACCCTAACCTATGCATAGCTTGAGCTGCTACCATAGAGCGGCTTCCACTGCGACAAACCAGTACCCATTCAGATTCTTTATCGGCTTGGTGTTCCTGAATAAATTGCACTAGACGTGTCATAGGAATATTCACCCCTCTATTCAAGCCGCTGTCTGTGCCACTGTGCTCACTGGTTGTATCTAGTGTATGTTGGAGTGCATATTCATAGGCCTCACGAATATCGATGATGTTAACATTAGGAGAAACAGCAAGCCGTTGTCTGAGGCTTTCACTGGTGTATTCCTTTATTTTTGCTTTATCACACTCGCCACTATAAGCCCCACATAGGATTTCTGTCCCGACTTCATCTTGTAGACTCGAATCTAAATCGGTTTTCTTTTCTAAAAATTGTGACTCATCAATCGTGTCTGATAGGACGGCTTGAAGTAGAGGGTTACGTATTCGTTCAGCTGATAGGCTGGTGGTAAACTCGTTATTATAATCATGACTAGCGCATAAAAGAGTCTGTTGACCTATGAGTCGGTTTATCTGTTTTAAACTGTGATACATCCCAATAGCACTGCTCGAGGAAAAGTTGGTTCTTCCTAGACTGCCCATTAATATTGTGTCACCACAAAAAGCATAGCGTGTACTTGTGGTGAGATTATTGGTATCTGATGTGAGTAATAAGCTCATGCTGTCATCAGTATGCCCAGGGGTTGCGACTTTCACTAATGTCAGCTTTCCTAGTGTCAAGGCATTAAACTTTTCATTACCTATCTGCAGTTCTGTGGCATTAGTAGGCCAGCCTAGTTCATTGGTTTTTTGTGAGCTGAGATACTTTTGTGCTAACGCAACACGTCCCGAAACATGATCAGCATGACCATGAGTATCCAAAATGGCAACAGGAGTGAGTTGTTGGCATTGCAGTAAGGTATCGATGCGTTTCTCAAGTTCTGGGAGTGGGTCTATGACTAAGGCTTGCTTACTTTCCTTATCGGCATAGATCCAAGTGCAGCTTGAACCTGATCTTAACTGAACCAGTCCGTCCAATGGTGCTCTATCTTGGTCGATTTTAGAGTCATCTAACATTAAGCAGCTATTTGATAGCGCATTTGCTGCCGATAGAATACGTTGGCAAGCGATGTCAACTTCAATTTGTGTCATCGCTGGCCCAAAGGAGAGACGAATAGCAGACTCACTTTGCCAAGCGGGTAAGCCCATCGCATCCAATACAAAGCTGCGGGTGACTTTAGAGCTGCATGCTGATCCTGAGCTGACACGAATATTGGCCGCATCGAATAGATCCATGATTTCTTTACTGCTAAACCCAGGTACTGCAAAGTTAAGCGTGGTTGGGACACTATTTTTGTAGCTGTGGTTAAATACGATACTCGGAAAAGCTTGAGTGAGGCTCTTGGTTAGCTGTTGACGATAATGTTCGAGTACTTCTACACTGCAAAAGCTGGAATTATCTTTGTTGAGCAGCATGCCGAAAATGACATTAAGTGCAGCAAGACCCGGTAGATTTTCTGTCCCTGAACGTAGGCCTCCCTCCTGACCACCACCTGCGATAAAGGGAGTAAAAGGAGCTGTTTCTCGAATATAAATAAACCCAATTCCTTTAGGAGCATAGAGTTTATGGCCACTGAATGGGGCATAATCAATACTGGTTTTAGCAAGGTTAAGAGATCGTTTCCCCAACGCTTGCACGCAATCAACTAACCAGTAAACGTCAGGATTATTATCACGGATACAATGCTCAAGTTTTTTTAAGTCTTGATATACGCCGGTTTCATTATTCACAGCCATGGTGCAAATCATTAAGGCGTTATCGACTTCATTTTTGATAAACTCGAGATCCAAGTCGCCAAACTGGTTAACGGGAATAGCTTTGATTTCAGCATTAATGCCTAATATTTCATTCCAGTGAGCTAAGGAGTTGGGCACGGCTTTGTGTTCAGTTGCTCCATATAAAATACAGTATTTTTTACCTTCTTTAAGTTGGCTTTTTGCTTTGATGAGCCCAGACCAGATCCCGGTTTGAATACCTTCTGTTGCCCCACTTGTGAAGATGAGCTTGCCATTTTCTGCGCCGAGTAATGCTTTAGCCCGTTGGCGTGTTTGCTCCATTAAATTTTTTGCTTTTAAGCCGGTAATGTGACTACTACTAGGATTACCAAAGAGGTTTTGCATGGCATCCATAGCGGCTTGTGCAGCTTGTGGAAGTACTGGAGTTGTTGCGTTTGCATCGAGGTAGATCTGATCTAAGTTAGCTATTTGGCTCATAAAGTACTCACATTATCATTATTCACCCTATATAACTTAAGGGTATAAGTAATTACATTAAGTTATAGTAGCATCTCTGAATGAATGATCAAGATCAGTTTTTATACTGAGCGAATATGGCTCATTGCACATAAAGGGATTGTTGGGCGTGTTATTTTTTTAAGTCTATGATAAATCAAAGCACTGATGAAGATTACCAATGCTGTTAATTCTGTATGTGGCTAACGTTTTATTTGAGGATGTGGTTCACCCTCAATGTGTCCATGAGGGGGACTATATTTTTACTTTTATGACTACTTTTCGCACTTTGGTCGGGGTCGGATTAGTGCCTGGCATATGCATATCTTGAGGGAAAAAAATGGCAAACATTCCTGCTTTAAAAGGAATAAAAGCGGCATCAGATTTATTGCTATTATAATCAAATTCTGCATAGTCATGTTGAGCAAAATAGGGGCGTGATGGTGTCTGATTTGCTCGTGGTAGGTAACCAAATTCTTCTTCGCCACTGACAACATATTGTACGTCGATATATTCTTGGTGGACTTCAAAAGGCTCTAATTCTCTTGCTTTGGTTTCATAATCGTTAACGATGACAAAGAGATTTTTGCCATCAAGCTCATATCTGCCCACCGCAACTTGAGTGAAATCAGTCTCTGCTAGATGGGTTAATGCTTGCGTTATTCTAGGGGCTAGATGTAAATAAGCATCTTTGTTAGCTAAGGTATCAAGGATCATTATGGACGACTCAATTACTGATAGGAAATTGAGTAAGTTTACCGTTAACCAAGATGAACTGATACCGCTTAATGACGCTATTTCAAATGTACCAGTTAGGTCAGTGCATAAAGCGTATCACTGCCGAATTTAAAGAATATGTACTCTTGTGCATGATATCAACTTATGTGTTAAAGCAGGAAATTTTTAAACTGCTACAATTTAATATGATTGTTTTTTATCTGCTCAGGCGAGTAATTAATAGCGGTTACCTACCCTAAAGGGGAGGATGTTACTATGAAAACACAAGAAATGGCGTTGATTACGCGGGATGCCTTGTTGTTACCTGGTGGAAGAATTGAGGTAAAAATAATTAACCCTGGTCATTTGAAGATGGTTGCCGATGTATGTAAAGGCACTTATCCTTTGGCTTTTGGCATGTTAAAAGCCAATAGTCACCCTCCTTGTTATCCCAGCATTACTCAATGTGAGATTATAGATTTCAATCAACTCGATGATGACTGTTTGAGTATAGTGCTAGAAGGCAAGCAGAGGGTGAAGGTGTTATCGGCTGCTCGAGAGAAAAATGGTATTTGGATGGCGAGAACGTTACCAGCTTGCAATTGGCGTGAAGAGCCCATTTTAGGCGAGTTTGCTTTGATAAGTGCCGCATTAGAGCAGTTTTATGAAGTTAACCCTGATCTTTTTGGACTCTATTCACATATTTATCTTGACGATGCTTCTTGGGTCAGTCAGCGTTGGTTGGAAGTACTACCTCTTTATAATAAAGATAAATTAACGTTGATGAATAAGCCAGATTGCCATCAAACTATGGAGTTTGTTCTCGAGTTAATTAAATCCCATGCGAGTTAACCGATGTTAGCTTTATTCATTTCAAGTGACTCTTTCTGTTAAGATGCAATTCTTTAATCTCTGCGTTATTTGAACATTATGTTTTCTTCAGTTCTTGCAAAGCAAGCGTCTTACGTCGTCCTTCCTGAAAATGTTACCGATAAACCGACGGTACTGAGTTTTCTGGTTGAGCACTTTGGACAGATTGGTGCCGATGTGTGGGAGGCAAGAGTGAGTGATGGCAAGGTACATTGGCAAGATGGTACTTTAATTGAACTCGATACTCTTTATAGGCCAAGAGTCAGGGTGTATTATTATCGAGAAGTGGCGAGTGAGCCAAATGTACCTTTTGATGAGAAAATTATTTATACAGATGAGAGAATCATCGTTGCTTTTAAACCTCATTTTCTTGCGTTACATCCAAGTGGCAATGTGATTAATGAATGTTTAGTTAACCGATTGAGAGCCAAATTAGGGATAGAAACAATCGTGCCCGCTCACAGGCTTGATAGGGCGACAGCTGGACTGATATTACTGTGTCTTTACCCTGAGCATCGTCAGCAATATCATGATTTATTTAAACATGGATTGATCTGTAAAGAATACCAAGCGTTAGCCAAATTAACTCCTGAATTGTTAGCGAATAATAAAAGTGGGCAGTTAGCACTGCCGCTTCATTGGACTGTAAAGAATCGGATAGTAAAAGGTGAACCGTCATTTACCATGAAAGTGATTGAAGGGGAAGCGAATACCCATTCCGAAATATCCCTTATCGAGGTAAGAGGCGAGGTTGGTGTATTTAATTTATCACCCATCACAGGGCGTACCCACCAGCTTAGGGTGCATATGCAAAGTTTGGGCATGCCGATTTTAAATGATAAATGTTATCCACAGCTACAAGCTAAAGCTCAAGATGATTATAACAAGCCACTAAGGCTGCTTGCCAGACGACTACATTTTACCGATCCTATCAGCGGCAAGCTCATTGATCTTGAGTGTGAAGCGATTTGCTCTTAAGGGCATCAATTAGCCACCTTAGCCAATATGAGGACACTTTTTAATGTCGTTAATCATTTTTGTCTTTTGGAGATTTAGCCCCATGTTTATTATGGCTTGGCAGCTTGAAATCGGTTTGGCTCATATCAGCGTGAAGTACGGCTATTTTTGTTGGCGCTCCATTGCTAGCAAAGCGAACCATGCCGATGCCACTTTTATTGAATAATCGTTGACTACGGGCGTCATTGGGTCGACGTCCTCGTATCGACATCCGTTTACGTTTAGTGAAAAAGTTAAGTGGGGAAAAGCGTCCGTATAACCAACCATTGATTTTATCTAATAGCGGCAGCAATTTTTCGGGGAACTGGTTTTTAATCCCACTACAGGTTATCTGGTAAATTTTAGGTCCTCCTTTACGAAAACGTATACGGATATCGTAAGCAAATGAGTAATGTACATCACCCGATAAAATCACAAATTGTTCTGGCGTTTGTCGATGTTGAAAAATACGCATTAACGTGTTGGCAGTACCTGGGTGAGCCATCCAGTTTTCTGCATCGACTAACAATGAAGCACCGAGTAACGTCGCGATCTTCTGTATGGTTTCGATAAATTTAACCCCAAACATAGGAGCTGCTGAGACGATAATGACTTTATCTTGTCCCACGAGTTCATGTTGAAACTCCATCAACGCTTCCCAATCCATTAAGCCTGATGGCTTAGCTAGATTTGCTTCGCTGCGCCAACGGTGCGTTCGGGTATCAAGAACAACCATTTTAGGGTTGGTATTCAGGCTATAATGCCAATGTGTGAATTGTAGCAAGATATCAATAAGCTGATTATGGCTGCCTTCATTAGGTTGATTAAAGAAGGCGGTAAGACGAGGGGTTATCTCAGCTTTAAATTTATCGGGTGCATTACCTAGTCCCTGAAACAAGGTGTAACCTATCAGAGCATTACCAATAATGCGTTTTGAAAATGCATGTCCATAGGCAGCCTCTTCCCATTTAGCGGTGAGGTTCCAGTCATCAGTGACATCATGATCATCAAAAATCATATAAGTAGGTAGATGCGCCATGAGCCGCCTGACTTGCTTGAGGCCTGCTTTAAATTCGAGTAGGTTGCGCCATTCACTTTGCCATCTGGCAGTATTGGCAGCGGATAAACCAACGACATCTTTTGGGATCGTGATACGCTCCCACAGTTCCGGTGACCAAGTTAGTAGATAAAATGCGATAACCTCACTTAAACTGACCAGATGGTTTTCGGCAAGAGAAGAAGTAAAAATAGGATGATTTCGATACCAGCGACCTAAGGCTGTCCTTGCCGAGTAATTTGTTTGTGGGAGTAAGTTTTTATGCCTTTGGTACATAGCCGCAGGGTGGTAGCTTATTGAGTCACTGCCTGATAGTTGAGCATCAGGGAATTTTTCCTGAGGCAAACCTAGCATTGCTATCACCTCACCGACAGCAAACAGCATAGGTCCAGCCACATCATCGATATAAACTTGATCGCCGCTGAGCATCAAAAGAGCAGGCCTAGCTTGTTGGCTAAGATCTTGTGCCAGTAAAGTGTCAGCGGCCACTAAAGCATCACCACTGTGGTGATGTGCATGGCGGCATGAGCCGTGTAGCATATGGTCTATTTGTGGTTTAATCACAAAATTTGGTGTGAGTTGTTCACCATATTGAAGACCGACCACTTCTTTGAAAATAAGCCCATGCAGCTTATCTTCAAGTGTATAGTTTACCGCTACCTCTACGGGTAGCAGTTCAGTTTGTTTGAGTTGCACGATATGTTGATAAGCATGTTGACCTAATTTTATGCTATTTAGCTGTTCTGTCAGCAATGGGTTATTGAAGAGGGGAGGAATATTTTTATTATCGTCTAAAGAGTGGGTCAGTGTCAGTGTCAGTGATTCCATTGACTTGCTAGTAATAAACCATAGGGTGAAGTTATCGCGATCGCAATGGCGGAGTATTGGACCAGCAATTAATAGTGGCAGAGGGACAGCTTCTTTCATATCATTCATTCCAATATCTTATTGTGGATTAGATTAAACAAGTGCGGATGAATTTGAAAGGTAAATGAGTGACTCCTATTGAGCTCTTGTTATCAATAGGGCAAGATTAATCTAGTTTACATAGCGTTTTTTTAGTGCTTAGAGCCATTGGTTATCAAGGTAATCTAAATAAATATAAAATAAGCCTTTAATTCATTGTTTAGTCATATTGGTTTATCTTAAGTTATTGGAAATTGACAGGTATATGAATAGTTTGATTAGCGTTATCAAGTGGCGAATAACCCAGTCCATTTATGTGATTTTTGCCTTTAGCTGTTCATCAGTGTTAGCCAATATTAGCGAGATGCCGGTGTTAGGTGGAATATTCAATGCTGGTGAAATCATGAGGGATCAGATTATTTCCTCAGTGAGCGCATCGACTAAGCTGACGCGAGATATCACACTGTTTACGATTGCGGGTGTCTCTCTTGATGTATATATCCTCTCTCTTCCTCTAGATAGCGAGGTTAAAGCTAGGGTTATTAGTCAGCTGAGTGATCCCAGCTATGCTATTCCTTTAGGTCATTTTTTGTATAGTTATTATGACCGTTATGGTGGGCTGAGTCCTAATGATGAATTTAAGCAATATCTCAAGACTCGATATTCTCCTATGCAGCTTAAAGGGTTTGAGCATAGCTTGTATCAGGTTGGAGTGGACTCACAGCCTAGAGAAATTAAAACACCAAGCAATAATGGTAATCATCAAGGGGTAAAAGTTGATCGCCAGTTTATTGCTTCTTTGGTGACCATTTACGATGCTTTAGTTGATATCGGTGAGTGGCAAGACATGGATGCTTTACCTAATCACTATACATATCTCACCTCACAGACTGAAGATATTGATATTATTAATAAAATTCAACCCATCATTATTGGACTCATGATGAAGGCCAGTAATAGGATGGATCCCACAGAGATGAAAGCTGTGCTGCTGGACATTATAGAAGACGGCGATCCACAACATAGAAACAAAGTCAATAATAAGGCGCAAGCATTAACGATCACCCTCATTGATTTCGTTCGCTTAAATGTACTTAAGGCTTATCGTCAATTTGTGTTTAAGCAAGAGCGAGAAGCAGGATTAAATTCCTGGATGCTAAATACTTTTGATGAAGATGCTGATGAATTAATTAAGTTTTTACTCTCACAGCAGAAGCGCCGTTATGGTGTGCAGATAGCGGTTGACGGCTTGCAGCAGGGCTTAATTGAGGGATTGGTTGATCCATCTAAACCTTTTATTAATCATGCTTATCAGATACATCAGTCTCATGAAGAACTTACTGTTACTGGAAGGGAAACCAATCAACCTGAACATGAACAGCAAGTTAAGTTTATGTCACTTTTGGCCAGGAAAAATTATCAAGACCCGAATTATCTGCCGTTTTTTAAGCGTCTTTACCTTGAAAATAGAGACTCCATCACCCAAGTTGGTATTTCATCAACGCCAACCATTAGTGTACGTAATCTGCCTATTATCAAAACTGGCGCTAAGGTTTCGGGCAAGGGAGGAACTGGGATCCCTAATTTTCACTTTGTTGATAGAGAACAGGACAGGGCATATTACTTTTTTGGTAACGATGCGATCCAGCTTGACAGATTAATGGAAAGTCATGGAGTGCGGACGATGTTTGATCGTTTAGCTTATCTCAACACCCTCAACTGTAACGCACAATATGATTGGAATGCCCATACTAGCTTTGATGGCTTAGTGAACCTTGGTGTGGGAGAAGTGCAGCGAGATTATGGGGAGAAACGTTGCCTGAGAGAGCTGAGCGTTCGAGCTAAAGTGGAAGGGCAACTGAGAGCACTCCGTCAGGAGTTGATCGAGGATATTCAAGGATACCAAGAGATTTTCTTTCTGGATATTGTGACCAAGCTAACAAAGAAATGGAAGATTGAAAAAGCCATCTCTGAGCTAGCAAAATTAGATGGCCTTGGAATGCCTGACTATACCTTGATTTATAATCCATGGCCTGATCACTTTGCTCATTTTGCTGGGCCTTTTAGTGATGAAATCATTATGCCAACAGGGGAGCTTAATCGGTTGGATTATTGGTTAGCTCAAACTGAGAAAGCTTATAAAGATGCTGGTATTTATGATCAAACTTTATGGGGGATGGCTGGTGATCATGGTTTAAGTCCTGTTTTCCATGCTTTGAATCCGGAGAAGCGCGTATTTGAAGCGCTATCAGATGAGCTGGGATATCCTATCTTAGTGAAAAAAATATCCTCGGATGAGGGCGAAGGTCCTAAGATCACTAATGCGTTAAATTACTCGAGTCATCGTGGGGTGGATGTGGTGGTTGCATCTACCGCTGGTGGTAACATGATGATGGATTTCTTTAATTCGGCAATGGGATGGACTGTGCAGCCTGTTTACGAAGAGCTAGTTCGATGGGCGCCTATCAATGCTAAAGATAAATCACAAACACTGGATATCGTGGCTGAGACGGCATCGAGATTATCTGATTCTTTAGATTATATGGTACTACGTGAACACCAGTGCAGTGTCGATAAGTGTCAGGTTCGCTTGGTTGGATATCGAGATGACAAGCGCATTGATGAGCGGGTTGAGCTTAGAGGGGATAAACTCTTCTATGCCAGCCTATCCGGCATTGAGCCCATATTACTCGATATTCAGCAGTTGAATCCCTATAAAGATAAGCCGTCCGAGTCTGAATTGAATCATTACACCAATTTAAAAAATAAATGCCTCCAGCAAGCTAAGCAGCAAGATATTACGTCATGGTGCAGTGTACTGGAGTGGCGAGAGCTAACGCGGTTCACTCCAAGGCCGGATTCGGTGAATCAAGTCGCTAGGCTTTATGAAGAGGATAGAGCAGGAACGATCAACTTGTTCCCTAAGGCTGGAATAGGATTTAATACTAAAGTACCCGGTCGACATGCTGGTGAGGATTATCTTGAAAAAGATGCTTTTCTTGGTTTCTGGGGAACCCCGATTGGTGACCCTTTACCCTTAACAATAGAGGAGAATGGTTCACTTGCACCGACCATGTATGAGTTTTTAACTGGAGAGAAAATTGTTGTCGGTAAGAATGGCTGGGGTTACCCATCTTTACTTGAAAAATTGGATATTCAATCAGCTATTTAATTAAATGGGTATGAGGTGGCAGCTTACTCTACACACTATTAATCATTGGCTATTTTAGCTCTCTGTCGTTTCAGTATAACGCTAAATAAAATGAGGCCAATAATGCCAAATACTGTGATAACAAGCCAGAATAGCTGCTGGTGGTGGTGATAAAAAGTCAGTATTGGGGTGAGTTCCTCGCTGATCAGTATTGGGCCAAGACCAAAGAGTGTGAGCCATAATACCGTAGCCATCGTATTACCGATGAGAAATTGATGAAAGGGCATTTTAGCCATGCCACAACCGATAAAAATAGTTTGTTTAAGCCCTTCAATAAAGCGACTGAGCAGTAGAGCAATCACACCATATTTACCGATAAAGGCATGAAGTTTAATTTCGGTACTCTCTTTTATCCAGCCTTTTTCGATAAAAATATCGCCACATTTTATTCCTAATAAATAGCCTAAACTATTGCCCGTAAAAGCGCTGCTACCAGCGACCATAAGTACTAGAGGCAGTGACATTTGTCCTGTTGCAGCTAATAGGCTGGCAACGATAAGTAATGACTGCCCAGGAGCAGGGATCCCGACTCCTTCCACGGCGATGGCAAGTGCTAAAATGAGGTAGCCATATTGCTGTAACCAAGGTGTCATCTCAGTCATGATATGTTGTAAAGTTTCGGGCATAGGCAATGACTTTATGTTGAAGTTGATGTATCACCATCATAGCGGCTGTGCGCATGAAATGGCGCGTATTTCCAATATTTAATCTATTAATGGCAATGTTGGCATGCCTTTATATTTGGTATCAGTGACTTAAACCATAGACTTTAGAGCCTTGTGTAAACTCTGAACTCGCTTTATTTTTACAATCAAGTAGTCATTCCCCCTATGAGTAATGACTGAATATAAGGGGGAACAAATTGATAATAGTAATATAGGGTTATCCTTGGAATCTAAGAATCACTCTATTAGACTCACTAACGTAGCCTCTACTGTACCCATACTTTTGATATTATAATTGATTTCAGGTTGCCCACTCCATCCTGTGCGAACGGTGAGAAAATTATCAGCCCAAGCGCCTCCATATTGATAACCATAAGCGATAGCTGAATGATTGGTGCCAATAGTGCCTTGGGTATGGTAGTGGACAATCGCTGGTCGCTGGGCGTTAATTTCTCGCATTAAATATGAGTAAGTACTCATGGCTGCATAGGTGATCCTTCTTGCCGAGAATTGTTGTGTTTGACGTGTATTCATATAATCAACGAGCTTGACACTATTGGCTTGTGATGTACCTCCTTGACCATCTTCACGGCAATAAGTGTTTAAGTATCCTCGTAGGTCATCTATGGTTTCACGCATTAAAATACTACTGGTATGGTGAACTTGCTGTGTGTCGTCACCAATCATGTAAGGAAAGCCATTTCTGTCATAAAAATCAATCAACATGGCGGCCGCAATGGGAGTACACCCAGCGTAACAATCATTGCTATCACTGGTGGAATGTGTCCAAGTGCGTTGTTCTTGGGAGAAGGGAGTGAAGCGCCAATCAACCACATTAGGTGTGATGCTCAATGTATTGGCGGTGCGAAGTAATGTATTTTTGTTTATTATATTTTGTGCGACATTGGCATTTATTGGGTCGTTAGATGAAGATGGAAATTGTCGTGGGTGTGTTAAGTCGCTGAGGGGTTGCTGTGGGTTGAGTGGGATAAAATGAATGATGTTATGACTATCTAATACACGCAAAGAAGAGGTTCCAGAACCATTCCAAAGCATACGTACATCAGGGTGTAATATATTAATATTTTCACCTGTTTGTTGTTCATATTTTTTGAGTAAAGTATTTGACGGAGTTGTGCCTGTGACTGCATATTCTGCAATGTTAATATTGGTATTTTTAGCTTCAACGATCATATAACCTAATGGTTGCCGTCTATTATCAAGTATTTCTATCTCATAACCTTGAATGTGTTCTAGCCCGTCATATAACGCAGTAACGGTATTGATTGATGCGTTTAACCAGATCCCGTATTGATTTTGTTGTGAGTGGATAAATTGTTGAGCTAACTGGCTAGCTTGATCTAATGTTCTTGATGGCAAAATGTGAGCTGAATGAGTTGCCTGCGGTTCTATATTCTGTGCAGTAAGATTAAAAGAACTCAGACTGAGTGCTGCAATAGTGCTAAGCCAAAAAATATTTTTCATTACTTCCCTTATTTATTATTAATGTGTAGAGCTGATTTATCGTGTTGCTATAAAATTATTCATATACTTTAGTTAAGATTAATTTTAGGTTTAATTTTTTTATGACGTGAATTAATAAGGTGGTGAGGCTTTAATAGATAAGTCCCACATTGAATCTTATTCTAAAATGTAAAAAATTAAACATCAACCTAAAGTTTAATAAATATGGGTATAACTGTAAATAGTTTGTATTTTATTTGATGTTGATGGTATAAAGCCTATGCGGGAATAGTCCCGTATTTAAAGTGGATGATATTATGAAAGTTGATAGTAGTATTAAAGTATTAGGCTTAAGCTTAGCAGTATTCTTTTCTTCAAACAGTTTTGCAAATGATGATATTGTCTTTCCGGATCAAAATGAAGAATATGCAATAACATTGACGCAAGAACCTACTATTATTGGTAGCACTTTTTATGGTAGTACGGTTAATTGTAGTGGTGATTTCAGCGAGTATTCAGCAAGACTTATTTCTAATGGACATGCATTACAAATAGTATCAGCACAAAGAGTGGATTGTCGTATGCTTGTTGTTCGTGACTTTGAATTAGATCTTAATTTATATATCGATCACCCACATCAGAGCTCACACGAATATTACAACAACCTTCCGTTAGCTAACGTAATCTCAGATCCTTACGGTAACTAATTTTATTTGTAAAAAAATACCTCCATTGTCAATAATGTTATCGGATGGTAAAGAAACATGGTTTTCAACATTTGTTAATCATTAAAAGTCATATCGTTGGCATAGTTAAAAGGAGGTTTGCTTTAATATTAAAGGAATGTTCTATGACGTTTATATCAAAATCAGTCAGTTTTTTTCTTAAAGCAAGTGCTATTGTTTTATTTTCTTTATTGATTAGTGTTACTTATGCAAATGAGCTTTCACTTAACCATATAGGTAAATGTGCTAGTCCTATTGGAAGGGAAAATCAACAAGAAAATTTAAATTTAGTTGATCTAACCCAAGGTGACCCTTTTTATTACACCAGTAATATTATAGATAAAAGAAGTGATAGCCGTCCAAGTGCAACTGACTCAAAAATCCCTCACTTACCGGCCTACTTTGGTTATTTTAGCACTAATAATACTTATCGATTTGTTAATATTGTTGAACAAGTATTCACTATGATAGGTGAAGGTAAGCATGGGTTATGGCGTGTTCAAGATAATGGGATGGTGAGAGAATACTTAATAGATGGTGCTTTGGGTCTGCCTAAGAATGCCGATATATTTTCATCTAGATACCAAAATGTGATACAAAATAATTATACCCATGATTTATCTGGTGCATATGTATTACCTCAAAATAAGGTAGTTAATGGGAGATTGAATTATATAGATTTGCCTATTTATCATGATAAATATCGAGGTAAGTATCAATTCCACGAACCCATTGATTTACCTTCTTGGTACTGCACTATGTCCGCTCAACACTTTCCTTATGCAGCCAAAGCTATGGAGTTTGCTTTTGCACAACCATCAGCGAATAAAGTTGGCCCTTTAGGTAAAAGAGCTGGATTAGATATTCATGAAAATTATTCAAATGTACTCAGACTCAATTTGTTTGAAGATGCCAGAACTTGGGTTAATGTGACAAAAGATAGCCGTGAGCTTGATTGGCATGCTGTAGATGCGAGTAAAACAATGAGTGAATATTACATTATTGAAAAACGTTTCCAAGGTGCTAATTATTTATTCTTGATGGCTATTTATGATAATAAAAACAATGATGATTTTTCATATATACGCCCTGATGGACCCTATTATGAATATATAAAAAGTCATATAAAATCAGAGTTGAAAACCAAGGTAACGACTTATCCTCATTTTAATTTAGCCAGCAACGTTCATGGATTAACAGACATTGCTGCGGTAGGCACTAAGTTATATGGTGTGCATCACCCTGACCGTGATGCATTCAATGGTGGTGGGGCTTGTCCTATGAGGGGCGGGGATTATGCTAATTACCCAGAGGCGACATCAGGTTCTGGTTGGCCAACAAATTATGAAGAAGTGACCCCTTTGTGCGATAGCGTACTACTTGATATCAAACTGACCACGAATTTAGATAATGCAACTTGGAATGATCCTGCTAAGTATTTAGCTAATGCGGGAATAGGAACACTAACGGTTGATTATCATGTCACTGAAGGCCGTTATGGTGAATTTCAAGATGATTATCACCTAGAAAATGGCATAACGAATCAAGAAGCGGGTGTCATTGGACCTGTAGAAACAATTCACTATCAGTCAGTGCAAACACCAGTGGAGTATATTCAGGTATCGCCCCATAAAATGAAATAGGTTAACAATACGTTTTCTGTTATTTAATACAGGAGTCAATAGCGGTAAAACGCAGTGAGTGCCATTCTAAGCTTACTGCTTTTTTATTGTTTAAAATGAGCACTGGCTCATGTGAATATGAGACAAAAAACATTACACTGGACGTCATTTTTTAAGCAAAGAGTGAACCGAGGTTGTAATGGCAAAAATCATGATCACAGGGGCAACGGGTCTTTTAGGCAGAGCAGTTGTTCAGCAGTTGACATTAAGCAATCGTCATGAGCTTATCGCGACAGGCTTTAGCAGAAGTGGCGTAGGTATAAATAAACTCGATCTCACCGATGAGCTGGCGCTCAATGATTTTATCGGCTCACAGCAACCTGATGTGATCCTTCACTGCGCCGCAGAGCGCAGGCCTGATGTTTCCGAACAATCCCCTGAAGCGGCATTAGCACTCAATCTTAAAGCGACCAGTACATTAGCCAAAGCGGCGAAGCAACAAGGAGCTTGGGTACTCTATATTTCGACAGATTATGTGTTTGATGGCATAACCCCAACTTACTCTGAAAATGACGTACCAAATCCAGTTAACTTTTATGGTGAATCTAAGCTGCGCGGCGAACAAGTGTTGTTAGACATTAGCAATGATTTTGCCGTATTAAGATTGCCTATCCTTTATGGTCAAGTTGAGAAAGTGGATGAATCAGCTGTCTTGGTATTATTAAATCAACTACTCGATAAAAAACCACAAAATGTTGACCATTGGGCAATTCGTAGCCCGACATCGACCCAAGATATTGCCATGGCGATTGAGAACATGCTGGCCCTGAAACTCGACACTAAAACCATTAACGGCATTTATCATTTTAGTGCTGAGCAAAGTATGAGTAAGTATCAGATGTTGCTAGTGCTCTCAGAGCTTCTTGGCAGAGACACTCAACATTTAACCGCTGTTTCTGAGCCGCTAGATAGTGCTAAACGCCCACAGGACTGCACATTAAGTTGCCAGCGGTTGGCAGACTTAGGGATCCGCTCTCAAATAGGGTTTAGACAAGGGGCGCAAGCTAGCCTAGTCAACTCTGCAAAGGCCTTGTCGTTGGTTGGCATTAGCTTGAATGAATTGTGATGTTGAAAAGTATTTTCTGGCAAAAGCTGCCTAATGTAAGTGCATCTGATCAACTGGCTGCGTTACGGATCTTAGGGCTGATACTTAAATTAGTGCTGACATTTTTAGTGGCTGACACCTTTGGTCTTTCTTTGGGGAGTTCAGAGTTAAATTATGCGCTTATATTAGAAGCTGTCTATTTGGCTGTGACGTTTAGCATACGCAAGTCACTGCAGTTGACCGACATTGGTTTATTTATTGCTCTCTTGTTTGATACCGCTTTTTGGATCACGTGGCTTTATTTTTCTGGTGGGGCAACCAATGCGTTTATTTCGCTATTGTTAATGCCCATCGCAATTGCTGCTGTTATTTTACCTCGTTGGGCTCCATGGACATTAACCTTAGTGTCCACATTGGCTTATAGTGTGATGCTTTATAGTGTTCCGCTAGATATGATGCAGGGTCACGGTATGGATATGGGATCTCATTATCTTGGAATGTGGCTTAATTTTGTCATTTCGTCGTTGGTGTTAACCACCAGTGTGGCATTCATTGCGAAGCGAATGCGCAGGCAAGATGCCGAGCTTTCATATATGCGTGAAGCACAATTAAGGCAAGAAAAGTTACTGGCTTTAGGTACGGTATCAGCCCAAATGGCTCATCAGTTAGCAACGCCATTATCAAGTTTGAGATTATTAATAGAAGAAGTTGCAGAGGGGGCTGATGCGAACACGTCAGCGGTGCAGGAGATGAATGTTGCTTTGTCTCGCTGCGAACAAACTTTAGTGAATTTGAGAGCCGCGACTGAATCAATACGGCAACAAAAGCAGTTTGAAATAGCAGCGGGGGAGCTATTGAATCAACTCGAACAGCAGGTGATGCTCTTGATGCCAGAGGTGCAACTTGACACCGCGTTGGGCATCGCTGCCCACGACTCATTAGTGCAAAGCGATACAAGCTTGTTGCCGGCTATTTTATCATTAATCGAAAACGCAGCGCGAGCAAGCAAGGAACATATGGGGGCGCAGAAAGTTAACGTTAATATCGAATTAGAGCGGCATTATTTAACACTTAGGGTCAGAGACTATGGCGCTGGGATCCCCAGCGGACTTATTTCTCAATTAGGTTATCAGTTAGTGGAGAGCCCCACTGGTATGGGGGTTGCGCTTATGTTGAGCCATGCAAGTTTCGAGCGTTTAGGGGGCAGTCTGTTGCTGGGAACGCATGTAGAAGGAGGCACTGTGGCTGAAGTGAGTTTACCATTAATATCATAAGGTTAGATCTTGAATATGATTGGGTTATGCTTGGCAGTCATGGCTGCAGCAGTGCCTTGATTGATTGTTGTGGAGAAAATGCAAATGAATAGTCATAAATTGTTGATTATTGAGGATGATCTCGCTCTGGCTGGGATATTAGATAGGCGTATGTCGCGCCATGGATTTAGTTGTCTTCAAGCCCATGATGCCAGCAAAGCGCTGTTGGAAGCTCGGCAGTTTAAGCCCACACACATTTTACTCGATATGAAGCTAGCGCAAGACAATGGCTTAAATTTGATTTCTCCATTACGCCATGTTTTGCCCAATGTGGTGATGGTGTTGTTGACGGGATATGCCAGTATTGCTACCGCGGTTGAAGCTATTCGTTTAGGTGCAGATAACTATTTAGCTAAACCTGTCGATACAGCAACGCTGTTGAACGCCTTAATTGAGCGGCAGACTAAAGGGGAATTGGTCGATCTTATTGAGCTGGATGAAAAACCACTGAATCCTAAGCGATTGGAATGGGAGCATATACAACAAGTGCTCAATCTCAATAAAGGCAATGTGTCGGTAACTGCACGTCAATTGGGGATGCATCGACGTACTTTACAGCGTAAATTACTTAAAAAACCAACCTTAGATAATCGTCATTCTGAGGTATGTTAATCGCAGGTCTTGGAGTGTTATTTTTGATAAGTTTGTTTGCCATCCTTGGCTTCTCATTATGATATTTTTATTGGCTCAATTAGAAGCGATACTCGCCAGTCACCCAAGCATTCATACCGATACCTTGCATACGCTCACCAGAGGCGAGATCGCCGCCCATAACCCGGTTATATCCAGCTAAATGGTCTTCATATTCAGTATCAAACAAGTTGTTGACGCCTGCTTTTAGCATCCAGCTATCGGCGTTATATCCCGCTGAAATATTCATCAAGGCGTAACCGGCTGTGGTTGCTTCTAATTGAGTCTCAGATACCTCATTTTGCGCTGCGACTGCGACTCCTTCAATGCGCCCTTGCCAATGCCCATTTTGATAGTTAAGACCCAAATTGACTTTAGGTGGTGCTATTCGATATAGATTATCGTCGATATCACGTCGCTCCCCTTTGATATAGCTGGCGTTCATATCGATTTTCCAATTATCAGCGAGTTGATAAAGGGCTGCGACATCCATGCCATATAGTTGCGCATCAACATTGGCAAACTGCATGGGGTTGTCATCTCCCATCATTTGGGCTGCCATGATCACTGCAGGATCGCTTGATTGAACCCCTTGAATATAGTTGTCGATACGATTGAAGAAAATACGTGGGCTGATGGAAAATTTGTCAGTGGTAAATTCAGTCCCGAGTTCCAGCTGATAAGCGGTTTCAAGCTCAAGATCCATTTGGCCAACATAGGTGCGGCCATCAGCAAGTCCGCCGGTTGATTGCATTGGTACCCATAAGTATCTTTGCTGATAGCTGGCACTGTCTTGTTTACGCGCTAAACCTAAAATCCAGCTCAGCTGTTCATTTACCTGATAGCGACCATTTATCACCAGATCTAACCCCGTTTGTGACTGAGATCGGTCAGCATCATTGTATCTGTCCATCAAGGTTTTAATCGCAGGCATGCTGCCTGCCATAGAATGTTCAACTTCATCTGCATCGGTTTGATAATGTTTAACGCGTGCACCTAGTTGCCAATTCCACTGGCCGATATCTTGTTGCCATTGAGCGAAAGCGCTATAAGTATTGTCTTTAACGCCATTAAAATTATCGACATTAAACATGGCATTAGTGGGATCCGATATCACCGAATTATGTTCACTCAGTTGGGTATTTAACCCGAATAACCAAGCTTCTTTACCGAAGGATATTTCACCATCGAATCCTGTGCTATCGGCACTATTATAGCGGGCGTTCATGGTTGGCATCTTCATGCGTTCACTGAAATTATCCATGCCATGTTTGGCATCGCTATAGGCTAAATGCCAGTTAAGATCCCAATGATTAATTTCATGTTCACCTTCTACTTTAATGCGATCGGTGCGAATAAAATCAATATCCATAGGTAAAGCTGGCGTACCTGCTGCGGTGGTCTCTAAGTGCTGGTAACCTATTGCAATTGATTCATCAATTGAGTCTGAATGACTTAAATTGACACGGTACTGCCCACCCACCATGGTTTTGTCATAGGTGGTTGGTTTGATTTCTTTATTGCCACCAGTGGTGATATTGTCCTGACCTTTTAAGATGTCAGTATAGACGAGTAAAGCATGATCTTGCCCTCCCACGTTAGCTTTAGCGCCTAGGTGACTGCGCTGACCATTATCTTGGTATTGACCAGCGACTTTGCCACTGGTCTCGTCGAAGTTAGCTTGAGATTCTACGACCTTAATACTGCCGCCTAAAGTGTCTACTCCTGATGATACCGGTGCTATACCTCGCGTCATCTCAAGGCTTTCTGAATTAATTAAACTGGCGTAGCTTAGTGGGGTGTCCATTGCATTAGGGCCTGCTCCTGGCAGGGATACCCCATTAACTTGAGTGTTAACGCGATCGCCAAATAGGCCACGGTATTGTGCTATGCCAGTGACGGGACCATTACTGTTGACGGCAGCGCCAGGTAGGTTTTCCAGTAAGCCACTGATGTCAGTTTTGGGAACACTTGATTCAGGACTTACTGCACTCGATATTCCTTGGTGCTGGCCGGTGATTTCAATGATTTCGATATCATTGTCATCGGCATACGAAGGAGTGACGGAGATAAGGGTTGAAGCAAGAGAGAGTGAAACAAGAGAGGTTGGTAACTTCATCATGATTTTATGGCTATGTTGTCATCTATTTATACAGGTGTTGCAATAATGACAGCGCGAAGAGGGACTGACAAAATAAATGCAGTAACTGCGACACCTTGTCGCAGTGGGTCTGTGTGTTCTTGTTGTATTTTTTGGCCGATTACTGTCTCATTTTGTTGTTGATTGTTCTAATGCAATTATTTGAATTTCGATTTTTTCAGCTTCTGCAGTGATCATTGAATATGATTTTATATCACCATTTCTTTGTGCATGCATAGCTTGTTCAAGTTTAGCAGCGTACAGTTTTTCTAACTTTTTAATCGGGTCATTTTTAAATAATGAAAACATATGCGAATAATATTCAGTGGGCTGTTTAAGTCTATACGGTTATCAATTGGTTTTGGTTCATATTTTTTTAGTTTTACAAGAGTTATTTTAGTGAATGTTTATTCTGTTTTTTAATCGTGGAATAAATATCTTCCATGGCACCAATAAATGAATTTGAGCGTGCCCAAAATTCGGGGTAGTCACCTTGTTTTTGATCAATGAAGCCTGAATATCGATTGTGTCTTGATCTATTGTGGATAATTCCCAATCTGTCATGTAATTCTGTTGGTGTAAGGCCTCTAAATTGGAATAGTAACATAGGGTTACTGTCTAGAATGTTGGCTGTTCGAAAATAGACGCCAGCGATATGTTTACATGGGGTAGCATCATCAGGACAATCACAATGGGCTTTTATATCCTGGTAAGTTTTAGGTAAAAAATGTGTGTTTCCAAACGCCTCTTCAATATTACTTGGCATTTCATTGAGCATTAATTTAGATAACCAGCCGGGGTTATTGCTCAAGGTGCTGATAATACTTTGCCATTGTTTGTCTGATATGGGGTTAAAAGTGAGTGAAACTTTATACCTTGGTTCTTTTGTTACCTCGAAGTAAGGATTGATGTTACCTCGTATTGTGGCTTCTATCTGGTTGTCGATAATATCAAACTGGAGTACTCGACTGTCAGTATGGTAGGCGCGGCCACGTTGTCATTGGAGGTTACTCTGCAGTGAGCAAGTCTTCGACTCCTACTATGCCGAAGTATTGAACTGAGTTTTTTATCGAAATTTTTTTTGCGATCAAATGACCATCTTTAAAAATCTTAATGACTTTTTTACCCCCTCTGTCGTTGGTGGAATATTCATGATCATCGTTGAGGCGAAGGTTGTCGAACTGAGTTTTCATTATAAGGTGCATAAATTCCTCATTAAGTAAGTTTATGTGATCCCTACCTATTTATCACTCTCTTAATTTAGCAGTTAGTGATTAAATGTTAAACATTTATTTCATATTGTATAGTGAGCTGGTCCTATGTTTATGCTAGATCTCAGCAATAAACAACACACGCTTATATTTAATACCATTGGTATTAAATATTCATACGGACTCAGATAGTCTACTGCTGATATATATTCTTTATGCATCGGATTTGCATTTTGAAGGGGACCATCTGGATGTAACCACAATCGTTGGTGGTGATAATACGGTCTGTGTGATAGTACAAAGCAGGTATCGCTTTTGAACAGAGTTAATAATAAATGGGGATCGCAATAGGATCCCTGACATTGATTGGTTGGTTAGCTATTCCTCATCTTCATCTTCCCACTCGATGCCCATTTCATTCATTAAGCGTTTTACTTCTGCTGGAATGCTGTCAGGTTTATCTTTTGACAGGTCTTCATCATTCGGCAGGGGCTGACCTGTATAGGCATGTAAAAAAGCTTCGCAAAGCAGTTCACTATTCGTGGCGTGACGTAGGTTTTTTACCTGACGGCGTGTACGTTCGTCGGTTAATACCTTAAGTACTTTTAAGGGAATGGACACAGTAATTTTTTTTACTTGTTCATTCTTCTTGCCGTGTTCAGCATAGGGGCTGATGTAATCGCCATTCCACTTAGTCATTGACTCACCTGTAAATTCAAAATTCGGGGCAGATTTTAACCCTTTAATTTGTACAGTCAAATTATTGCCTCTTATTTCCATTAAATGCAAATAGATCCTGCCATATTTGGATGTTTAGATGCCTAGATGTCTGTTATAGGATTGACTAGGGTGACACACTTAGGTATTTTAGACGTCCAGACATCTATTTGTTGTGTTGGATATAAAGTATGATGCTCAGTAATTCGCTTAGGAGTCATAGATGACAGAACGTAAATTAGCCACCATCGCAGTACGCCAAGGGATTGAGTCCGATACTCAACATGGTGCAGTAGTCCCGCCTATTTATCTTTCCACCAATTACGCTTTTGATGGACACCAAAATCCAAGAGAATTTGATTATAGTCGCTCAGGCAATCCAACACGTTCGATTTTGGGCGATGCCATTGCTGGTTTAGAAAGAGGGGCTACCGGTGTGGTGACCTGTACAGGTATGGCCGCCATTACGTTAGTGACTAGTTTGTTAGGCCCTGACGATCTTTTACTTGTTCCCCATGATTGTTATGGTGGTAGTTATCGATTGTTTACTAATTTGGCTAAAAAAGGCCAATTTAAGCTAAAGGTCATTGATCAAGCCGATAGTCAGGCCTTCAGCGATGCGATAGCACTTAAACCTAAAATTGTGTGGCTGGAAACGCCATCGAATCCTTTGCTTAGAGTTGTCGATATTGAAGCGATTGCGACAGCAAGTCATGCTGTCGAAGCTCTGGTAGCGGTCGATAATACCTTTTTGTCACCTATTTTACAGCAACCACTTTTGCTCGGCGCTGATATCGTTGTTCATTCGACCACTAAATACATTAATGGCCATAGTGATGTTGTTGGTGGCGCTGTGGTTGCTAAAGATCCGCAGTTAGGAGAGTTATTGCATTGGTGGTCAAATACATTAGGACTGACGGGATCGGCGTTTGACAGTTATCTTACGTTACGGGGAATACGTACTCTGCCTATCCGCATCAGAGAGCATCAAGCTAATGCGCAAAAAGTGTTAGATGTACTTATTAATAGCAATGCAGTAGATAAGGTATATTATCCTGGTTTAAAAGATCATCCAGGTCATGAAATCGCCGCGAAACAACAGCAAGGTTTTGGTGCAATGCTGAGTTTTGAGCTAAAAGGCGGTGAAAGCGAATTAGTGGCCTTTTTAGCAAAACTATCTGTGTTTTCAGTTGCAGAAAGTTTAGGTGGTGTCGAAAGTTTAGTGGCGGTGCCTGCGACCATGACCCACAGAGCAATGGACCCTGAGGCGCGAGCAGAAGCTGGAGTTAAAGATACGCTTATTCGCCTTTCTGTTGGTATTGAAGACGCTGATGATTTAGTGGCTGACATTAAAGCTGGACTTGCTGCTGCATCTTCAGCTAATTGTTAATTAGTTTATAGGAGTTAGAGATGGCGCGTGGTCATTTACATAAATTTGGCGGTTCTAGCTTAGCGGATGCAGACTGTTATCGCCGCGTGGTTCATATTCTTCTGACTCACGGTAATAGTGACGATCTTGTGGTTGTCTCAGCCGCAGGTAAGAGTACTAATTTTCTTTATGAATTACTTGCGTTAAAAGACTCGTCGCAGCTGTGGCAAGAAAAATTACAAGTGTTGATTAGTTTTCAGCAAAATTTGATTGAGCAGCTGCTATCCAATGAGCAAGCAAGAAGCTTGCGTGAGCGTTTATCGATTGATAAGTATCAGTTGATTAGTCTGTTTTCTCTTGATGACATCAATGAATATAAGCGTAGTGAGGTCGTCAGTTTTGGCGAGCGTTGGTCTGCTCGTCTATTAGCTGCGTTATTGAGAGAGTCTGGTGTGGCGGCGAATGATGTCGATGCCAGAAGCTTACTAATTGCTGATGAGGGTGCCATCCCTCAAATTAGACTCGACGAATCACGGAGCCGGGTACAGCAACGTATTGAAAATAGTCCTAATGAAAGACTTATTATCACAGGGTTTATTTGTGCAAATCGTCAAGGCGAAACTTTATTACTTGGACGAAATGGCTCTGATTATAGTGCCACTTTAATCGCCAGTCTTGCCGATATTGACCGTGTGACGATTTGGACTGATGTTGAAGGCGTGTTTAATGCTGATCCTAATAAGATTAACGATGCAAAGTTACTTAAAAGCCTCTCTTTAGACGAAGCTAATCGTCTCGCACATTTAGGCTCTCCAGTGCTACACAATCGGTCGTTACAACCCTTATTTAATACCAATGTGAGCTTAGCGGTACGTTCGAGCTATGCATCGCATACTGATTTTACCCTCATCGCTCCCAAGAGTTCTTCAGCCAGCGCACCAGTGGTGACGAATTTACCATCGGTTGCATTATTCAATTTTAGATTAACAACGGGACCATCACGTGTGCTTAAGCTATTGGCAGATGCGGGGCTCATTCCATTAGCGCATTGGAAGTTAGCACATCATCGAGTTGAGTTTGCGTTTACTCATGAAAACAGTAAACAAGTTCACACCATACTTGAAGGGATCGATGCATCATTGGGTCTCAGTGATATTAGCGTGCGTGAAGATTTTGGCCTAGTAGCCCTGGTCAGTGCTGATGCGAGTCTTTATCGTCGAGGTTTTGCGCGTTTACTCAGTCGAGATGCCAGACCACTGTTTAATGATGGCTTGAGTCTTGTGACCTTAGTGCCTTATGGGCAAGTGAACTTACTCACTCAAAAGGTCCATCGTCGTTGTACCGGTCCTCGTAAACGTATTGGTGTACTATTACTCGGTGTCGGAAACATAGGTGAAGCTTGGGTTGAACTCTTTAATGGGGCGCGAACGTCACTGAACAAAGAATTGGAAGTCAATGTTGAGCTGGTGGGGCTAGTGAGTTCAAAGAAAGCCTTGTTAAATGACCAAGGGATCGGCTTAACCTTATGGCAACAGGCGTTTGAGCAGCAAGCTAAGCCTTGGCAATATGATGATTTATTTGATGAGCTTCAGGCGCTTGAATGTGATGAACTGATCGCGCTTGATATCAGTGCCAGTGCAGATCTTACTTTGCAATATCCTGAATTTTTTTCCCGTGGTATTCATGTGGTGAGTGCCAATAAACTTGCGGGCTCAGGGCCCTTAGCCTTTTATCATGAATTAAAGCAGCAATTGGGTAATCGGCGATTATTTTGGCGATACAATGCCAGTTGTGGTGCTGGACTACCGGTACAACACGCGTTAAATGACTTGCATAATAGTGGTGACAATATCGAAGCGGTGGGCGGAATATTTTCGGGTACTTTATGTTGGTTATTTGAAAAGTATGACAGCCAAAAACCGTTTTCAGAGTTGGTGTTAGAAGCCAGAGATTTAGGCATTACCGAGCCAGATCCTCGTGACGATCTCTCTGGGCGAGATATGCAGCGTAAGCTTCTTATTCTTGCTCGTGAAATAGGACATGATATTGAGCTTGATGATATTGAGCTAAATTCACTGGTGCCCGCTGCGTTGGCTGATATTCCATTAGCGCAATTTTTAGTCCGTATTTCAGAATTGGATAACGTGATGCAGCAGCAGTTTCAGGCAGCATTAGAACAAGACAAGGTACTGCGTTATGTGGCTTGTTTGGATACCATAGATGGCCAATTAAAGGCGAAAGTGGGTATAGAGTGGGTTCGTCGTGAGCATGCGTACGCAAACTTGACTCCCGGTGATAACGTGTTTGTGATCCGCAGTAGCTTTTATCAGGATAATCCATTAATTATCCGTGGGCCTGGTGCCGGTCGAGAAGTGACGGCTGCAGCTGTGCAATCAGACCTTGCGCAAATTTGTCGGGATTTAGTGCTGGAATAATGACTCTTTATTTTTTCTACTTGACTTAACTCTCATTTTCTCTACTATGGATGTATAGACGTCCAAACGTCCAAATGATTTCTGTATCTTCAAGTAGATTAAGAAACAAAATAATAGACAGTAACGCAGTAGAGGGAATAGAGATGAGTTTTAATCATGCACAACATTCAACATCGTTAAACCAGAGCTTGTCTGAGCTCAATGGCGATATTAATGTTTCTTTTGAATTTTTCCCTCCAGCCTCTCCAGAAATGGAACAAATCCTTTGGAATTCTATTCGTCGTCTAGCGCCACTCAACCCTAAATTTGTTTCGGTGACATATGGGGCCAATTCAGGGGTTCGAGACCGTACTCATGGGGTGATTGAGCGGATCCAAAAAGAAACTAATTTGGTTGCTGCACCCCATTTAACATTGGTTGATGCCAGTGACGAAGAACTAAAAGAGCTGGCAAAACAGTATTGGAATTCAGGCATTAAAGATATTGTTGCTTTGCGTGGAGATTTACCTGAAGGCAGTGCAAAACCCACTCGTTTTGCTAATGATTTAGTGCGTTTGCTGCGCTCAGTTGCTGATTTTGATATTTCTGTTGCTGCTTACCCTGAAATGCACCCAGATGCACGCAATGCACAGGCCGATCTGATCAATTTAAAGAAGAAAATCGATGCGGGTGCTAATCGCGCCATTACTCAATTTTTCTTCGATGTGGAATCTTATCTTAGGTTCCGTGATCGTTGTGTGAGTGCCGGTATTGATGTTGAAATCGTACCAGGTATATTACCCGTGACGAATTTTAAACAACTTAAACGTTTCGCAGGCATGACGAATGTTGGGATCCCTAGCTGGTTACATAAACAGTTTGAAGGATTAGATGACGATCCCGTTACTCGGCAGATGGTTGGGGCTAATGTGGCCATTGACATGGTGAAAGTACTGTCCAGAGAGGGGGTTAAAGACTTTCACTTTTATACCTTAAACCGAGCTGAATTAACGTATGCTATTTGCCATACATTAGGCGTGAGACCGAATAAATAAGCTGTAGTTAATCAGTGATAACGATGCCCTGTCTTTATACCCAATTTAGATAGGGCATTTTTGTATTGGTAGAATAAAGGCGTGTGATATGAATATTATTCTGGTCACTGATATTTTTGGCTCAACAGAATCTATTTCGTTGCTCCAAAAAAGGATCGAGAAAACGGGTTGTCAATCTACTATTGTCGATCCGTTTAATGGTGTTAATAAACACTTTAAGAGTGAGCCGTTAGCGTACCAAACCTTCCTTGCTGAGTGTGGCCATGATAAATATTGTGATTTGCTAACCAGTAAAATTGAAAATACTAATGGTCCGAGTGTCGTGGTAGGTTTTAGTGCAGGGGCTTCGGCTGCTTGGAAGTCACTTGTGATGTCGAGTCATGCAGGTGTTGCACATTTTATCGGCTTTTATCCAAGCCAAATACGTTACCATTTAGATGTTTGCCCTCAATTACCCGTTAGTTTAATTTTCCCCGCTGTTGAACCTCATTTTGAGATTGATGAAGTGATAAAAGTGCTATCCATAAAGCCTGAGGTTTACACCCATAAAACAGATTTTAATCATGGTTTTATGAATCCACTCTCATCAGAATACTCAGCTAATGCGGCTGGCTATTATATTGATATTTTGTGTCAAGTTAGCTTACTGATGAATATTACGGATTGCCGCCGTTGATTAGGTGATATCTGAAAACTGATGGATAAATACCATCAACATTATGTGAACATCTGTTGATGGTGGAACTCCACTAGACCCATTCTTATGCTATTAATTTTATTTTTAAGATTTATCTCTATGATTGAAAATTATTCGAGTTACGGGTAATGACAATGTTTGTTTCGTTAGGTCAATAATCTTAGAATATTCGTGAAAGATAGTTCCTCTATAGATCATATTAAAAATATCTCAATTTTTTAACCCTGAAGTGAGCCCTGTTACAATTTGCATCTCAGTATTGTTATTTTATTTTTTATAAATATATTGCCTAAATAACTCAAAGGTTGTTCTTATTTTAAACCATTTTAAGTTGTGGATACATAGTGTTGCAAACTTATCATTTAAGAAAGAGTTTGGAAATGTTATCTTGCTCCAAAATAACGCTAAGGCATTAAATTATTAAGGGTTTTAAATTTTACGCCGATTAATTGTTAGTATTTTGTTTCGAGTCTGAATGTGGTGACCATTATTAGGTTTTTATTTTTAACGTTTAAAATTTATATACTCTCATGTGTTGTTTAATCTAAGGGACAGTTTTATCACTGCTTAGTTATTTTTTATGCGATTGTGTTTTACGTATTTTTTAGCATATTTTTAATTTTCAACTCTTACTAATTACATATATTTTCAGGATGGATTTATGACTACTAGAATAAGGCAGTTGTTAACTGTTAGGACTATGATTTTATTTATGGTGATAGTTTTTTGTTTTCCGCTGTTATCTCAAGCAGCTCAAGAAGTGTTGCATGGTGGAGGTGGCACACTAAGAGAAATTGAGCGTGTTAGAATTACGGCAGCAGGTGGTGCTACTCAAATTTATACAGGTGAAACGCTACAATATAGTGCTGAGGTGAGTAATTCAAGCTCAGGAAATGATTGGGTTCCTGTTTCCGCAAGCGAAGTATCCTGGGATGTTCTCGTCAATGGAGATCAACCTGAAGATTTAGTCTCGATAGATGAACAAGGTTTAGCGACAGGTATTGCAGCGGGTGATGTTGAGATTATAGGAATATACGAAGGGGAGGGTGGTACTCAAGCTTTGACAGTTATCAAAGATGTACTTGAGAGTATTGAGATCACGATTGAAATACAGGAGTTACCTGTTGGTTCTACTTCCCAGGTAACGGCCATGGGTACTTTTATTAGTGGCACAAAACCAATAACAGATGTAGATCATTTACTGTGGAGGAGTTCAAAGGCAGAAACAGTAAGCGTGACCTCTACAGGTGTAGTAGAGGCCTTGGTCGAAAATGATAGTGCAATTATTACTGCAGAGCTTGATCTCGTTCAATCTAATCCAATCACAATTACAACTAATGATGCCATTTTGGCAGCGTTAACCATCCGCTCAGAGCATGGTGTTACTGAAGTTGCTGTCGGTTTGACTGAGTCTTATGTTGCTGAAGGGCATTACTCTGATGGTAATGATTATCCTTTACTAGTCGGACCAACTTGGCGCAGCGATACTCCTGACAAAGCAACGATTGATTCAGCTTCTGGTGAGTTAACGGGCGTGGGTGAAGGGTCCACAAATGTTACGGCTACAATGGCTGATGCCAATGGTGATAATATCGAGAGCGCTCCTCTGGAGGTCATAATAATACCCGCAGTATTACAGGGGATTAGAATTGAGCCTGTTTTAGAAGGTGGCGACTTAACAGTTGTAGGAACATCGACTGAATTTTCAGTCATTGCTGAATATTCCGATGGTGATATTACACTCAATTCAGGGGATGTATATTGGGGAGCTGGGATTGGGAGCACTGATATGACTGCTGATGGTGTTATAACACCTGAGCAAGCATGTTTAGAAAATAATTGTAGTATATATGCTGAATATGAGGGGAAGAATGCGACGGCGTATTACACTGCTGTAGATCTTAAATCGCCCATTCATCTTGACGCTAGAAGCAAGGATTTTCTTGGTTGGAAAGTTGTGCTGTCTGCTACTCAGCAACAAGTGGTCGGTTTTTATGGCACGGAATATGGTCTAACTAGTCTAGATTTTACCGAGTTAGTCGATACATGGGGGCTTATTGATGATGTGAGTCCATTACCAGCAATAGATATTACAGGAGATTTTAAGCTTGCTGTAATGAATCAAGCTGAGTTGAGTGAAGTTTATACTTTAGCGGGTGACACTTTTAACAGTTGGTCTGAAGGGTTTCCAACAACGGATATCGATCAAAAAGGGGTATGGACACGAACAGAGGTGAACACTAATACTCATATTGTTCTTCCTGGAGATCTTGAAGGAGATGAGCTTGAAACTCACTATGTCATGGTCATATTAACAAAAGCATCATAATGATTTTTTAGTTTTAAATGAGGTTATTTTAGGTGAGTTTGACTATTTTCCTGTGTCGCAAAACTTGGTGATACGAGCCTGCTTTTTTTACAGAAAGCGGCTTTACTATCATGAGTAACGTTGATAATGGATACTTATTAGCAATAAATGACGTGTAATGGTGAGATCGCTTTCCTATTTAGTTGTGGTGGATTGAAATTGGCTAGTAACTAGGAAGTAAATTGTGCCATACGCGAGTATCGTGAATTTTAATCGATATTTAAGCATGGCTTTCTATATTAACTGCCATTTTAAATTTTTGACGGAAACATAAAATGAAAAAAAAATATATATGGCTAATGACAACGTTGTTTTTGTCGTTGTTTATTGTTGCTTGTAATGGTGATTCTAATCGTGTTTCGGTAGCGGATCCGTCAAGTGTACAAAGACTTTATATTCAGCAACAGACAAAATTACCTTTGTCGGAATTACCAGCAGGTGTGACGGTTGAATATAAAGCATTTGTTGTTTATGGAGATAACTCGATAAAAGATATTACAGATGATGCCGTTTGGAGTAGCAGTGATGAAGAGGTTATTGCATTTCCCTTAAGAAGTCAGTCAGCTGTTGCAAAATTATTGCAGCCTGGACAGGCAGAGATTAGCGCCTTTTATGCTGATATTAATAGTGCTCCTATTGAACAGATAGTAACCAGCGCCGAGTTAATACAAGTCAATATTTATGGCGATAATGAAGGTCAAGCACTGGGGGTTGGAAATACAGCGGCATTTAAAGCTATAGGGGAATATACCAATGGCGATGTGTCTTTAGAGCAAAATGATGGACTTGTTTGGCAAAGCTCTATGGTGGATGTGGTGAGTATAGCTCCTACTGGCTCCGTCAGCGCTATACAGGTCGGTGAGAGTAATATTTCAGCCAGAATGCCTCAGGAGAACATCGACAGCGACATTGTGGAAGTGGCTGTTGTAGAAGATAGACTATTATCTATTTCAATTGTCGACTCTTTAGCTTTAGAACGTTCAAATGTCGATTTATCTCTGCCAGTAGGTTTGTCGCATCAATATCAAGCAATGGGTTATTTTGACAGTGGCAACAGCAGACTGCTGGAAGAGGCCGATCAGTTAGCTTGGCATAGTTCTAATGATGCAGCACTTACCATCACGACTGAGGGTATGGTGCAAGGCGTTGAACTAGGTTTTAGCGATATCACTGTCAGCATGGGGGGGAGTGATGCTGAAAGTAATAGTGTAAAAGTAGAGATCACCGATGCCGCTCTTGAATTAATAACGATTCATACCGAGCCGAATATAAATACTTTACCCATTGGCTTGACGATAAAATATAAGGCGACTGGTACTTATAGTGATGGTAAAGATAGAGAGTTTCAAAGTGGAGATGGACTGGTATGGGAGAGTGACGATAGCGATAAAGCAGAGATTGATTCACTCACTGGGGTACTCAAAGCCAAAAGCATAGGAGATGCCAATATCACGGTTGAAAAAGGGGCTGTTGAGAGCTTAACAAGCCCAATTACCGTGATAGAAGCAGAATTATTATCACTTAGCATAGAGCCTAAATTTGTTGGTGGTGATATTACCGTTGTTGGTTCAACCACAGAGTTTAAAGCGATAGGAACATATACCAGCGGAGATATAGAAATAAATTCCGACGATATTTATTGGGACTCAGGTGCTTGCACTAACCAGCCAGTAAACAAGGGTGTGGTTAATGTGACAGAAGAGTCGTTGGATAATATTTGCTCTGTTATTGGTCAATATGACGGAAAGCTTGCTATTGCGCATTATTCTGCGATTGCGACAAATACAGAGCTTCAATTTCAGGGCTCTTCTAAAAAAGTACTTGGTTGGCGTGTTGCTGTTACAGACGATAGGCAATATGTTGTCGGTTACTATGGCGCATGCCCTTACAATATTTGTCAAGGAACTCGTTTAACTTACTCCGATATAAGAGGGTATTGGGGCGAGGATATCAGTCAAGATAATGAAAATCCTATCGTAACGACAGATGAGTCTTTTAAGGTGTCATTGTTGGCGCGAGACAATCTTGCAAAGGTGCATGATGTGTTTGGCAATTTTGATTTGGTGTTAAGTGGTTCAGAGGCTACAGGGGTTTGGTCAAGAACTGAAGCTGGCGAAGGAAGCCATTACATCGAACCTCAAGGTCTAGCCAGAGATGATACTGAATCAACAATTGTTTTCGTTAAATTAGAGTTAAATAAATAGCGAAGTGAATGCGCGATCTTATTTTTTGTCTTTTTAGAGATGTAAGCCTAGTCGTTTTAGAATTGGCGACTTTGAACTTATCTTGCTTGTTTTTTTTATTCTATACAGGTGAGTGATGTTTAATGAGACATAATAGTTATTTTATCTATTAGTGATATAGAGATTTATTTTAATGAGTATTTCCATGAAAAAATGTATCGCAGTATTTTTATATATATGTTGTTTTTTGCATTCCTATGCTTATGCAGAAGAAGGTTTACATAAAAAAGGGTTGTCTTCTTTAAATACAAAGGAGATAGGTCGTGTTGAAATTGTTATTACTAGTCCAGAAGGAATAACCGATGGCAAGGTGCCTAAGGGGACATTTGTCACTTATACAGCTTTAGCTTACGATATTGATTCTGATAATCCGACCGATGTAACAGAAGATACTGAGTGGTTGAGTTCCAATGAAGAGGTTTTTGAACCGACAAATTATGTTGGGAATGTTTTTAAGGCCGTCGGAGATATTGATTATCAAGCTGGGATCTCAGCCGTATATGATGGTGTACCAAGTCAAGTCGATGTGTTAACGATTACGGCTAGGGAATTATTGAGTATAGAAATTAAATCTGTAACACCTACAGCTGAAATTAGCCAAGATATTCCAAAAGGGTTGTCAGTGCGTTATGTGGCAATAGGACATTACAGTGGTGAGTTTAGTGAGGATATTACTGCTAATCCTGATCTAATCTGGAGTTCGAGTCACTCAGATGTCTTTAAACCCGATAGTTTATGGCCAAATATTTTCGAGGCCATTGGTGAGGAAGGTGAGTCCAGTGATATTACGGCATCTATGGCGCTGGATAATAAGACAGATCCGATTACAAGTAATACCGACACGCCTGTGGTTTCTGCAGCTATTTTGGAGAGCATTACTATAAGTGCGACCAGGCCTGAGCGAGAGTTAAATCAAAATGTGGCTAAAGGTTTGTCGGTAACGTACACGGCGATGGGGGCTTTTTCTGACGGAGAGCATAATATTACCGATGATGTGGTTTGGTCGAACAGCAATTCTTTGGCTTTCTCACAAAGTGGTAGTGCCAACAATATCTTCACAGCCACAGGGGATACAGATGATGCAAGTGATGTGGGTGCATCATTGGATCAGGGCAGTGATAATATAGTCAGTGATATTGATACGTTGGCAGTATCTGATGCAATTTTGCTGAATATTGCCATTACTGCGAGTAAGCCTGAGCGGGATTTAAATCAACGGGTAGCCAAAGGTTTGTCTGTGACATATACAGCTACCGGTACTTTTTCTGATGGGGAGCATGATATTACCAATGATGTGGTATGGTCAAATACCAATGCCTCAGCCTTTATGCAAAGCAATAGTGCTAACAACATTTTTATTGCAACGGGCAACACAAACGATACTAGTAATATTAGTACCTCATTGGATCAGGGCAGTGGTCAAGGTGAAATATCGAGTAATATCGATACACTAACAGTCTCTGATGCCATTTTGAACAGTATTGCAATAACCGCGTCGGCTCCAATGAGAGCACTAAATCAAGATGTTCCCAAAGGCTTGTCAGTAACGTATACGGCGACAGGAAACTTTTCTGATGGTGAGCATAATGTCACTGACGTTGTAATTTGGTCTAATACAGAGCCTACCGCTTTCGCGCAAAGCGGGAGCGCAAACAATGTTTTTACATCTTATGGTAACACGGGGCAGGCCAGCGATATTACTGCTTCATTGGATCAGGGCAATGGTCAAGGGGTAATAGAAAGTAACCTAGATAAGCTAACAGTGTCTGATGCCATTCTTTATAGCATTTCTATTAGCTATGGTGGCGACGGCGACGTTAATGAGGGGGCATCTGCTACTTTTATCGCGACGGGAGAATATTCTGATGCAAGTCGAAATATCACAGCTAATGTGAGCTGGTCGAATACGAATTCATCTGCTTTTTCACAAAGTGGTAGCGATAATAATATTTTTAAAGCTACAGGAGCAATAAACTCCTCCAGTGATATTCAAGCTTCATTACAGCTAGATGGTCAAAATGAGGTCGACAGCAGCATCGAGCAATTAACTGTGGTTAATCCATATGCTTCAGGTTCTGTTCGCATTTGGAAGTCTGATAATAATAACGGATCTTGGTGCTCTATTAACGATGTTGGACAGTCCTATATCACAGTATCAAGTAGTGGTTCATGCTCTGGAGGTGGTATGTCTATGAATGGTGCAGGAGATAATACCTATCTTGCCTCAGCAGATTCTGGTAAGCACGACCAAAATATTAACATAGTGAAAGGATCTGGAAGAGTCGTAAGCTTCCATAATGCTTTGGGTGATCGCAAGCTAGTTGCTTGTAACAACACAGGACAAATCGTATTTATACAAGCTAACTTAAGGCATGAGGTGAGCTGTAACTAAGGTAATTTGAATTTCTATCTGACATAGATTAGGCATTATGCGAGCGTTCAATCGTTTGATGAAGCATAATGTCTACTTCATATCCTGAAGTTCAGGTTACTTATAAAATGGTGATGTCACCACGGAGCAGATACAGTGCTATATGAGTCAATACCCTAAGAGCCAAGCGTTAACGTGTCCCTTATGCCAAAAAGAAAATAACTGTGCTGTCAGTGTCGGTGAACAGATTGATACTTGTTGGTGTAAAGCTGTCGTTTTTCCTCCTAAGTCATCCTTAATCGAGATACAGCCTGATGCGAACGCCTGTATTTGTTCAAATTGTCTTGACAAAATTAAAGAAGAATTAACGTTAGGCTTGAAAAGAGTGGATTGAAGTACTTTGCTATTAATCCTTAGATTCCAAGGATAACCGATACTCATTGACCGATATTGAGCTGTTTTTTGTTGCTATTTCTGGCTTATGTTCAGCTTACATTCAATGAAAGTGCACTATTTTAGAGAATTAATAGAGCTAAATAGCGGGCTGTTTAATGAAATTACATTCGTTTCTTTTATCTTTACTGATCTCTTTTGCTCCTTTTTCGATGGCAGAGTCTCTGCTCTGGATAAAAGGTAATCAAAGTAAGGTACCTGATGCGGTGATAAAATCCTCAGGTGAGTTTTGGCTTAAAGGGAATCAGAGTGAGCAGCCAGATGCATTAGTGACAAGTTATCCATCTTCATCTTCAACAGCCAGTGAAGTAAAAAGTGACATCATTATTTATCGTGATAAGAAAGTTTGGTTAGGCGGCGATGTAACACAAGAGCCTGATGCAAAGCTAGATCGTGCCGGTAATGTTTGGATGAGAGGCAATTGCACTCAACGACCTGATGCAAGTATCTCGCACAATGGACTTATTTGGCTGATAAGTAATTACACCAATATTCCAGATGCTGCCATAAAAGGGGACAAAGTACTGCGTAATGCGTTCATCGCGTCTGTTTATTTGATGATTTGATTTCGCCAACCTCTTCACTTTAGCTGCGGTGATTGTTAATTGACTATGCGTAAAATCGGCTTATTCTTAGCATGTATACTTGAGGATATTAAGGCTGGCAATGGGGTTAAAATCAATACCACTGGCTGCGATGATTTTGTTCAGTGTCTCAGGCTGTTATTTGAATGGCCAAACCACATCAACGAGCGGAGCGAGACAAGTCGAAGTGACAAAAAAGAGTAACTCCCTTTCGGTAATGGTTATTTTTGCTCATCCAGATGATGAAACTTGGATATCGGGTACGCTAGCAAAATTAGTTGCTAACGATGTCGCTGTTATTCCTGTGTATGTGACCTCTGGTGATGCTGGGAGTGATTATTCTGGTCAAAATCTATCTGGTGCTAAATTAGCCCAAGTTAGAGAGAAAGAAGCGATGACAGCGTCACAAATATTAGGTCTTGAACCTCCGCATTTTTTACGTTTCCCAGACGGTAAGACTCACCTGCATCATCAAAGGATTGCTGAGCTGTTGAGTAAAATCGTTACCCGTAAAAAGCCGCTCGCTATTTTTACATTTGCAGAGGGAGGGATAACGGATAACCGTGATCATAAAACCATTCATAAACTGGTTTCCGTGCATTTCTCTGCTCTAGTGAGCTATTTTGCGGTATCGGATTCTCACGCAGAAAGCTTGGCAATATCAGCAAGTAAATTTGGTGTAGATTACCGAATAGCCAAACCTGTTAAGGATGCTCTCGTCAGCATTCGAATCGATGTTTCTCCCTATAAAGTCAAAAAAATTGAGGCGATGGCAAGTCATAAGACGCAATTTCCTCCTATTATGGTTAAAGCCTATGAAGAGTATGCTGACTCAGTACCAGTGGAAGAGATGATGACTGTTAATGAAGATAATTTATTTACCTTGCTCAGGCGTTTAAAATAATTTAATGGCATGTTTAAGGTTATTAATGCACTATGCCCACTTGTTAGTTGCAATACAATTTAGTAGGTTATTTTGCAGAATAATTTCAAGCTCGGTTTATTATTTATCTCAACAGCAGTGTTATTTTGGGGGATCCTTCCAATTGCATTGACTTTATCATCGAGTTTTATTGATCCTGTGACTTTAACGTGGTTTCGATTTTTAGTAGCGTTTGTTATTACATTTGTTATTCAGCACTTTAGTGGGCACTTGGATCAATTTACAATACTTAAATATAGAGATTGGTTAAAATTATTTTTGGCAGGTGTGTTTCTCATACTTAATTATGTTTCTTTTGTGTATGCATTAAAATACTTGGCACCAGGTGTGGCGCAATTGAACTTTCAAACAGCTCCTTTCTTTTTAGCTTTCGGTGGTATGTTATTTTTTAAAGAGAAATTGAGCGCGATTCAGTTAACTTGCTTTGCGACATTAGCATTAGGTATGCTGTTGTTTTTCAATCCATACTTAAATATTTCTCACTCGGAAAATAGTGAGGTCTGGAGTGGGTTGATGATGATTCAATTTTCAGTGTGCTCATGGACAAGTTACGCTTTACTGCAAAAGTCGCTATTAAAAAAGCTTGATCCAAACAATGTACTCTTGTTCATTTACGGTCTAGGAATACTGGTGATGATGGTATTTTGCGATTTTAGTCAGTTTGGTAGAATGGGAATAACTGATTGGTGGGTTGCTATCTTTTGTGCCGTTAATACTTTAATTGCTTATGGTTGTTTTGGGGCTTCAATGAAATATTGGCCAACATCTCAAGTGAGTGCGATGTTAGCGTTAACACCCGTCTTTAGTTTTGCTTCAACTGCATTTGTCGTGAGTTTAGGGTTATGGCCTGAGAAGTTTACTAGCGATAATGTAGATTTGTTATCAGTTATTGGTATCAGTATTATTATTTTCTCAGTCATGTTATTACAATTATTGCCTGCGATGAGTCATCGAAAAGCCCAATTGATAACAAGAAAAGCCTTACAGAGCTGATTTATTCTAGCCATAACTGGATGTTGTGTAAACGTGACATCTGAATATAAGCCTCTTACGGAAAAGCGCGGGCTGATTGTTGTTTGGATTATCAAGGATGGTAGGAACATTTTCATCATGAAGCCCTATGGTGATTTTTGTCACAGATAATGATGGCTTGAAAAAAGCATCAACAATATCACCCAAATTATTTTTCAAATCATCATGTCTATGGCTGTAGTGGTGCTCATTTAGTATAGAATGGCGTGTGATTAAAACATGGTTTAAGTTTGCTATTTCAAAGCTATTCACCACAAGATAACCTATATGATTAATGTGTAAATCTTGGTGTCTTTTGCGGTAGATAACTCGTTTTATCATTTACCGTTTAATGATAAGTAAGCAGAAAAAGATGATAGAGATAATCAAGAGTGAAAAGAGTATTCGACGTAAGGGGATCGTCCTTGCGGGAGGAGCTGGGAGTCGACTATACCCATTGACGCAATCTGTCAGTAAACAGCTGATGACAGTGTATGATAAACCCATGATTTATTATCCTATCAGCACATTAATGCTCGCAGGAATAACGGAGATCCTGATCATTACCACACCCGAGCATCTTAACGCTTTTAAGCAGTTATTGGGTGATGGAAGCCAGTGGGGGATTAAGCTGGAATATGCTGTGCAGCAAAAACCTGAAGGTTTAGCACAAGCCTTTATAATAGGCGAAACATTTCTCGGTGATGCACCCGTTTGTCTTATGCTGGGGGATAACTTATTTTTTGGCCACAACATGTCAAGAGAAGTACTTGAAGCGGCTTCAAATGAGCAAGAAGGGGCATTGATCTTCGGTTGTCGTGTGACAAATCCCAATGAATATGGTGTGGTGGAATTTGATGCTGACGGCCAAGTTCTGTCATTGGAAGAAAAGCCCCAACAACCTAAATCAGACTTTGCCGTAGCAGGATTGTATTTTTATGATAATCAAGTCATCGACATCGCCAAAAATATTCAACCGTCAGAGCGCGGTGAATTAGAAATAACCGATGTGAATAAGGTCTATCTTAAGAGGAAGCAGTTAAGGGTTCAATTGTTGAGTCGTGGTACCGCATGGTTCGATACCGGTAGCCACGATAGCCTGTTAGAGGCCAGTCTTTTTATCCAAACAATAGCCAAGCGTCAGGGATTAAAAGTCTGTTGTCCAGAAGAAATTGCCTTTCGCTTAGGGCTGATCACTGAGCAACAACTTTATGATATTGCCATGAAGGTGAAAAAGAGCGCTTATGGTCAGTATTTACTTACTGTGATCAATCTGGCGCACCAATTTAGTCCTAAGTTGATAAGGGTGCCAGTGGCTCCTGTCAAAACAGATAATATAGTTGAGCTAGCCCAATCATGCGGATAATAGATACCAATATTTGCGATGTAAAAATTATCGAACCAAGCGTGTACGGTGATGAACGGGGTTTTTTCATGGAAACCTACCGTGCTAGCTTCATGGATGTGCTCACAGGTGGTAAGCCTTTTGTGCAAGATAACCATTCTAAGTCGAGCCAAGGTAGTTTGCGCGGGTTGCATTATCAACTGCAACACACTCAAGGTAAATTGGTTCGAGTGATCCAAGGTAGTGTTTTTGATGTGGTGGTTGATATGCGCAGCAGTTCGTCGACATTTGGTCAGTGGGTGAGTGCCGAGTTGTCAGCTGAAAATAAAAAGCAACTTTGGGTACCCGAAGGTTTTGCCCACGGTTTTTACGTGATGAGTGAAACAGCTGAATGTGTTTACAAATGTACTGATTATTATGCGCCAGAGTATGATCGCAGTTTGTTATGGAACGATGCAACGGTCGCCATCGACTGGCCATTAGTAGAGGGAAAATTACCGCTACTATCAGTAAAAGATGCAGCAGGAAAACTCTTCAATGAAGCAGAGAAGTTCTAGCTGAAAAGTGGCTTAGTTACCAACGCTGCGCTACTGTAATGGTTTAAGAAACCAAAGGATTTTATGAAAGTATTAATCACTGGCTGTAAAGGTCAGTTGGGCAACGAGTTGCGACTCAGTTGTCCACCAAGCATTGAAGCGATTTATACCCATTCAACCGAATTAGATATCACTAACGAAATAACGGTACTGTCGTTCATCACAGATTTTAACCCAGATGTGGTCATTAATGCTGCGGCGTATACTGCGGTGGATAAAGCAGAAGCAGATAAAGACGCGGCTTATGCCGTTAATGCGGCTGCTGTCGGCTACTTGGCTAAGGCTTGCAAGCAAAATAACGTAAGGTTAATTCAGGTTTCTACTGATTTTGTTTTTAATGGCAACAGTGTTGATGGTATGCAGCTAACACCTTACTTGCCTGAAGACACTGTCAATCCTCTTAGTGTTTATGGTGACAGCAAGTATCAAGGTGAGCAACTGCTTCAGCAGGAAATGAGCGACAAAGCAGACAGTTTCGCCATAGTACGCACTTCTTGGCTCTATAGCAGCCAGGGTAATAACTTTGTCAAAACCATGCTTAGATTGATGAACGAAAAGGACCACCTAGGTATTGTTGCTGATCAGTACGGTGCCCCCACCTGGGCGGCCAATTTGGCCAGCATATGTTGGCAGTTAGCACAGCGTGCAGACCTTAACGGCATTTTTCACTATTCAAATGCGACAGGGTCAGATCAGGGGATTAGCTGGTATGACTTTGCCTGTGGTATTCAAGTTGAAGGCATTAAACAAGGTTTGCTCAATGCAACCATTCCGCTTAATGCCATCATCACCGCAGACTATCCAACCCCAGCAATGCGGCCCGCATACAGTGTGATGAATTGCAGTAAACTAAACCAAGCACTCAACATTGAGCCTAATGACTGGAAGGAAAGTCTTGCGGCAATGATGAAGCAGTTGAGCTAGAGCAGAATGCTGCATTCTAGGGAGTTCGCTAGCTCATTGCGAGAAAAAGTGACGTGCAAAGATAGTCTGTTTCGCTTCCGCTTTTTCTCGAATGCTGTAGGCCAACCCGGTTTTCACGGAGGTCATAGCCTGTCTTCATCCTATTTATATTTTGATTTCCCTCGGCTTCTCGAAAGTCGTAGACTGCTCTCGTAATTGGTTTATAACTCGGAATTTTTTTATTATGTCCAACCTTTTAGTCACCGGCGGTGCCGGTTTTATTGGTGTTAATTTTGTCCATTACTGGCTCGAAACTCACCCCACAGATACAGTAGTTGTGCTCGATGCACTGACCTATGCAGGCAATCGTGCCAGCTTGGCATCAGTTGAAATAAATCCTAATTTTAGCTTTGTGCACGGCAATATCTGTGACACTGACTTAGTTGAAACACTGCTTATTGGTCATCAGATTGATACCTTGGTGCACTTTGCTGCCGAGAGCCATGTTGACCGCTCAATCGATGGGCCAGATGCCTTTATCGAAACCAATATTATTGGCACTCATAGTCTACTTAAAGCCGCTAAAAAAGTGTGGCTTGATGCACCCAAAAAGCAAGGGTTAGCACCGCTAAAGCACCGCTTTCATCATGTTAGTACCGACGAAGTGTATGGTGATTTGAGCCCAACGGATCCAGCCTTCACTGAAGATACTCAGTATGCACCCAATTCGCCTTATTCAGCCAGTAAGGCGGCCAGTGATCATTTAGTGCGGGCATATCACCACACGTATGGGTTAGAGGTGACCACCTCAAATTGCTCCAATAACTACGGCCCGTATCACTTCCCTGAGAAATTGATCCCACTGGTCATCACCAATATTTTGCATAACAAACCTCTGCCGATCTATGGCGATGGCCAACAAATTCGCGATTGGCTTTATGTCACTGATCATGCTCGCGGCATTGAGCTAGTATTGCAAAAAGGTCGTTTAGGTGAATGTTATAACATCGGCGGTATCAACGAGTGGGCCAATATTGATATCGTCAAACTCATCTGCCAGTTAATGAATACGCGTTTCGCAGCTAATTTGAAACTTGCACAGCAATATCCACAAGCAATTCAAGTCATTGCAGGCCAGAGTGAAGCTCTCATCACTCATGTCACCGACCGCGCTGGTCACGATAGACGTTACGCCATCAACCCGACTAAGTCTTATCATGAGTTGGGGTATCAGCCAGTTGAGAGCTTTGAAACTGGCATTAGTAAGACGGTTGAGTGGTATTTACAATAAATTGATCCTGTAGCAGATTCTGTGTAACTAATGTACATATAGTCTGCTATTCGATCTTCAAACTCGATAATTGCCCCTGCATTATTCTACTTTCACCTCCCATGTGCTTATACCTCCTACATTGTTCTAGCGTGCATTCTACATCTTTCTATCCTTGGGCTAACTATGCTAAATCTGACTTGCAGTGAATGTATGATCATACAGTGCATTAAGATTCTTGGTATTGGCTCTCTCTATACTTAACCACAAGGTCTTTTTTGTGCGGTACACTAGTTACATATGTTTAATTTTTGCTTGTTAGCATTCCATATGTCTCATATTTATATCTAGAATGACAATTTTTTGCGATTATAGGCTCTTTATTTGTTGCTATATAATGTGTTGACTGTAATCTATGTATCTGTATACTTGCACATCTTAATTCTGATTGTACAGATAGATACACGTTAGATTAAGATGTTAATTTAGTTTTATATGGATATAAAAGTTATTTATAACATGATATTAAAGTCAAGTCCTCTCTTTGAGTCTGCGTAATAATCACATGTCACATTAACAAAAACCATTAAAATTTAAGCAAATCTAACGGGTAACTTTTGTTGCTAAATCTAACTGAAAGTTAATTGTGATGACTTGGTTCGTCTGCGCTTAAAATTATTTTTATTGCCGCATTATCATTGACCTATTTTGTTTGTTTTCGTTACTTAAGTTAACAGCTTGTAATTTAAAATGCCTTTTGTTTCTAGGCAATGATCAGCCAGTAGATTATCTATTTGGCGTGCGGTAGCTATGTTTATTGCAAATAAAGTTAACTCTGATTAAATTTTTTGAAATCCACTTTAATTTAATAAGCTATTGTTTTTTGTTGCTTTTATATTCTCAATCAATATTCCCTACACATTCCCTATATATTAAAAATAACATCCCATTTACATAAATAGGTGTAATTAACTCAATCTTGGAACACTTAAGTTTGAATATTAAACGTACATCTTTACAAATTATGCGTGACACCGTACACGCATTAATGATGAGAGAGATAAAAACCCGCTTTGGTTCTAATCGGTTGGGTTACTTCTGGGCGTTAGCTGAGCCCATTGCGCAAGCTGGTATTATGGCGCTGATGTTTTCACTGATTGGCCGTAGCAGTGTATCAGGGATCCCGGTAGCACTGTTCTTGTTGGTTGGCATACTCCCCTTTAAAATGTTCAGCAAACTGTTACCGCAATTGAGCGCCGCAGTGGAAGCAAATAAGGGATTGTTGAGTTATCGTCAAGTGTCGGCCATCGATCCCATTATTACCCGAATTATTATTGAGGCCGCCACCTTTTTGATTGTGTATTGTTTACTAATGGGGTTTATGGCCTGGTTAGGGTTTGCTGTGATCCCCGATAATTTTCTAGCGGTTCTCTATGCCAGCAGCTTGCTTATCATCATCTCTGTCGGGTTGGGGTTAATGCTCTGCAGTGCTGTGACCTATTGGAAAGACATTAGTAAAGTCGTTGGTATGATCACCATGCCGATGATGATTCTTTCTGGGGTGATGTTTTGCGCCACCATGATCCCGCCGCAATACTGGTACTTGTTTGATTGGAATCCAATATTTCATGCCGTAGAACTGAGTCGAGATGGGTACTTTAGTGCTTACAGTACACCGATTGGTGATTGGCAATATTTGGAGTTGTGTGCATTTATCAGTTTTAGTTTAGGCTTGATGACCTTTCATCTGAATCGGATGAGGTTTATTACCACATGATTTATTTTGACAATGTGAGTAAATACTACGCCACTCGTAGCGGACGGCATTATGTTTTTAAAAATGTGACCCTCGCGCTACCAACCGATCGAAACATTGCTGTGCTCGGCCCTAATGGGGTGGGTAAGTCGACGCTCATACGCATGATGGGCGGCGCCGATATGCCCAATCATGGACTGATACATTCAGCTAAAAACATTTCTTGGCCGCTAGGTTTGCAGGGCGGATTACAGGGGTCAATGACTGCGCGTGAAAATGTACGCTTTGTGGCCAGAATACATGGGTATAAAAATACTAAACCCATCGAGCAGCAAGTAGAAGACTTCGCTGAAATCGGCAAATTCTTCGATGAGCAGGTGAAAACCTATTCAAGTGGCATGCGTTCGCGGGTGACCTTTGGGCTCACCATGGGCTTTGATTTTGATTTTGACGTACTGCTTATCGATGAGCTAGGTGCTGTTGGTGATGCAAATTTTCGTAGCAAGAGTGAAAAATTATTATTAGATAAATATGACACAACCAAATTAATTATGGTCAATCATTCAGTTGCAGGGCTTAAAAAGTTTTGTGATTCAGGAGTGGTAATAAAAAATCAAGGTCTAGTGTTTTTCGACAATCTAGATGACGCAATAGCTGAGTATCAAAAGACCTATGTCAAATAACATGTTTAAAAAAATAAATTCAATCATTCAATCCAATAAGTCCTCCGATTCAAACAAGCAAGAAAGCCAAATTTCAGCGAGTTCGAGTACGGCAATTCATTCAGTAAAATCTGCAGCAGATCAAGGTGGTATTCTTACTCCAATACAGCGTAAGGTTCGTAAGTTAAAACGAGACCCTAAGTTATTTTTGGCCGACTCAAAAGCGTATGTTCATACCCGTAAAACCCTCTATACCACCTGGGCCAAGCTGGGATCATTTGCTTTAGTGCTGTTAGCCTCTTTATTGGTGATTATTTATTACAGCGTCATTGCATCGCCAAGGTATGTCAGTCAGGTGCAGTTTGTGGTCAAGCAAAGCAGCGGTAATGAATCGCCACTGGCAGGGCTCGCAGCCATTGGTGGCTCATCGCCATCGATGCGTGATGCCTTGATATTACAAGAATACATTCAATCTCCAGAGATGGCACTGGCACTCGATAGCTCGGTTAAGCTTAAAAGCCATTATGTTAATACACAGTGGGATATGGTCAGTCGTTTAGGCCAAAGCAGTACCCAAGAAGGCTATATTGAGTATTTTCAAAATCATATTCATGTTCATTACGATGAAATGTCAGAAATACTCAAAGTGGAAGTACAAGGTTTTACCCCTGAATTTAGTCTTGCGATTGCACAGTCATTAATGGACATCAGTAAAACATTCATAAATCAGTTGGGTGAGGGGATGGCCAATCAACAAATGGCCTTTGCTGAGCAAGAAGTGCAGCGCGCTCATGAAATACTTAAAGCACAACAACTGACGTTAATCGCCTTTCAAGATAAATATCAGCTGCTGAGTCCAGAAACCCAAAGCACGGCGTTATTAGCTGCTGTGCACCAGCTTGAAGCTGATATTGTGACTCAAGAAGCCGAGCTTAAATCATTGCTGGCGTATATGCAGCCCAATACGTCAGAAATACGTGCGCTTAATTATCGGATAAAAGCACTCAACCAACAGCTACAAGAAGAGCGCGGTAAACTTGTCAGTAACAATCCGCAATCATTGAATAAGATAGGGGCTAATTTTAAAGAGATAGAACTCAATACTCAGCTCAGTAGCGACCTTTACACCTCGGCGTTAAGAGGGCTTGAAGTCGTCAGAGCCGAAGCTTTTAAAACACTTAAACATTTGCTCATCATCGAAAACCCAAGGCTTGCCGAAGAGCAAAAATACCCCCAACGCCTTTACAGTATATTTACCTGGTTTGTCGTCCTTATTTTAATGTATCTCCTTGGACGACTCATCATTTCAATCATTAAGGAACACCAAGAATGAGAACATTGGTTCTGACATTGAGTTTACTCGCAATGGCCTGTGGCACAGCATTAAGCAGTCATGCATCAGTGTCGTTATCGCAAGACGCAGACGCTGAAAAAGTGACCACTATCGCTAAGAGTCATGCCACTCAACGTTATGGTAGCTGGCTGTTTAATGGCGGCTTTAGTCAGTACTCTTTCTCCGCGGTGAATCCGCAGTACCGTATTACCCAAGGGGATAAATTACTGGTGCAGGTGTGGGGGGGAATAGACTACCAAGCAGAAGTGGCTGTCGATCCACAAGGCAATATATTTATTCCTAATGTCGGCCCTATCAAGGTATTGGGTGTCAGTAATGCCAAGTTAAATGAAGTGATTCTTAACAGCGTTAAGCGGGTGTATAAGTCTAACGTTGAAGTGTATGTTTCGTTAATGTCGAGCCAACAAGTTAAAGTTTTTTTATCGGGCATGGTCACCAAGCCAGGCTTATACCAAGGACAAAGTGCCGACAGTGTATTGCGTTTTATCGATCAAGCTGGTGGCATACGCAATGACATTGGCAGCTATCGTAATATTCAGGTCAAGCGTAACGGCAAGGTACAGCAGCAAATCGACTTGTACCAATTCTTGCAACACGGCACCATGCCGCCATTGCAACTGCAAGATGGTGATGTGATTTTTGTTGGCCCTAAGCAAGGTGAAATCACCCTCGAAGGCCAAGTGGGTTTTGAGGGGCTGTACGAATTAAACAAAAGCGAATTAAACAAAAGCCAACTTAACAAAAGCGAACTTAATCAAAGTCACTTAGACCCGCGTGAATTCAAGGACACTGGCTTAGCTCAACAAAACTGGCTCAAGCCAATTCTTGATGCCGTGGTTGCCAACGAGCAAGCCACCCACGTCACCGTGATCAGCCCAGAGGCTTTTTCAGACAATCAACAGAGCGGCAATCGTCAAGTGAACGCCCGGCAATACACCATAAGCCAAGCTGACCAGATTAAGGTGCAAGCGGGGGCATTAGTGAAGGTAACATCGCAACTGCGCGCCAACAGCATCAGTGTCGATTTAATTGGTGAGCATCACTCAGCCCAAGAAATGGTATTGCCTTGGGGGGCGAGTTTGGCAGACTTAGTCAGTCATACTGAGTTTACCCGCTTATCTAATCAAGATGCCATACAGCTATTTAGGCAATCAGTGGCTGATCGCCAATTTGATATGCTGCAAGCTTCATTGTCGTCGCTGGAACAATCGGTACTCACTAAGCGGTCGAGCACTAAAGAGGCGGCAGAGCTGCGTAAAGCCGAGGCTGAAGTGATTCTTAAATGGATCGACAAGGCGCGTCAGGTTGAGCCTAAAGGGCAAGTGCTGTTAGCCGCTGACAGTGATTTGAGCCAAATCATACTGCAACAGGGCGACAAAGTGGTGATCCCCGCGAAGCGTAATCTAGTACTTATCCACGGTGAAGTCATGTTTCCCACGGCGATTGCTTATAGCAGTGAATTAAGCACTAAAGACTTTATCAGTAAAGCGGGCGGCACGACTCAAGACTTGGATGAGATGAACATTCTCATCATGAAGCCCAATGGCAGTTTTATCACCATGAATGACAATTTGAAACAATCATCCATGGTATCACCAGGTGACGAGATATTTGTATTGTCAAAACCTGATGAGAAAGGGTTCCAATTTGCCAAAGATATCACCCAGATCATATTCCAAATCGCCATGTCTGCTGCAGTAGTGCTGTCGATATAGCAGCAAAGTAGCCTAGGTCGAGGGCACAGAGAGGATTTCTATGAGAGTTGGATTGTATCTGTCTTTTCGATGAATGCCGGAATCCAGCTTTTGGATTTACTCTATCGCTTGATTTTTTCTTTCTTCGCAGTTTTCGTGTTTTCGGTGGTGTGCCGTATAAGTAACGACAAGAGGTTCACTACGAAGCGCGGTGCTTAATGGGGGAAGGTGTGGGCGTCTCACTAGCCTGAGTTAGGTAATGATTTAAAGAAAAATTAATGGATACAAAAATGTTTAATCTTCAATTCAATGTTAGTGAAAAAGGAATTTACTATGCCAAATAATGTTATTCAGCTTGCTAAGAATCCTTCGGTCGATAACCAATCATTAGTTAACTCTTGCAAAGAAACTCTGCATGAACAAAGCCAAGCTATGGCATCGCTTGCCCAAACTATGGATACAACAGAATTTGCCAAAGCACTTTCATTAATGAAGCGTTGTGATGGCCATGTGATTGTGTGTGGTATGGGAAAATCTGGTCATGTGGGCCGTAAAATATCGGCAACATTAGCATCAACAGGCACACCTTCATTTTTTCTTCATCCAGCTGAAGCCTTTCATGGCGATTTAGGTATGGTGACCTCAAGTGATGTCGTTATCTTAATCTCGAACAGTGGTGAAAGTGATGAAATATTAAAATTGATACCATCATTACAAAGTTTTGGTAATAAGTTAATAGCGATTACTGGAAAATATGATTCAACACTGGCTAAAAATTCCGATGCTTTATTACTTATCGATATTGAAAGAGAGAGTTGCCCAAATAATCTTGCACCAACCACATCGACGACTTTGACGATGGCCATTGGCGATGCGTTAGCAGTGGCTTTGATGAAGGCTCAAAACTTTATGCCAATGGACTTTGCTAAGTTTCATCCCGGTGGAAGTCTCGGGCGGCGATTACTCACTAAAGTAAAAGATGTGATGGTCAAGGATAATTTACCGTTTGTCTCACCTACTTCCACGATGAATGACGTCATATTGACGATGACGGCATCACGTTTAGGGCTCGGCATAGTACTGAATGGTGCACATAAATTATTAGGCGTGATCACAGATGGTGATTTACGTCGAGCTTTGGTTGAAAGTATCGATATTAAGCAAGCTAAAGCTAGAGATATTATGTCTGATACAGTGATTACTATAGATGAGGATGCACAGGTTCAAGCTGGTGAGGAATTGATGCGTGAGACACAGATAAAACATTTAGTTGTGGTGAATGATGTGCAGCAGGTTATTGGTGTACTTGAGTTTTTTCAGTAGAAAATAGACTTTGGTAGTAAATATTCAAAATCCTACCATTTAGATGGATCGGATAAAGCACTAAAAAAATCAGGTTAAATATAGATGTAGAAAATTGATTATGGAAATGCTGCTTTCGTCAAAGCTCAAACAGGCGATATTAATGAGTACCAAATGGACATATAAGTCTAATATAAGAGACCTTTAGTAACTTGATGACCTGCAAGTGGAAATCTGATAATTTCACACTGTGAAGTATTATTCTAAACCGATATCGTCAATAACAGTAGATGAAAATATTTATCATAAAAATATAAACTTAACTAGTGATGTTAAATAATAATATGAAAAGTAATTTGTTAGTTGTTCTCAATGAACAGCAATTAGAATACCAAAAAAAAATAATTAAAAAACTAACCTCAATATTCCCATTAAATTCATTTGTGGTTATTTGTAAGAAAGGTAATATTTTCGATGTTGAAAACATCAGAACATTAACATATGCGAGTAATATATCAGAAATAAATTTAAATATAGTCGAGGATACAACATATACAGGTGTAGTTATTGTTGGTAGTTCAAAAGAGGATGCAGTTTTATGGCTTCCAATTTTAAGAGACGCAATCAATAAAAATGTAGAGTTTGTTTCTGTATTAAATTCTGATTTTGAACTAATACCATATCGTTTAATGGAGCGTGGTTTATCAAAAGTTATCTCTGTGTTTCCTGGGCCTATGGTTCCATTGAATATGGGATCCCATCAACGTGCTTTTAATCTGCTATTACATTTAAATCAGAGTGGCATTAGGACTGATGCCTTAATTACTGCAGGTAAACCAGAGCATGCTGAAAGAGCCAAAGGTTTATTGGAAACTATTTGCCCAAGAGTTTACACTTATAAAAATAATAAAAGAAAACTTAGTCGTTATTTAATAATTCGTAGATGGTTAGAAAAAAAATCTCGTAACATTTTAGGCTATAAAAAACCAGTAGCTGAACTTTTTGAAGATAGGCTTGACAATAAAGCTACTTATTCTGCACAGGTCACTTTGGCGAGAGTGTTAACTGAGAATGATTACCAATATGTTATTGTAAATTATGCTTGGATGAATAATGTGAAAGCTCTAGTGCCAGAGAGTGTTAAGAATAAAATTATTTGGATTTGTGATACACACGATGTGCAATTTCAAAGAAATAAAACTCAGAATGAAAGTGATCTTAGATTATTTTATAGCACAAAAAGAGAAAATAAATTGGAGTGTAAAGTATTAAATGAATATGATCACGTTCTAGCAATATCAAAACCAGATAAAGAGTGCCTTAGTAAGGTACTTAATAAGGCCAAAGTCAGTTTAGTTGTAAGCGGGTTTGATTATGCCTTTATTCCAGCAAAAAATAAGGTTGGGAATAAACCTTTTAATTTTGGCTTTATTGGCGGGAAAATGGAAGCGAATGTTCGTTCTGTAGAACATATTCTTAACTTTTGGTGGCCTGAAATAAAGAAGTTAAGCCCTGATAGCAAGTTTTATATCGCAGGTTCTATATGTAATGTAGATAGAATTAAAAATTTGGTTTTTTTTGATTCTAGTATTGTTTGTTTAGGTTTTGTAGACTCATTAAGGGCATACTATTCAAAATTTGATATATCATTAAATCCTGTATTCGTACAGGGTGGATTAAATTTTAAGTCGGTAGAGGCATTGTCTTCAGGAAAAATACTATTTACAAATACTATGGGTATTCAATGTTTACAAGATAAAAAAGTTGCATTTGTAATTGATAATACTGAACAATTACTTTCAAAACTCATGAGTCTAGAATCTAACAAACAATTCCAATTGTCTTCATTCAGAAATGGACAAAAACGTGCGCTTGAAATATTTTCTGATCATAATGCATATTCAAAACTAAAGGATATAATATTAATGGGTGAGCACAAATGATTGGTAGAGTTAATATTATTATACAATCAGGTGACCACTTAGAGAATAAAAAGCGTATATTACCTGTAGCATTGCAATTAAAAAGTCAGGGCTATAATCCAATTGTTCTAGTATATAAAAGTAAAGAAGAAACATTCTTTTTACATCATGGCATAGATAGTGTTTCTCTTGAAAATTATAGGCATAAAAATAGAATAAAACTATTTATCCAGCGAAATGTAGTTAAAAAAAATCCTGACATATTATCTTATAATGGGGTTAGTTTTAATGATGTATTTTCGGTTGAATTGCAAAGAGGTAGGAGGTTAAATGATCATGCTAAAAAATCTATTATTTATCATATACAAATTCTTAGTTTTATTATTGAAGATATAGATCCCATTACTATTTTTATCTGGAATGGTTATACTGGTTTTTGTGCAAATACATTAAGAAATATATGTCAGTTAAAGACCATTAAATCATTTTATATGGAGCGTTCCCTTCTAAAAAGTGGTGTTTTTTTTGATAGTGAAGGAGTAAATGGTTTTAGCTCACTTTGTAATGAGGTAACTAAAAGTGAACTTGTACAGTATAATGGTAGTGAGCAAAAACATATCAAAATAAAAGGGAAATTAAATTTAACTAAAAATTATTTTTCTTCAAAATGGAATAAAATACTATTCCTACCTCTTCAGGTACAGTCTGATACAAATATTATTTTATTTAGCCACAATGTAAAAACAATGAGGGAGTTAGTTCTTACTATTCTTAACTCAATACCTAACGATACCTTACTTGTAATACGACATCACCCTGAAGAAGTAGAACAACAGCTAAATCTTCCCTTGGCTAATAATATTTTATATTCAAATGATGAAAGTTTAAACTATTGGATATCAGTAAGTGATTTAGTGGTAACGATTAATTCAACCGTAGGATTTGAGGCGCTAATATCAGGCAGACCAGTTTTAACTTTTGGTAAAAGTATATATTCAGGTAAAGGTTTATGTAAAGAAGTCAATGAATTAGATCAGTTGAAAGGTGTTTTGGCAGATGAAGAAACGTATAGAGCTCCAAATATTGAAATAATTAAAAACTACGCTAATATCTTGGTGGGGAAACATACTTGCATTTCAGGAGAGTTAAATTCTGAGCTAATATATAATTTTCCTGTTGTAAAAAATGAAAGTGTTATTTTTTACAATTCTTATAAAGTAAATCCAACTAAAGTAAAAATAAAAGCACAAGATATTTATAAAAAGTTAGGTGGTTTTTAAAAAAGGTATGTTTATAAATTTGGGTGTGAACTTAAATTATACTGATAAATTAAACTTAGATTATAGAAATTATGAGGTTACTATTGATCGTGATTACTTAATGTCAGAGTTTAAGTCTGTTTTAAATAAAAAAAACAAATTTAAATATAGAGTTGATAAAAGACAAGAAAAGTATAGAAAGTAAGGTTGGTGTATTAATCGCTAGTCGTGATAAAAAAAATATAGTTAATAACAATGATGTTATTATATTAGATAAATACCTTTGTATACATCCGAGTTATTTTAATTTTTTATGTTAAATGTTTGAGTAAGGAGGCATTTTGAAACAAGTTGAATTAAAAGAATATATTGAAATAAATGATAATATATGTTTTTATCCAAGTACAGTTGATTATGTTAGGCGTAATTTAAATGATAGTCATCATGTAAATTTAAATGATCCCGATTTAAAAGTTGTTGAACTTAATGATGTATATGTGACTCCTGATGGCTTTGTTTTTAACGATCAATATTTCATTTCTGATTTGGGCTATCAAGATGTTGTTAATAAAAACTTTAAGCTAGCACAATCAGAAATTACAGTTGACACGCACTTAACCATTCAGCAATCGAATTTGTTAGGCGGACACAAAAATTATTATCATTGGTTAATAAATTGGATGCCCCGGCTGTTTTTATTAGAAATGTGTGGTTTTTGTCAAGGAAATTTACTTGTCAATGGAACACTTGCAAATTTTCAAAAAAAAACTTTTGAATATTTAGTTATTCATTCTAATTACAATCTAATTAGAATGAATAAAGTAGTGTTTGTTAAAAATCTTCGTGTGCCAGTGTTCTTTATGAATCCATTACATTCACCTTTTGCAATTTCACAGTTAAGAAATAGGGCTAGACTTGATATGGAGATTTCTTTACCTAGAAAAATATTTGTTTCAAGAAAAGATGCTTTTGGTAGAAAAATCATTAATGAGGATGTTTTTTTTGGTGCATTAAAAGAATATAGCTATGAGTTGGTTAAATTAGAATCGTTAACTTTCCAACAGCAAATACAAATATTTTCCAATGCTACACACATTGTTTCGCCACATGGAGCAGGACTTGTAAATATGGCTTTTTCAAGAAATTTGAAATCTGTTATTGAAATATTCAATACAGCTTGGAGTCCGGTGTATTGGAGTCTTGCTAGGATTGTTGGAGTAACAAAATATAGCTCGTATAATGCAATAGCAGTTGATAATGGTTTAAAACCTCAACTTCATGATTTAAAGATTGACGTTGGTAACTTTATGTTGAATTTTGTAAATGAACTGTAATTATCATTCTTAATAAATAACTATTCACATTATTAGTTAGGTTTATTAAGAGTATCTGACGGATTATTCTTATAAACATTTATTTAATTATCAAAGCTGTTTTTCAGGCTGGTCACTTTGCCTTTCCCTAGGGTGACACCATAGAAATATTTAATGTTAATGATTTGCTATCTATTTTTTTAATAATAGTTGATTCAGGAAGTCATTAGTTTGTGATCTCTAATGCGTTAAGTCATAATTTAAAACCTGCTTATTTCCATATTTTTTTAGTTATAGAAAATGATAATAAAATTTTATCATTTTATTTGTTCCAAGATGTTTTGTACGCTATTAACTTCATCAGGTTACAAATATATTTATGATGATTTGTCAGGCAAAGGACACCTGTGTTTTAAGAAATAATAATTGAATATATTTCGATTTTAAATGATTAGGTATTAATAAATGAAAATTATCCCCGTTATTATGGCCGGAGGCAGTGGCACACGCCTTTGGCCGATGAGCAGGAAAGCTTACCCAAAACAGTTCTTACAACTGGTTGGCGAAAAAACGTTAATCCAACAGACTTGTGAACGCGCATCTGCAATATCGAAAGAAGCACCGATCATAATTTGCAATGAAGATCATCGGTTTCTATGTGCAGAGCAACTTCGTCAAATAGGTATTGAATCTGCAAAAATTTTGCTTGAGCCAATAGGTAAAAATACTGCACCTGCAATTGCTTTAGCTGCGGAATATATTCAGCAACAGTTCGATGATGCAGTGATGGTCGTGATGTCTGCCGACCACTACATTGATGATACTGCTTACTTTGCGGATACGGTTCGTTATGTCTGCGAACATGCATATAATGGTCACATTATCACCTTTGGCGTAACCCCAACCCAGCCAGAAACTGGCTATGGTTACATCAAAAAAGGCGCAGCGAGTCATAATGGAATTTACAACATAGCCGAGTTTGTTGAAAAGCCGAATAAAGAAACGGCTATCCGATATATGCAAAGCCAGGATTACCTGTGGAACAGCGGCATGTTCACCATGAAAGCTTCTAGTTACTTGGCTGAGTTGGTAAAATTTGAACCCCAAATGTACGATGCTTGTCATAAAGCCGTCAAACAAGCTAAAGAGGACTTAGAATTTATCCGACCGGATAAAACTGCCTTTGCAATCTGCCCAGAAAACTCTATCGATTACGCAGTGATGGAAAATACGGATAAGGGGTTAGTTATTGAATTTCAGAGTAGTTGGAGTGATATAGGATCTTGGTCTAGCATTTGGGAGTTAGCCGACAAAGATGTAAGTGGTAACCACTGCCAGGGCGAAACGATATTGGTCAATGCGCATAACAACTATGTGCATAGCCTAGAAAAACACATTGCCATTCTCGGGCTAGATAACCTGATTGTCATTGATACTAAAGATGCTTTGTTGATTGCAAACAAAGATCAGGTGCAAAACATCAAACAAGTGGTTGAGCAGTTAAAAGCTGGCTCACCTCAGCTGACTGAAAACCATCGTCAAGTATATCGGCCATGGGGTCACTATGACTCCATCGGCAGTGGCGAGCGATATCAAGTGAAAAAAATAACCGTATCATCTGGAGAAAAACTGTCAGTGCAAATGCACTACCACAGAGCCGAACATTGGATTGTGGTCAAAGGTACGGCCAATGTTACCGTTGGCGAGAAAGAAACCCTAGTCACTGAAAATCAGTCGGTTTATATCCCTATAGGTGAAATTCACAGCCTTGAAAACAAGGGTAAAATACCTCTCGAGTTAATAGAGGTACAATCAGGCACTTATTTGGGTGAAGACGACATCGTTCGCTTTACTGATATTTACGGAAGGGTGAGTTGATGAATAGCCAAGCTACTGCCAGTCCATTAACTTGCTTCAAAGCCTACGACATACGTGGTCAGCTAGGAACGCAAATCAACGAAGATATCGCCTACCGAATAGGCCGTGCATTTGCCATTCATTTAAAGGCTAAGACTGTCGTTGTTGGTGGAGATGCAAGAGAGACAAGCGAGCCGCTTAAAATGGCGCTAGCCCAAGGCCTACAAGATGAAGGCTGTGATGTTGTCGACATTGGCATGGTTGGCACTGAGGAGATCTACTTTGCTACCAGTTACCTGAAAGTTGATGGCGGAATCATTGTCACCGCGTCCCATAATCCTATTGACTATAACGGCATGAAGCTGGTACGAGAAAATAGTAAACCCATCTCAGGTGACACAGGCTTATTTGATATTCAATACTTAGCAGAATCGCAGCCTTGGCTAGAAAGCGAAAGTGCGATAAAACGAGATCAAGAAAAAGGTACTTATACTCTAGTAAGCAATCTAGAACCCTATGCCGATCACTTACTTACTTATGTCAAAGCAGACAATTTCAAGCCATTAAAATTAGTGGTGAACTCGGGTAACGGTGCAGCTGGACATGTTATCGACGAGCTCGAGCAGGGATTAAAACAGCTCAAAGTACCGATCACTTTTATCAAGGTACACCATCAACCAGATCATACATTCCCTAACGGCATACCAAATCCGTTACTACCAGAGAATAGGGAAGATACTCGTAGAGCAGTACTCGAGCACAAGGCGGATATGGGTATCGCCTGGGATGGTGATTTTGACCGCTGCTTCCTGTTTGATGAAAACGGCGAGTTTATTGAAGGCTACTACATCGTAGGGTTGTTAGCTGAGGCGTTTCTTAAAAAGAATCCTGGTGAGAAGGTAATCTACGATCCTAGGGTTTACTGGAATACTGTCGATATCATTGAATCTAATGGCGGCGTTCCAATCATGTCCAAAACAGGGCATGCATTCATTAAAGAACGTATGCGACAAGAAGATGCTGTCTACGGCGGCGAGATGAGTGCCCACCACTACTTCAGAGACTTCAACTATTGCGATAGCGGCATGATCCCTTGGTTGTTAGTGGCTGAATTAGTGTGTACAAAACAGCAAGCACTCTCTCAAATGGTTAAAAATCGTATAAGTAAGTATCCTAGTTCTGGTGAGATTAATTTTAAAGTGTCTTCGGTAGTAGATATGCTAGCAAAGATTAAGAATCATACATGGGAAAACCTTCTTGAAATCAGAGAAATAGATGGGATTGATATGATCTTCAAGGATTGGAGATTTAACTTGAGAGGTTCAAATACAGAACCATTTATTAGGTTAAATATTGAATCTAAACAGAATGATATAAACGAAAAAATTAATAAATTAAATAAGTTGGTTTTATGTTGAAAATGAATTTTGATAATCAAAAACCATTCACTCTCTTCGGCGGCATCAACGTCTTAGAATCTCGAGATTTTGCGATGCGAGTTTGTGAGGAATACGTTAGAGTTACTGAGAAGCTAGGCATTCCTTATGTATTTAAAGCCTCATTTGATAAAGCAAATCGCTCGTCGATAAACTCCTATCGTGGTCCAGGTATGGAAGAGGGGCTTAAGATATTTCAAGAGATCAAAACTACCTTTGGTGTGCCGATTATTACCGATGTGCATGAATGTCACCAAGCGGCTCCTGTTGCTGAGGTTGTGGACATTATTCAGTTGCCTGCTTTTTTAGCCCGTCAAACAGATTTAGTCGTGGCTATGGCTAAAACTGGCGCAATCATCAATGTTAAAAAACCACAATTTTTAGCGGCACATGAGATGCGTCATATCATTACTAAGTTCAAAGAAGCTGACAATGAAAAGATTTTGTTGTGTGAACGTGGCTCTTGCTTCGGTTACAACAATCTCGTAGTAGATATGTTGGGTATGAATGAAATGAAAAGTATGGCACCAGTGATTTTTGATGCGACTCATGCTTTACAAAAACCTGGCGGACGTGAAGATTCAGCTGGCGGACGTCGAGCTCAAGCTTTTGAACTGGCGCGTTCAGGTATGGCCTTAGGACTTGCTGGTTTGTTTTTAGAATCTCATCCTGATCCTGATAATGCCTTATGCGATGGTCCTTGTGCACTGCCGTTAGATAAATTAGAACCGTATTTAGTTCAAATGAAAGCGGTTGATGACTTAGTTAAGTCGTTTGTTAAAATTGATATATTTTAAATAAAAATAATACTATGTTAATGGCATTTAATTAATAACTAATAATTTTTCCTTTACCAGAACTTATATCCAGTACTAAGACTTCATAAATATCGTTTGGATTGGCTTACATACTTGTAAACGTATTTTTAGATTATATGAAATGTGGATATTTTGCTTTTACTTCATAAATAAATTTTACAAGGATTTAAAATGAAATATAAAATTGTTATTCCAGCAAGGTTTTCATCTACGCGTTTACCTGGTAAGTCGTTGATCGATATCCTTGGTCATCCTATGATTTGGCATACTTACCAACGCGCACTCGAAACGGGTATTAATGCTAATGACATTGTGATTGCAACTGATCATCAAGAGACGATGGATATTGCTAAAGCTTTTGGTGCTCAGGTTGTGATGACCCGAACTGATCATGAATCTGGTACATCAAGAATTGCAGAAGTTGCTGAAATATTGAATTGGAGTGGTGATACGATCATTGTCAATTTACAAGGTGATGAGCCACTATTAGATTCTAAATATATTGAATTAGCAGCACAGACACTTGCCGATAATCCACATGCTGGGATAGCGACTTTAGGCAGTAAAATAATGGTGTCAGAAGATTTAAATAATCCTAATTGTGTCAAAGTAGTTTGTGATTATAGTGGCAAAGCTATTTATTTTTCTCGTTCGGCTATCCCTTTTGCTCGTGATGGTTTTGAACTGGCAAGTTTTGAGTGCCCATCTAACCCTTGGTTACGTCACATTGGTATGTATGCTTATCGAGTTGAGACATTGTTTGCTTACCAACAATGGCCGTGTTCAGTACTTGAATCATTAGAGAAGCTGGAGCAGTTAAGGGCTATTTATAATAATGCTCATATTCAGGTGGCATGCGTAGATAAAGCACCTAGCCATGGTGTCGATAATCTGGATGATCTTATTAGAGTAAGAAACATCATGGCTCAGAAACAAGTTAGAAATGAAAAATTTGCTATGGTTAGCTAATTAAATTTGTGTAACAAATCCATTAGTTTCATCTAGGCTGACTTGGATTTGATGTATTAACTTTTGTTGCTCTTTATCATTCCGTTTTAAGCCTGTGGTGTTTCCCCAAATAGGCCCTGGCCAAGCAATATCATCGGTATACCGGGCAACGTGATGAATGTGCAGTTGTGAGACGATATTACCCAGTGAAGCGACATTAATTTTATCAGGGCTAAATACCTCTTCTAATTTTGTGCTGACAGTACTTGACTCTCTGATTAGCTGAACTTGTTGTTTATGAGATAGTTGGTGAACTTCGGTTATATCATTGATCCTCGGAACAAGTATTAGCCAAGGGCCAATGTCCTCTTTACTTAATCTTATCTCACAAAGTGGCATGAAACCCACACTATCACTATCCATGTCAATGCGTTCATGTAGTTTAAAATGCATGATGAAAATCCTATTTTTTTAATTGTTTTTTAACATTTTTACCTCATAAAAATGTAACGCCATAATATCACTTTTCTACGGGCTACAATAATAATGGTTATATATTAAGATACTATTGAATTTGAGCGTGATCGGATGGGGGCTCAGGTGACGATGACATCGAGAAAGTTCGACGCGCTAGAGAGCATCTGCTTATAGCCGAAGCTAACTTCTGAAGCATATTCAAGATGAGTTGATCATCAACCATGAGTAAGTAAGGGTTGAGATTGTTCTTCTGCTCTTGAGGCTCTCACAGTACACAAGATTAAGAGTTATTTTATGGTTTCAGCAGTAACACATCAAGTTTGGACTGCTTCAAATGGCATTGCATCGGATTTTCATTTAGCACGTTTTTTTGCGGCTGAGCTGAAGAAAATCAATCTGAAACCACAGGTGTTCCATAACGATCTGGTGGTGGGCTGGGGTAATAAAGCCAATACTCAAAAAGCTAAGCTGTTTGCAGAACAGCATGACTTACTCTACATACGGCTCGAAGATGGCTTTATTGGTTACTTATGGCATTCACAGGATAAGCCTCAGCGTTTGTCGCTGATTAAAGATAAGACTGGTATTTATTATGATGCACGTAGCAGTAGTGATTTAGAGCAATTGTGTGTCACTGCTAGGGCTCGAACTACTGATGGCAGTAAAGGCTGGTTTACCCAGGCGCTTGAGCTGCGTGCTCAAAACCTCATAACCGAGCTAACACAAAGTGGGATCTCTAAATATAATCATCAACGCTGTGCATTACCCGATTGGCTTGAGGCGCAAGCGAATGGTTCGGTGATCTTAGTGGTTGATCAGACTGCAGGCGACATTTCCGTTGAGCAAGGCTTAGGCTCGAAAGAGAGCTTTGCTACCATGATTGAAGATGCATTAACGGCCCATCCTGATCAGATGATAGTGGTAAAAACTCATCCTGATGTGATTAAAGGGAAAAAACAGGGTTTTTTGAATATAGAGGCTTGCTCACACCCGAACGTTTACCTGCTCAGTGACGATTGTGCTATTCGTGAATTAATGGCTAAGGTTGAGCAGATATACACAGTGACCTCACAACTTGGTTTTGAAGGCTTGTTGTACGGTGTGCCAGTGCATTGTTATGGCATGCCATTTTATGCGGGTTGGGGTTTAACATTAGATAGACAAACGTGTGCAAGACGCAGTGTTAAGGTGTCGTTACCTCAGTTAGTCGCGGCGGCATTGATCCAATATCCCGACTATATGGACCCGCAAACCGGTGAAATATGCCAAGTTGAAGTGATTATAGAGTGGTTAGCTTTACAGTTAGCGCAGCAATCACACAGTGTTGATATCTGTTATGCATTTGGTTTCTCGTTGTGGAAGCGGGCTTTTATTAAACCCTTTATTGGCCGCATGGCAAGGCAGGTGGTGTTTGTTCAGCGTCAAGATAAGTTAGCTCGTTTGATTCATGGCGATGCTAATGTGGCGGTATTATTGTGGGGCAAAAGCCAAGCTGTTTGGGCCCAAACTTTAAGGCAGAGCTGCCCTGTTTGGTTTATGGAGGATGGTTTTATTCGTTCAGTAGGCTTAGGTGCAGATTTACGTCGCCCTTCTTGCTTAGTTATCGATAAAAAAGGCATGTATTATTCCCCTGATGCGCCGTCTGACATTGTTGATATTCTCAATACCGTGCAGTTAACGCCTAAGCAGGTAGCGCGGACCGAGTTATTAACCGCAATGGTGGTTGAGCGAGCACTGAGTAAATACAATGTGGGGCAGAAATTAGCAGCAAGTTCGGTGTTAGATAAAATAGCGCAATATCGGCACTGCACTGGTGATGTTGAAGGTGGCTTATGTGAGGTGATTTTAGTACCGGGTCAGTTTGAACAAGATCAGTCCATCGTCAGCAGTCGAGGTAAGATAAAGTCTAACCTCCAGTTATTACGGCAGGTGAGGTTAACGCATCCGCAAGCCTTTATCATGTTCAAAGAACATCCCGATCTCTATTCAGGGGTAAGACCAGGAGCATTAGGTGAAAACGCGGCTTTGGAATATGCTGATGTTTATCTCAGCGACGTCGACATTGTGACTGTGTTGAATGTGTGCGATAGAGTATGCACTATGACTTCATTAACGGGGTTTGAAGCCTTGTTACGCCACAAAAAAGTCACCACTTATGGCTCGCCATTTTATGCCGGCTGGGGACTCACAACCGATGATTTGAGTTTTCCTGAGAGGCGTAACCGGTTGGATTTAAACCAACTTATCTATGCAACGTTAGTGAGTTATCCAAGCTATGTTGATTGGGGAACAGGGGTGTTAACTTCAGTGGAGCGAGTGATAGCGGTATTGACTCAAGAGCGGACTCAGTATGAACAGCAGGGAGTGGCAGGCCAGCAGTTAAGCAGCTCTTGGTTGGCAAGGTTTAGCCGAAAGGTTAAGTATTTTTATGAAGCGTATCGTTTGTAAGAGCACTATTTTTCATTATGTTTGATGTATAAGGATGTAGTAGGCTTTATGAGCAATATTTTATTTTTACAGGGACCCCTTGGCCCTTTTTTTAAAAAGTTAGCTCACCATTGTGCTTCTTTGGGGCATTATAGTCATAAGATTAACTTTAACGGTGGGGATAGATATTATGGCGGGGCAGATAATCAACTCAACTATTTGGGCTCTCCTGAGCACTGGCACCAATTTTTAACTCAATTTTGCATCGAAAATAGTATTGACTCGGTGGTGGTTTATGGTGATTGCCGTTTTTATCATAAAGTGGCTAAACAGGTTAGCGTTGAACTTAACGTTGATTTTTGGGCATTTGAAGAAGGTTATCTACGTGCGGGGTTTGTGACCCTAGAGCAAGGAGGTTGCAATGCCAATTCTCCCTTGTTTAATAATATGGATAATTTGCAAAGCATTGAGGCTAAAGAAACCAATAGTTCGCACCCGGTATCGTCGACGTTCGGTCGTCGCGCTCGATATGCAACTTGTTATTATATTTGGCGTTCAGTACGCCAAATACATTTCTTTCACTATCGACATCATAGGCCGTGGGGTGTCATCGAAGAAGCGTATTACTGGGTGAAGAGTTTTGGGCAAAAATGGCACGCTAGATTGCTCGATCCCGCCAGATATAAGGCGTTCATTGAGAAGTATGATCAGCAATTTTTTTTGTTGCCATTGCAGGTAGAAGTTGATTTTCAACTCAGGGATCATTCTCATTTTAACTCGGTTGAACAAGTGATCGATGAAGTGTTGCGTTCATTTGCTGACAATGCGGCTCAAGAACAGGGCTTGTTGATTAAACATCACCCCCAAAATCGTGGCTTTGAGCACTATGGTGTATTTATTGATAAATTAGTTGATGAGTTATCTTTGCAAGGGCGGGTGTTATATGGGCATGATTTTAACTTGCCCGATGTCTATCACCACGCGAAAGGTGTTGTGACAGTCAACAGCACCGTTGGCATTTCGGCTCTGTTGCACAAGCTACCAACGATTGTATTAGGCAAAGCACTTTACAATATTGCTGGGTTAACTTATCAAGGGGGCTTAGCCCAATTTTGGCAGAGTATAATGAATGTTGATGGCAACTTATTTGCTCAATTTAGGACCCACCTTTGTGACAAGACACAAGTTGAGGGTGACTTTTATAAAGATTCTGAATCGTTAATAGTATCTGCTTGCCAAAAAATAAACCATGGATCAGCTCAGCCATGAGCTCAATTGAATTAACCTCATGTTTCAACCATTCCCTTTTATCAGCATGCTAGTATCCCTTCTTTGATATCCCTTTTCTTGCCTATCCTTTTCATTAATTTGAATTTGGGGTAGGCAGCGCCGCTTAATATTTCTACTTCTATTGTAATTAGCAACCTTCATTGCAAATTGTCGCTTTGTCGATCCTTGGCCTATGATTACCATTGATGCTCAAGCTTATAATGTATTCGTATTCAAAATAGAGATTAATAAATTAATTTTTATCTATCTTTTCAAAAGGATGATAGCGCTATTATACAAAGGAGAGTACATGGATAAATTTATCATTCATACGCTGTTATTAATTTTTTCTTTGTTTGTTATTACAGATTTACATGCCGATACTACTGATAATGCTTTTCGATGTTCAGCATCGAAACCGACATCAGAACAAAATATCAATGTTAATATACTTGATTGCAGTTACCTTCATCAGTTTACCTTAGAGACCTTTAATCATTCACTTTTTATCTATCCTATTGCCAATATAGGTCAGATAATTACTGATGATGATAGGGGAAATTTTTTAGGAGGAGGATTAGGTTTCGGATATTATTTTACTGATCATATTAATTTTTTTGTAGAGGGCGGGACTCAGTGGCACGATGACTATCAGTTCGGGGAGAAGGGTGTAGCTTACAAAGATTATGGTGGGCCATGGCAATTTTTTGGAAAAATAGGATCAAGTTATCAAATTTCTTCCAAATGGCAATTTGGTTATGCTTATGTGCATATGTCTAATGGTAATCGTTACAGTGTTAATCCTTCATTTAATGGTCATAGTTTGTTTGCGAGCTATCAATTTTAGTGATTAAATCAACGTGATAAAATAAAAAAGGAGCCATAGGCTCCTTTTTTATTTATCGTGTTAAGAGGTCATTAGCTCTCTTTTGGCGCTGAACCTTTACGGTGTGGTTTTCTTTCTGCATTAGCAGAAGGTCTGTCACCTGATGGTTTACGTGGACGACGTGGTGATGATGGACGTTTATCTCCACCGCCTGTTGGGAGTTCTGCACCTTCAGCGTCACGTATGTTGAGTGGCTTACCACAAACACGGACTTTTTGCAGATGACCCAGTACGTCTTTTGGCATTCCATCAGGAAGATCAATGGTAGTCATATTATCAAATAACTGGATTTGACCAATATAACGGCTATCAATATTCGCTTCGTTTGCAATTGCACCGACGATATTACCAACACCAACACCATGATCACGACCGACATCGATGATGTAACGGTTCATCTTAACGTCTGGATTGTCTTTTAATGCATCAGCTTTACCCAAATTACTTGGGTTTGGACGTGGATCGCGACGTGGGCGATCTCTTGAACCACTGTCGTTACGATCTCGTGTGTTACGATCATCGCGACTATCACGCTGGCGTTCGTTAATGGTCGGTAACTGTAGAGGGCGATCTTTTTGAACTTGCTGCAATAATGCTGCTGCAAGAATATCAGTATCCACTTCTAGTTGCTGACAAAGTTGAGCGACAGCACCTTTCATGAAATCTAACGAGTCTTTGCTGATGATCTCTGATACTTGCTCACCTAAGCGAGAAAGACGACGTTCAGTCACAGTTTCAGGGCTAGGGACATCCATTGGTGAGATGCGGCTTTTCGTTGCTCGTTCAATAGTGCGCAACATGCGCATTTCTCTATGAGTCACGAATAAAATCGCCATACCTGTACGACCAGCACGACCTGTACGGCCAATACGATGAACATAAGCTTCAGTATCATATGGAATATCGTAGTTAACTACGTGTCCAATACGCTCTACGTCTAAACCTCGAGCGGCAACATCAGTTGCGATAATAATGTCTAATTTACCACGTTTAAGCTGGTCAACAGCACGTTCACGAGCTTGTTGATTCATATCACCGTGCAGTGGTGATGACGCATAGCCGCGCGCTTCTAATTTTTCTGCCAGTTCAACACAACTATTACGAGTACGCACAAAAATAATGATACCTTCGGTTTTCTCGACTTCAAGAACACGGACTAAGGCTTCAAGTTTATTGTGTTGTGAAACTTGAACAAAACGTTGTTCAATGGTTTCAACCGTTGTCGTTGTTGTGGCAATCTTAACGTGAACAGGGTCAGTTAAGTATTTGTTAGCGACACGCTTAATTTGCTCAGGCATAGTTGCTGAGAAAAGAGCAAGTTGACGCTCTTTAGGGGTGTGCTCTAGGATCCATTCGATATCATCGATGAAGCCCATTTTTAGCATTTCATCAGCTTCGTCAAGCACCATGGCTTTAAGGGTATCTAGCTTAAGCGTACCACGACGCATATGGTCCATAACACGGCCAGGAGTACCGACAATGATCTGAGGTCCACGTCTTAGGGAGTTAAGCTGTTGCTGCATACTTTGACCACCGTATATTGGTAGTACATGCATACCTTTCATAAATTTAGCGTAGCTCGCAAATGCTTCAGCAACTTGAACTGCAAGTTCACGTGTTGGTGCGAGTACCAAAATTTGTGGAGAATTGGTATTGGTGTCAATTTTATTTAATAGCGGTAAAGCAAAGGCACCTGTTTTACCGGTACCTGTTTGTGCTTGCCCTAGTATGTCCTTATTGGCCATAAGAGGGTCGATACTTGCAGCCTGAATAGGCGTAGGCTTTTCATAGCCTAGTTCGTCAAGAGCACGCAACAAAGGCTCGGAAAGACCGAGTTCGCGGAAAGTTTTTTCTTCGGATGACATGGGTTGTAGCCTTGTGGAATAACAAAGTGCAGACAATGCACTTATATTTATAGACAGAAAATCAACCCCGTGTCGACTTCCCGCAACAAAAATTACTAATAGCAGATAATTATAGCAGGGTGCAATTGGTATTACCAATCAAATATAATGCCTAAATAGATTTATTAAGCAGCTTAATTTAAAATTTTAGTATAATTAGTATGTTGCATTATAAAATTGTAATTTATTATTCTGATTTATTGAATAATCCATCCTTGTAAGTTGTTTATTATTCCCCCTTGCTACTTAAATTGGTCTACAGTGGCTAAAAATGGGATTTTTCGATACCACTCATCGCTTTATATGTTGCTGATGGGCTGTGTTAAAATCGAGTCCAGGGGACTTACTTAGACCGAGGTTAGCTTAAAATACCTGTTAGTCGTTTTGAGTCAGGATATTAGTGAGCTATTTTAATAAATAGCTCACGTATTGATCTATAAAATACAGCTCTTTGCCCTAATATTTAGTGAATATTGATTAATGGTTTAAGGAAGCGCGCAGTATGGGACTCTGCATGTTCTGCCACTTGCTCTGGGGTGCCAGTCACCAGTATTGTCCCCCCACCATCGCCTCCTTCGGGTCCTAAATCAATAATCCAGTCGGCGGTTTTGATGACGTCTATGTTATGTTCGATAACCACAATGGTGTTACCGTGAGTTTTTAATCTATGCAGCACGTCTAGTAAGAGTTGAATATCAGCGAAATGTAAACCTGTAGTGGGTTCATCGAGAATATACAAGGTTTTACCTGTATCTCGTTTAGATAACTCTTTGGCTAATTTTACTCGCTGAGCTTCACCGCCTGACAGTGTGGTCGCACTTTGACCTAAGTTGATGTAAGAGAGGCCGACTTCAATCAAAGTTTGCAACTTTCTGGCAATAGCAGGTACGGCATCGAAGAAAGGTCTGGCTTCTTCAACTGTCATATCTAATACTTCGTGGATGCTTTTTCCTTTATATTTCACTTCTAAGGTTTCACGGTTGTAGCGCTTACTCTTACAGTCGTCACAAGGCACATAAACATCGGGTAGAAAATGCATCTCTACTTTAATCAGACCGTCGCCTTGGCAAGCTTCACAGCGTCCACCTTTTACGTTAAAGGAGAAACGGCCAGGCTTATAACCGCGTGTTCTAGACTCCTGCGTTGCGGCAAACAGTTCTCTTATTGGGGTAAAAATTCCGGTATAAGTTGCTGGATTAGATCGTGGAGTCCGGCCTATTGGGCTTTGATCAATATCAACCACTTTGTCACAATGATCCATTCCTTTAATTTCACGGTAAGGGGCTGGCTCATCAACGGTTGCACCGTTTAACATGCGGTGGGCTATCTTGTAAAAGGTATCGTTGATCAGGGTGGACTTACCTGAGCCTGATACACCAGTCACACAGGTAAATAAACCAACAGGGATCTGCAGATCTACTTCCTTTAGGTTGTTACCACTGGCACCAAAAAGTTCAATCAGTTTATTTGGATCATAATTAACACGATCTTGAGTGACATGAATTTGTTTTTTACCTGAGAGGTATTGGCCGGTTATGGATGCCTCACAATTGAGAATGTCCGCTAATGTGCCGTCACAGATCACTTCGCCGCCATGCACACCTGCACCTGGACCAATATCAATAATATGGTCGGCCATTTTAATCGCATCTTCATCGTGTTCAACGACGATCACAGTGTTACCAATATCACGCAGGTGAATAAGGGTTTGAAGTAAACGCTCATTATCTCTTTGATGGAGACCGATGGAAGGCTCATCAAGCACATACATGACCCCGACTAAACCAGCCCCTATTTGACTTGCGAGCCGGATCCGCTGAGCTTCACCACCTGAAAGTGTGTCAGCAGAACGAGACAGGCTTAAATAATTAAGACCGACATTGACTAAAAAGCCTAAGCGATCGACCACTTCTTTAAGGATTTTCTCAGCGATTTGAGCTTTTTGCCCTGAGAGCTTAAGTGTAGAGAAGTATTCCATGGTTTCACCAATAGACCATTGGGTTAATATTGGCATATTAAGGTCATTAATGAACACGTTACGCGCTTCTTCTCGTAGTCGTGAGCCATTACAGCTTTGACAAGACTGGGTACTAATAAATTTGGCCAGCTCTTCACGGACAGCATTTGATTCTGTTTCGCGGTAACGCCTCTCCATGTTATTAAGGATCCCTTCAAAGGGATGGTTGCGTACCACCACATCGCCACGGTCATTAATGTATTTAAAAGCAATGCTTTGGGTGCCTGATCCATAAAGGATCCGTTTTTTTATTTCTGCGGAGAGTTGAATTAAGGGCTTTTCAACATCAAATTTATAATGTTCGGCTAGAGAGCTCAGCATCTGGAAGTAATAGAAATTACGTCGATCCCAGCCACGAATAGCGCCTCCTGCCAAGGATAGTTCATCATTGACTATCACACGTTCTGGATCGAAATATTGTTGTATTCCTAATCCATCACAAGTGCCACAAGCGCCAGCGGGGTTATTGAATGAGAAGATCCTTGGTTCAAGTTCCGCCATCGAATAACCACATTGTGGGCAAGCAAAATTCTCTGAGAACAGCAGTTCCTCGTCTGTATTTTTACTATCGTTGTCCATATTAGCAACGGTGGCTACTCCGCCAGACAATTCAAGCGCGGTTTCAAACGATTCGGCTAAACGTTGTTTAATATCATCACGTACTTTAAATCGGTCAACCACGACTTCGATTGTGTGTTTTACGTGGAGTTCAAGCTCTGGAGGATCGGTGAGATCACAGACTTCACCATCAACTCGGGCTCTAATGAAGCCCTGAGCTGATAAACTCGCGAGTAATTTTACATGCTCGCCTTTACGGTTATTGATCACTGGGGCAAGTAACATCTGGCGACTGCCTTCGGGGAGTTCCAGCACTTTGTCGACCATTTGGCTAACGGTCTGTGCGGCTAAAGGTTGGCCGTGTGTTGGGCAACGTGGCTCACCGACACGGGCAAATAGTAGTCGAAGATAATCGTAGATTTCGGTAATGGTTCCGACGGTGGACCTAGGATTATGTGATGTGGATTTTTGTTCAATAGAAATGGCAGGACTTAAGCCTTCAATATGATCGACATCTGGCTTTTCCATTAAACTTAAAAATTGACGAGCATAGGTTGAAAGCGATTCAACATAGCGCCTCTGTCCCTCGGCATAAAGGGTATCGAATGCCAGAGATGATTTACCTGATCCTGATAATCCTGTGATCACAATTAACTCATTTCTAGGAATTGTCAGGTTGATGTTTTTTAGATTGTGGGTGCGGGCACCACGAACTTCAATCTTGTCCATCTGTCTCTCTATGCCGAATAAAAAAGAGATCGATTATCGCACAAAAATTGGATCAGGTCTTAATAAAAGTAACTCATCTTTAACCTATCTTAAGCCATTAATTTTCAGTTCAAACTATTTTAGGCGACTATTTTGATTTTCCTTTTGAGCTAATTAATGGCTTCGTGGTACCATACATGACTTATTTATATACTCACTATCAGGGCGGAACATGGCCAATAACGGACTCTCAAGAATTGAGACAAAAGTCGCGTTTTCTTTAGCCAGTGTATTTGGTTTACGTATGATGGGCTTATTCATGATCATGCCCGTTTTCGCATTATATGGGCAACATCTGGAAGGTTTCTCACCTTTGTGGGTGGGGATCGCGATTGGTGCATACGGTCTGACACAGGCTGTTTTACAGATCCCAATGGGAATATTATCGGATAAGTTTGGTCGTAAACCGATTATTTTAATTGGTTTATTTATGTTTGCGATCGGTAGTCTTATTGCTGCTAATTCAGATACCATTTATGGGGTGGTTGCAGGTCGGGCCATACAGGGAATGGGAGCGATTGCTGCTGCAGTATTGGCACTGGCAGCGGATCTGACGCGTGATGAGCAGAGAACGAAAGTGATGGCTATCATCGGCATGTGTATTGGTTTTTCTTTTGCACTCTCATTGCTTGTCGGCCCCATTGTGGCTCAGTATGTTGGTTTATCTGGCTTGTTTGCTATGACTGCTGGTTTAGCCGTTGTAGGCATGTTGATTGTGCAGGTGTTGGTGCCAAACCCGATATCTCAAGCGCCGAAAGGCGACACTTTAGCTACCCCCGCTAAGTTAAAAGCCATGATCACCGATCCGCAATTGTTTCGCTTAGACGCTGGGATTTTTATTTTACATTTGGTACTAACGGCTGTATTTGTTGCGTTACCGCTCGATCTCGTTGATGCGGGGTTAGTGAAAGAAAAACATTGGATGCTCTATTTTCCAGCTTTCATCGGAGCATTCTTCTTGATGGTGCCGCTGATTATTATCGGAGTGAAAAAGAAGAATACGAAGGCGACTTTTCAAGTGTCACTGCTTATTATGATGTTGGCATTAGCTTCCATGGCGCTCTTTGCCAATAACTTAGTGGTGTTGAGCATTGCCGTGGTGCTATTTTTTACTGGTTTTAATTATCTGGAAGCCTCATTACCCAGTTTGATTGCCAAATTTTGTCCTGTGGGTGATAAGGGATCTGCAATGGGCGTTTATTCGACCAGTCAGTTTCTTGGTGCATTTTGTGGTGGTATATTAGGCGGTGGTGCTTATCAGCTTGTGGGGGCTGCTGGGGTATTTTCGGTCGCTTTAGTTTTGATGACTATCTGGTTATTACTCACCTTAGGCATGAAAAATCCAGTGCTACTTAAAAGCTATACCCTTGAAGCTAAAGTAGAAGGTAAAGATCAGGCGAAGACCATGGCCACGAAATTATCTCAACTGACCGGTGTCGCTGAGGCGATAGTGGTGTTAGAAGAGAAGGTGGCTTATTTAAAAGTAGATGAGCATTTCGATTTAAGAGAAGCGCGAGCTGTGTTAGGCTCTGTCAGTTAGCCTTTATTTCGTGTCTTTTGGCAGGGAATTGGCGTAAAATTTATCGTAATTTTTTAGTATATCTCAGGAGATTTCAATGGCCAGTCGTGGTGTCAATAAGGTAATTTTGGTCGGTAATTTGGGTAAAGACCCGGAAGTTCGTTATATGCCAAATGGCAATGCCGTTGCCAATTTTACAGTGGCGACGAGTGAGTCTTGGAAAGACCAACAAGGTCAACCACAAGAACGTACTGAATGGCATAATATTGTGATGTATCGTCGCCTAGCAGAGGTTGCTGGTGAGTACCTTAAGAAAGGTTCTAAGGTCTATATTGAAGGTAAATTACAAACCAGCAAGTGGCAAGATCAGTCTACCGGTCAAGATAGGTATAAGACTGAGATTAATGCTAATGAGATGCAGATGCTCGATAGTCGTGGTCAAGGTGGCGCTCAGCAGCAAGGTGATTATGGTCAGCAGCAAAATCAGCCTCAGCAATATAATGCACCTCAGGAACACGCTCCACAGCAAGGTGGTTACGCACCTAAGCCTCAGCAACAAGCGTCGCAGCAAGGTGGTTATGCACCTAAGCCTCAGCAACAAGCGCCACAGCAAAGTGGTTACGCACCTAAGCCTCAACAACAAGCGCCACAGCAAAGTGGTTACGCACCTAAGCCTCAACAACAGGCTCCACAACAAGCGGCTTATCAACCACCAGTACAAGCAGCTGCTGCTTATACACCTCAACCACAGACTGCACCACAACAGCGCGCAGCACCTCAACCACAGCAAAATTTTACCCCAGATCTTGATGATGGGTGGGATGACGATATTCCGTTCTAGTTTTGAGGAAGTGAAGACACACATTGCAACATATTGTTGATATAAAAAAGGCCGCATTTATTGCGGCTTTTTTATATGTTTATATTTACGTAATAGTATTTCAGGCAATAGTATAGTTGGGAATTCTCCATGAAGGATTTAGGGCTGATTGCACTTTGTACCCTTTATTTTCCAATGTATGTAGCTGTTCCCGTAACTCTCCTATGTTGTTAGCAACTCTATAGTGCTCATTGGGTATAAAGAAGATAAGAGGAAAGTCTATGTCCCCAAACGGGTTACCACAATAATCACTGTGCATTACGACAGGTTTGATAGCACCTCGAAATGTATTGTTGATCATATTTCTTATTTTACTGACGTAAGGTGTAAGATTGCCCGAGTGGGCATCTTCTTTGCTATCTGCGATAGCGGCCATTTGTTTCTTTGACTCAAATATAAATCCACCCGCAGCAGCGATTTTTTTTATGTTTGGGTGAACATTTTGCGGCAAGGTCGCTTTAAGTGGCATCATTCTGTCTGCGACGCTAATGTGCTTTTGGCCATGATGAGGGAAGATCCCCCATAAATCATAATCGCCGCATACTGCAGATTTGTAGTCTTGAGTGGATGCTCCAGGATTAATTAAGCCGTGAACAGGGCTATTTTCAGCATTATATATTGCCCAGAGTTGGTCGACTCTTCTTAATGTAAAATGTTCATCTTGACCCGTTCTGCTGTTTTTACATGCAACCTTTTTTTCATCGAATGTGCTGCCTATTGTCTCCCAAATGATGTGTTCATTTTTTAAGTCCAATATGCGCTGTTCGGAAATCATAATAGCAGTAGACTTTACTCCATTTGCTTTACAATTGTTTATTTCTTTTTCTTGTTTTTCTATACTTTGAGTTGCTTTGGTATAGCTAGGCTTGTCGGGTACAAAACCTGCCATTGGTCCCCAATCGCAGGTTTTTGCTTTGATATGAAAGCCTTTAGCATCATAACCATCAAGCAGTAAATCAGTACAGAGTGGGTTGAGTTCTCGTGATACAATAACGATCTTTTCTTGCCGACAAATATGTTGAAATTTCATTACGTGCCCGCTGGGCACACCTGCACTTGCTGTATATTTTTCAAAGGCTACTGGCATTTTTAATACCCCTTAATGATTTTTAAACATCATCAGTGATTTAGTTAGATTTTTAGGTGTAATTTATTTTTTTGTGTATAGATGTTACATTCATGTTTTTTGGTCGGGTTTAAAGCATATTTTTTAGATTACCTCCAGCCTTAGAGGTCTCTCGTAACGTAACGATGACATAATGACTCTTACGTTCAAGATTCATTACTTGAAATTTTTTATCTGCATTGATGACAAAGGCATCTTCATAGTCATTGATTTTACATATCTTCTTAGGTTGTATCAGATAAAGGATAGAGCAACCATATTTAGCTCTATCATCAGCTTTCATATATGTCCCATTTATATACTCAGTAGCAATACGCATCTCTTTCGTGGCGCTAGTAAAGTATTTGTTAGTAATGTAGTCACCCTGTTTGTAATAGGTGATAGGGTGTATATTAGAACGAGCGCCTCTATAAAAAGTAGATATGGATGGATATTTTTTTTCATTCGAAGTAATGACAGATTTAAATTTTTCAAATAATATTTGTTTAGTTTTTATATTAGCTTTTAAATATTCTGAATCAGAATGCAAGAATGCAACGGTACTACAGGCGGAACCTTGGTTATCTGTTACTTTAAAATTAGGTTGACGGTCTCCATTTGTCCGCTTACGGGAAAAAGTATTTATTTCTTTTGCCCCTGAATTTGTAGAATAAAAACTCATCACTATTTTATTTATATCTTTCGGCATATTATTTCTCATTAATAACCTGACATACAGGTAGTTGCTCTGTTTTGATGTAAATTAAAATACGATAGGTGTTTGTAAATATTTTAATTTAGTTAATAACCTTTTTTTATCAAACGTTACCGCTGGTTTGATAATATAAGCAAAGATATCTTTTAATAAAAAATTTGTGCTGCAATGTAGTAAATTATTAACTCGGTACTATTATGTTTTCTATATGTGAATTTTATATACCACTAACATTTTGACAGCGCTGTCATTGGTTGATTCTATATACATTATATTTTAAGATCAAAGACTAAATTGCATCAATTTGCTACTGGAACAGGCATAGAAACACTTAAATAGCTCGCTGTAACTAGGTTAAATCTTGTTGGAGTTATATTCTTAAATGGTTTTCTCTATGATTAAAAATTGTGGCATGTCTTGGATTAGTATGAAATTCAACAGTGTTTCATTTTTCAATTGGCGATGACGTTAATGTATTGCAAGTGTGAAGCCAGAACTCGTTATGCCTAGTGTTATCATTCTTATTGATTGTGTTTTGATCATTCATCTTATAAGCGTATGTAACTGTGCCACATACAAGTGTTGCCACTGATAGAGAACTAGCGATAATATATTTAGCTAATTTTTATAGGGTGTAAGATTAATCCCTTTATACTGGGCTTTCTTTTGAATACCAATTCGTTGTTACCGTTGCTATGTTGTCATCTCGGCGTATAACAAGATATGTTAACTCTTCGGGTGGAATGACCATTTGTAACCACTGTGAGCGATTCATAAAAAAATCATTCAGGGCTTGGCGGCGATCTTGCTTAGACTCATTTAACATCATATTCATCGCTGACAAATCAACGGGGTTCATTGAATTCCATTTACATTGCAGTAGAGGCTTAGTTGTATAGACCTTGAGAATAGTTCTCTTCGCATTATTTGGCAGAAACGGGTTATGATATTCACCAGTAATACGGCTTATTATTGTTTGCCATAGCCAAAGTTTACGCCGTGTTGGTTCGGTCGCTTGAGTTGCTCCCCATTCAGGCAGCTCCCCCTTCATTTTGGCAATATAAAAACCTGGACCAATTTGTCCTGTTGCTGGTAGGCATTCACGACGTACACCTGTATGTAAAATGTTTTGTGCAGATGATTCACTTGTTCCATGATATCCAATAAATTGCATAATATTTTTCTCTTAGTTTATTTAACTTCAGGCACATTGATCACCTGTTTTTTTGACTAAAACTCATATTTGCGTTTTTAAATTGTAATGAGCTAACGCTATTCAACCTCCAATCAACACAGTTGGCATGCCTATTACAATGGTGCCACCATGGGCGGTACTGTCTCCCATTCGAGCGGCGGGCTTATTATTGATGAGTACGGTTGCACTGCCTTTTATGATACTGTCAGGTGGTCCAACGCAGATGCACATTTGCCCTAAAGTTGCTGCAGGTAAGCAGCCAATTAATACTGTGGTAGGCAGAGGCAAGATAGGGCCGCCAATATGAGGTATAGGTACTGGTGCTGGTGTTTGCATTGGGCATATGTGCATATCTGTTCCACGTGCTGCTGGTAACATATATTCTCCTAAATTGTTCCATTTCCGCCTTTGGCGATATGTAATGCAATATCGATAAATTGACGATATCGTGGTTTAGCTTTACTACCATCAGGCAAAATGGCTGTAAGGCTAATGCAACCTGCCGCCGCTTGGGCATATAGATAGGGAGGTGGCGGCACGATAGGATCATCAGGTTGTGTGATACTTCCTCCACTCCAAAATGCAGCTTGTGCAGCCCATCCTGCGCCAGATTCTAATCCTGACTTATTGGCCATTTTCTCTGCAAAACGTCGATTCTTTTCATCTGGCATGTGCACCCAAACTTTTGTTGCTTTTATTGCGTCGGATTCTGCATCATTCCAATCAACACGGCTATTTGCGCAGCAATATGCCCACCAAATAGTTTCACGTAAAGGTAAGGCGTGTGCCAAATACGTCACAGCCTCTGCAAATAATTCGCTTTTAAAAGCAATTTCTATCAACTCTTGTGGCAGCATATGATCTTTAGCCA